>NZ_CM001488.1:2755839-3099400 GCF_000233695.2 Desulfobacter postgatei 2ac9 | reverse complement strand
AATCAGGAAATAGACAACGGATTCAGAACGACTGACCCATAACCACCATTTATTTCCGATTTACCTTCAATTTCTTCAAAACCTTCCAGCTGCTTTCATCTTGATGGAATCTGTCTTCGGTCATTTGTTGAAGGTAAAGCCTGTTGCAGATGGGTTCAAATAATTCTTTGAGATTGTTCAAGCCGCCTGAAATTGTACCGGCTGAAATGGGTAAACCAAGCTCCTCATAATGATTTAAAAGACGATTGGTCGGCTGGCAATAACGAAATTTGTTCAACAAAACGTCTGCCCAGATTGAAATTCCGTATGGGCTTTTGGGCATCAGCTTTGGAGGCATTGGCGCAGTAATCGTTTGAGGCACCCCTTTGCACGAGCATATTTTTGTTCCTGTCTGACGGACAATTCTCCTTGTGTAGGCTTTGACGTCAACCTCAATAATTTGGGTTTCAGGTCCTGAACTCCCATCAAGTGTATAGGGCAACCCGCAACAAGGGCATACTGGATTTTGGGGAAAACAAGCTTGTTCGTATACTACAGGAAGATCAGGACGCTCTGTCAGGCCGTGACCTTCACTTCCAGGTTGTTGACCACGAGGCCTTTTGTTTTCATTTGATTTTGGATTGGCTTTTTCTGTTTTTGAAGGTCTCTTTTCGGTTTTTTTCCCAAATAATCGGTTTTTCAGATCCCGGATTTGGCCATCTTTTTCTTTTATTTCTTGCTTGAGCCCTTCTTCCCGCAAAAGAGCTTTTTGGTGCATGCCTTTCCAATACCCCACCTGGTTTCTTAATTCCAGATATTCGCTCTCTGGGATTGAAATATATGGCTGTGAATCAGCCTGCAGATCAATAGTCTGACCATCAATTTGATGCATGCACACTGCTGATATTTTTTGACAAGAAGATACCATGCTTCTTCTTGTATCAATATTTTATGATAGTGTCCCGCTTTTTTTGAGATGGGAGAAAAAATTATTACTAACCCGAATATTTACATTATAAAAGCAAGAATAAGTATAATTATTGCTGATATTAATAGTGAAATCTTTGTTAACCTTTCTTTTAAAGCACCTATTTCAGCTTGTACATCATTCAGATAAATACCGGTTCCTATAATCCATCCCCAATTTTCAAAGCCTTTTACGTATGATAGCTTTGGAACAATTTGAGTAGAATCGTCTTTCCATTGCCACATGTAGTTGATAAACCCTTCGTCCATTGTTTTTACAACTTTGACTGCTTCAATAAACAACCTTACCCCTTGCGGGTCTGTGTAATCATCCAGCATTGAATTATTGAGTTCTGGACGATAGGGGTGCATGATCATTACTGGTTTCATATCAGTAATCCAGAAATAATCTTTTCCCTCGGTACCATATCTCATTTTTCCAATTTTTTTTGCAGCAAGGCGTTGGGCTTCCTCAAAAGTAATTAAAGAATCCTTGTATTCATCGTCATATTCTTTTATTAAACTCCATGCAGTGTTGGTCAGTTCCCTGATCATTTCCTTTTTTTTGTTCATCATGTTTTTTTCAAATGATGGTATTAGGATCACATAGATTGAAGTGATAAAAAGCAAAATAGTAAGTATGGACGGTACGATAATCGAAAAAAAGAATTTTCGTATGACTTTGTTTGACATGGCGTGTTTATTCTTTAATCTTTAGTTGTGCGTTCGTAATTTTTAAAGCTATGTATTTTACATACCATAGAGGTGTATTTAAGAAAAGAATAAGAATTTCATTTTTTCGAGCAGTTTGGGCTTTGCATTTTTTATTTTAAATTTTTGATATAAAATACAATAGGTTTTATATATTTTATTTTAATATGAATTAATATATATACAATAAGTTGGACCGTTTTTAGGATGCTTTTATAAAAAAAGCAGGCTAACGTTCTTCAAAGTTGAAAAATTTTAATTCGGACATACGAAAAATCCTAAGGATAAAATATGAGTCAAGACTATTTTGTATTTTTATCAAATATTGCGCCTTTTTCTTTTTTATCTGAAAAAGAGATTAAACATATATCAGAGTTGATTCAAGTTGAGTTATTTAATGAAAAAAAAATATTGTTTCGTCAGGGAATATCAAGATTAGAAAAAATATATATATTAAAAGAAGGCACAGCAGAGCGCTTTTATGAATCTATAGATAAAAAAATAGTCAAGGATGCTTTACATAAAGGTGAAATTTTTGGCGGAATATCAATCCTTTTGAATGAATCTATTGCAATAAGATCTTTGGAAATACAGGAGAATACCTCTTTTTATACATTTCCTAAAAACGTTTTTATATCTTTATGTGATAAATATGACGATTTTAAATACCACTTTACCAATATATTCGGAAAAAGAATGCTTGATAAAACATATTTAAATCTCATTGTAAAAAAAAAAAGTGATAAAGAACAATCGATACAATTTTTTAGTAATTCCATATCAAGCGTTATAAGACGGAATGTACTTTTCTGCGGTGTAAATAATTCTATCAAAGATGCTGCAATTTTAATGAAACAGCACAGATGCAGTTCTATTCTGATAAAACAGGAAGGCAGATTTATAGGTATAGCTACAGATCAGGATTTTAGAAATAGAGTTGTGGCTGCTGATTTAAAAATTTCAAATCCTATTTCAGATATAATGTCTGATCCGTTAATAAGCATATCAGAACATTCAAGTGTCTTTGAAGCTTTCATAAAAATAATGAAAACAGGCGTAAAACATTTAGCTGTAATAAACAATGAGAATGATGCAGTAGGCGTGATTTCAAATAGCGATCTTATAAATGCCCAAGGCAAACTTCCTTTTTTATTTATAAAAGAAATAAATAAGGCTGTATCCTATGAAGAAATATCAAAAAAACAAAAACAGCTCCCTCAAAGCATTTATATCTTAATAAATGAGGGTGCAAAAGCTCAAAATATAAATAACTTTGTTACTGCAATAACAGATGCGATTTTAGAGAAGCTGATAAAATTTGCTATTGAAGAAATAGGACAACCTCCTGTCAAGTTTGCCTTTATGGTTATGGGAAGCGAAGGGAGAAAAGAACAAACGCTTAAAACAGATCAGGATAATGCTATTATATTTGAAGATGTAAATGGAGAAGAATTGGAATCTGTAAATGCATATTTTTTAAGAATAGGCGAACATGTATGTAATCTGCTTGATAAAATAGGATATGATTTTTGTAAAGGTGATATAATGGCAAAAAATCCCAAATGGTGTCAGCCTGTTTCTACATGGAAAAAATATTTTAAAGAATGGATCTATAACGCGAATTCCGAGGCTCTTCTCCAGATCAGTATTTTTTTTGATTTTCGTTTTGGATATGGAGATATCGGTTTAGTAAATGAGCTTAGAGAGGACCTTTTTAATCTTTTGGGCAACAGGAGGGGTTTTTTCAGGTATATGGCTGTAAACACAACTCATTTTAGAGTGCCTATAGGTTTTTTTGGTAATTTCATTGTTGAATCTCAAGGTAAATTTAAAAATACTTTTGATATTAAAGCCCCTATGATGCTCGTGGTAGATTTTGCAAGAGTATATGCGCTTCAACATAAAATATCAGCTACAAATACTATGGAACGATTAGAGTTGCTATATAAAAAAAATGCAATAAGTGAATCCGATTATAATGATATCACTCATTCTTATAGCTATATGATGAATTTAAGATTTATCAATCAAATAAATGGAATCATCAATGAAGGTGGAGAACCTAATAATAATATTAATCCTAAAAAGCTATCAAGAATAGAGCAGCAGACATTAAAAGAAATATTTAAAAAAATCGAAGCATGGGTAAAACTTCAACAGGATTTCTTAGGAGTAATATAATTTGGAAAATGTTTCTCATAAAAGACAATAAAAATAACGGATCGGTTTTAAGGGGTGAAGATCAGAACTTACAAATCTGAGGGAGACTCATCTTCCGGTTTGTAATCAATAATTGCTTGAGCTTGGTCGGATGGTTCCTCCAACAAAAGCGGCAGTCCTGATTGGGAGTGGTAATCCAGACTAAGACGATGCTTTTGGATTTCGGTCTGGCTTTCAATACTTTTTTTAGCCAGCAGGTAGCGAAGATAAACGATCCAAAGCCCTACGCAGAAAGAAATCACTAACAATGCTAGAAATATCCATTTGTACTGAATGAAAAAATCAATCCCGATGTGCCCTAGATAGGTGAGCATGTTTGGAATGATCCAGTATGAAATCACACCAATGAATACCAAAAAACCGATGTTGAAAATATTCATACGGCCAATGCGGTTTAAAATCGACTCCAACTTAGTCTCAGTCACGGGTTGATTTACAAGCCCTGGGTCGTTTTCCGCCACTTTCTCACCATGAAAAATCACAAGATAGGCTTTGACAACAAATGCAAAGAGCATCATAGCCCCAATGGGTATACAGATGGCCGCCACGAACCAGGCCCGAAATGGAAAAGGTACTTCTTTGGTATTGAGTTGTACCGTGTAATTTTCAAGGGGGCCAAATACCTGCTCAAAATTATGTTTGTTGAAATCGCTTAAATTATTCCCACTGGATTCGTGTATGAGATTGCCCTGATTATCTATGACCTGAAGGATGGATTGTTTGCCTGCCGTCATGGCCGCCAGGGCGAAGATTTCGATTTCAAGCAAAAAAATGCCCACAATAATGATAGTAAAAAGGCCCTTGTTTTCCTGCAATAGATTGGTTATTCGAGATGATTTCACGGCATTACTTTTCTTAACACTGGCAATTTGGCCAAATTATACATAGAGAATAAGAATTAATTTTAATAATCTCAAAAACAACCGACGCCATTTAATTCTTATCATTTTTGTTATGTCTTACCACATTGGAATCAATGCATTTTATTTAAAATTTAAAAAGGTGGGACAAACTTAAGTCCCACCCTGTAATGTCTCTTTATTGCTCAGCCTTACATAGATGTAGAACAAACGCCTGCTGACAGGAACTCTCTGTTCAGACGAGCAATATTGGTTATTTGAATATTTTTAGGACATGATGCTTCGCATTCTCTTTCGTTTGAGCAGTTGCCAAAGCCGCAACTATCCATCGCTCTTACCATAGCCAATGCGCGTTTAGCTGCTTCAGGTCTACCCTGGGGAAGCAAAGCAAGATGGGAAATCTTAGCGCCGACAAAAAGCATTGCAGAAGCATTCGGGCATGCAGCAACACATGCGCCGCAACCAATACATTCTGCTGCATTCATAGCAAGTTCACCGGTTTCATAGGTAACCGGGAAAATATTTGCGTCGGGAGCGCCCCCGGCTTTAGCAGTTATATAACCGCCAGCCTGGATAATCTTATCAAAGGCACTTCTATCGATAACAAGATCTTTTACGACCTTAAACGCTTTTGCTCTGAAGGGTTCAATAAATATAGTGTCGCCATCTTTGAAACGTCTCATGTGAAGCTGGCAAAGGGTAGTTCCTTTTTCTTCTCCGTGAGCATACCCGTTTACAACCTGCCCGCACATTCCGCAAATACCCTCGCGACAGTCATGATCAAAGGCAATGGGTTCTATACCGGCAATTGTGAGATCATCATTAACGATATCAAGCATTTCCAAAAAAGAGGCGTCAGTAGAAATATGCTTTGCCTGATAGGTTTCAATTTTACCTTTCTTCTCACCCCTCTTCTGGCGCCAGACCTTTAGTGTCAGATTTAAAAATTTTTCTTCCATCACTTGTAGCTCCTTTGCGTTAATTTCACACTCTCAAAAACAAGTGGTTCTGTATTACGTATCGGGTCTTTACCTTCACCCGCATATTCCCAAGCAGCTACATGGCAGAAGTTTTCATCATCTCTCTTGGCTTCGTTTTCTTCTGTCTGGGACTCTTCCCTGAAATGCCCACCACAGGATTCTTGACGGGTCAGCGCATCACGAGCCAGAAGCTCGCCGAATTCAAGGTAATCAGCAAGTCTGTAGCCTTTTTCCAGAGTCTGGTTAAAATCTTTGCTGCTTCCTGTGACATCCACATTCTCCCAGAATTCTGCGCGAAGTGCTTGAATCTTCTGGATCGCTGTTTTCAGTCCGGCATCATTACGGGCCATGCCGCAGTAATCCCACATAATCAGGCCAAGCTCTTTGTGAATATCATCAACGGTTCTCTTACCCTTAATATTCATAAGCTTGTTCAATTTCTCACTAAGCTGTTTTTCTGCATCTTTAAACGCCTGGTGAGAGGTGTTTACTGGAGACAGAGACTGGGTTGCAAGGTATCCGCCGATGGTATAGGGAAGAACAAAATATCCGTCTGAAAGGCCCTGCATCAATGCACTTGCGCCCAGACGGTTTGCGCCGTGGTCAGAGAAGTTGGCACCACCCAGACAGAAAAGTCCGTCACGGGTTGTCATCAGGTTATAATCAACCCAGGTGCCGCCCATAACATAGTGGATGGCAGGATAGATTTTCATGGGCACTTTATACGGATCTTCATCCGTAATCTTATGGTACATCTGGAAAAGGTTGCCATATTTTGCTCTGATGACAGCTTCACCATCGCGGTTGATTGCTTCGGTAAAATCCAGATATACGGCAAGTCCTGTGTTGCCAACGCCTCTTCCTTCATCACATGCCAGTTTTGCATTACGTGAAGCCACATCGCGAGGAACAAGGTTACCGAAACTTGGATATTTACGCTCCAGGTAGTAATCTCTTTCGTTTTCAGGAATTTGATCCGGACTGCGTTTATCTCCCTTATTAATTGGAACCCAAATTCTACCGTCATTTCTGAGACTTTCACTCATCAGCGTCAGTTTGGACTGGTAGTCTCCATGCACGGTAATACATGTGGGATGGATCTGGGTATAACATGGGTTGGCAAAGGCGGCGCCTTTTTTGTAAGCAGCCCAACATGCAGAGACATTGGAATGCATACCACTGGTGGACAGGAAGTATACATTATCGTATCCGCCTGTGGCAAGAACTACGGCATGGGCTGAATGACTTTCTATCTCGCCTGTGACCAGGTTACGGCAAATAACACCTCTGGCGCAACCGTCTACAATAACGATGTCAAGGATGTCACGTCTGGGGAACATCTCCACACCGCCAAGACCGATCTGACGGCTCAACTGACCGTAAACGCCCAGAAGCAACTGCTGCCCCGTCTGCCCTCTGGCATAAAAGGTACGTGAAACCTGGGCACCACCAAATGACCGGTTGGCATGAAGTCCGCCGTATTCTCTTGCAAAGGGAACACCGGTGGCAACACAATGGTCAATAATTGCATTAGCATTCTGGGCAAGACGGTAAACATTTGCTTCTCTTGCACGGTAATCGCCGCCCTTGATTGTGTCATAAAAAAGGTTATATACGCTATCGCCGTCACCGGGATAATTTTTTGCTGCATTGATACCGCCCTGGGCAGCAATACTGTGCGCTCTTCGCGGAGAGTCTTGGATGCAGAAATTTTTTACATGGTACCCAAGATCTGCCAAAGTTGCCGCGGCTGAACCGCCGGCAAGTCCTGTTCCCACAACGATAATTTCAAATTTTCTTTTATTTGCAGGATTGACTTTTTTTAAATCAAATTTATATCTATCCCATTTGCCCTCTAGAGGACCTGACGGAACATTGGAATTTAATTGCATGTATCCCCCTGATTAATTGATAGTTATAGCTATGATATCATATTAAAAGCGATTGGAATTAAACCGAATCCTGCTCCGACAATCACACTAAAAAGTATACCAAACCCTCTGACGATAGGCATATACTTCGGATGACTCGCGCCAAAGGATTGGAAAGCACTCCAAAAGCCGTGATTTACATGAAATGCCACCACTACCATAGAGACGATATAGAACGCAAGATACGCAGGCTTGGCAAAAACACCAGCTGTGACATCAAAGGTAGTTAAGGTGGAATGATCGGCAAATTTCATAGAAACAAGATGAACTACTATAAAAACCAATATAAAAAGACCTGTGTAGGGCATAGTTGCCGATGCCAATGTCCGACCGCCGGCATTTGACTTTTTCTTGTATTTAACAGGTCTTGCAGCAAGGTTTTGAAAATAGAGAATAAGTGCCGTACCGATGTGAATGAGGGCAAAAACAATCAAACCCGCTTCTGCGATGTGGATAAGTACCCCAAGTGCATGAAGATGCTCAACATAACCATTGAACGCATCTTTTCCGCCATAAACAAACAGGTTTCCAATGAGGTGACTTGTTAGGAAGAGGCAGAAAGCGAGACCGGTTACTGCCATAAACTGCTTCTTGGCTATAGAGCAGCTAAAAGTTCGTACCAGCCAGTTCATAATTTAATCCTTTCTAAATTCGACAGAATTGCATAAACTTATGCAATATTGCCTTAAATTTTAATAAAATTAAATACTAAATCGTATTCAGCGAAAAAGTGCCAATATTTTTTTATCTCCTCCTTTTAATCCTCCTTATTTTGACTAATATTATTAATATATACCCATGTAATACCAAACAAAATAAAGCCCTGTCGAATGCATACGAACCATGGAAGCTTAAAATTTATAAACAATACATATTGAATTGTCAATATAAAATTATTAATTAATTTTTCTACAATTTTGGTAATATTTTCAAAGACTTCACTTTTGACACAGGTGCTTCAACACGCTGTTTTTAATGGGTATTTAATGGGTATTCTTCCAGTTCGTTCATCTGCGCGTCGTTGACAGCCACTGCTGCCATATTGACAATATCCGAGACATCATCTGCGCGCTGCAGCACATGAATGGGTTTTTTCATTCCCATAAGGATAGGGCCGACAGCAACGGCATTTCCCAATTTGGCAAGCATCTTATAGGTAATATTACCTGATTGCAGGTCCGGAAAGATAAAAACATTTGCATCCCCTTTGAGGTTGGAGAAGGGATATTGACTTTTGACAATTTCCGGATCCAGGGCAACATTAGCCTGAATTTCCCCGTCTACCGTCAGCTCCGGAGCCCGTTCCTTAACCAGTTCGGTTGCTTTTTTCACTTTCTGAGTTAATGGGTGCTGGGCACTGCCGAAGTTGGAAAAGGAGAGCATGGCAACGCGTGGCGTGATGTCAAAACGCTGTGCCTGTTCAGCTGCCAGGATGGCGGTTTCCGCCAGTTCTTCTGCGGTCGGTTCAATGGTAACGGTGGTATCGGCGCAAAAAACCACCTCTTTTTTGAACACCATCATGTACAGGCCATGCACCTTAGACAAGCCGTCCTTTTTACCAACCACTTCTATGGCCGGCAGGGTGACATCAGGATAATGGGCATTGATGCCGGAAAGCAGGGCGTCCGCATCTCCTTGTTCCAACATGATGGCGCCGAAATAATTTCCATCCTCCTGCAGGCGGCGACGGGCATCATAGCGTGTCATGCCCTTGCGTTGACGCTTGGCAAAAAGCACTTCCGAATACGCATTAAGTTTTTCACTTTTACGAGGATTGATGATTTCCGTTCCCCGCAGCTCAATATTGAGAGCATTGGCCTTTTCGCGGATGACTTTTTCTTCGCCAATAAGAATCGGAATGGCTATCCTTTCGTCCAGGAGTACCTGTACGGAACGCAGGATTTTATCTTCTTCACCTTCCGGAAAGACCACTCGTTTAGGCGCCGCTTTTGCTTTGTTGATCATGGTACGCATGATCTCTTTTGAGCGCCCCTGCAATGCTTCCAGGTGTTCAGTGTATTTCTCCATGTCCAGAATAGGCCTGCGGGCGACACCGGAATCCATGGCTGCCTGGGCAACGGCGGGTGCCATGCGTAACAAGACCCGGGGATCAAAAGGTTTGGGTAGAAGATATTCACGCCCGAATTTGATTTCACTGTTGCCATAGGCACGGCCTACGGAATCGGGAACATCTTCTTTTGCCAGTTGGGCAAGGGCATGAACTGCCGCCAGTTTCATCTCATCATTAATGGCGCTGGCATGGGTGTCCAACGCGCCACGGAAGAGAAAAGGAAAACACAAGACATTGTTTACCTGGTTGTTATAGTCAGAACGTCCGGTGCCAATGATAACGTCATCACGCACTTTTTTTGCCTCATTCGGCGTGATCTCCGGATCAGGATTGGCCATGGCAAAGACAATCGGGTCTTTGGCCATGACGCGCAGCATGTCGGCGGTCAGCGCCCCTTTGACCGAAACCCCGAAAAAAATATCCGCACCTTTCATGGCATCGTCAAGGGTACGGGCATCCGTTTGTGCTGCCAAGCGTTCTTTATACGGGTTCATACCGACAGTGCGGCCTTTATATATAACACCCTTGGAATCGCAGAGGATCAACTTTTTTTTGTTGACACCCATGGAAATTAACAGGTTGGCGCAGGCAATACCGGCGGCTCCGGCCCCGTTAAAGACAATTTTGATCTCGTCAATCTTTTTTTCCACGACTTCAAGGGCATTGACCATGCCGGCTGCGACAATAATCGCCGTTCCGTGCTGGTCATCATGGAACACCGGGATGTTCATGGTTTTTTGCAGCGCTTCTTCGATATAAAAGCATTCCGGCCCTTTAATATCTTCCAAATTGATACCGCCAAAGGTCGGTTCAAGCAACTGTACTGTACGGATCAATTCGTCGGGATCTTTGGTGTTCAGTTCAATATCAAAAACATCAATGTCGGCAAAACTCTTGAACAGGACGCCTTTCCCCTCCATAACCGGTTTAGCTGCAAGCGGGCCGATATCTCCAAGGCCGAGCACTGCCGTTCCGTTGGAAACAACAGCGACAAGATTTCCCTTGGTGGTATATTCATAGGCCATATCGGGCTCTTTTTCAATTGCCAGACAGGGTTGCGCAACACCTGGGCTGTAGGCAAGAGACAGGTCTCTGCTTGTTGCGCATGGTTTGGTGGTGATCACTTCAATTTTACCCTTACGGCCACTCCGGTGATATTCCAGGGCATCAATGAATTTTAACATTGTTTATTCCTTTAAATATAGGTAAATAGCAGTCTATTTAACGCAGGATTTAGGGCAGAAAAAGAGGTATTATGTATTTTTTATATTAGGACTATTTCTAATATAGATTAATTTTACATATAAAACAAACAGCAACTCAAAATAAAAACAGACTTTTTAAACTCAAAACCGATTAAATAAAAAACAACCCGAGAACAGGTCAGCTAAAAAGGCTTGACACGAACGGCACGCTTAATTAGGTATGTAGCCAATACCTGATGTACAACATAAGGAAACATTGAGGAATTACCGGAAACCACCGTTTTTTTTACTTTTATATATATTTTAAGCCGCGTCTTTTTCAGACCCTCTGCACGGGGAGCCTTCATGTAGACCTTTTAAGAGAGAACAAAGGATCTTAAACCATTGGCGGACCGGAAACCGGGAAAGCCCATGGTTTTTTTTGCCGAAAAAATTTAATTATAAAGGAAGAGTTACCATGAAACAAAAACACCTTGTACTTGCAATGCTTGTCACTATCCTGTCGATACTTCTGGTATCAGAGGCCATGGCGGCAGACGTTTACAAAATCGGTGGCATTTTTTCGGTCACCGGAAGTGCCTCGTTTTTGGGAGATCCTGAAAAGAAAACCATGGAAATGATGGTTGAACAGATCAATGCCGCCGGCGGCATTGACGGACACATGCTTGAGGCGGTGATCTATGACTCCGAAGGAGATCCGGCCAAAGCCGTATCCGCCGTAAACAAACTGATCCACAAAGATCAGGTCATCGCCATCATCGGTCCCTCCACCACACCGACTACCCTTGCCATTGTCAATTTCACCAAGCGGGCCAAAGTGCCTTTGATCAGCTGTGCCGCCGGCATCAAAATCACCACTCCGGTGGATCCCTGGGTATTCAAAACAGCCCAGAGCGATTTGCTGGCCGTGGCAGCCCTATACCAGCAGATGCAAGCCGCCGGCATTAAAAAAATCGGCATACTCACAGTCTCCAATGCCTATGGTGAAAGCGGGAAATTACAACTTTTGGATCAGGCCGAAAAATTCGGTATCCAGGTCATCTTAAGTGAAAGTTTTGGCGACAAAGATACCGATACCACTACCCAGCTGGCTAAAATCAAGGCTGCCGGTCCGGACGCCATTGTGTGCTGGGGTACCAATCCCGGTCCGGCAGTCGTGGCAAAAAACGCAAAACAGCTGAAGATCGACATTCCGCTGTACCAGAGCCACGGGGTGGGATCACCCAAATTTATTGAACTTGCCGGAGATGCCGCCGACGGCAACATCCTGCCCACGGGCAAAATTCTTGTGACCAGCCTTTTAGATGATTCCGACCCCCAAAAGAAAGTACTTAAAGATTATCAAACCACGTATGAAAATAAATATTCCGCAGCCGTATCAGGATTTGGCGGGTATGCATATGATGCCGTGAACCTTCTGGCCGGTGCATTAAAAGGCAGCGGCGGAGACAAGGAAAAAATCCGGGACAATCTGGAAGCCACCAAAGGTTACGTGGGGGCCACAGGAGAATTCAACTTCACTGCCGAGGACCATAATGGCCTATCCCCGGCTGCATTTGTCATGGTTGAAATCAAAAACGGCACCTGGACCCTGTTAAAATAATATGCAAGAAATTGTCCAATATTTGTTTTCAGGTATTACCACCGGCGCCGTATACGCCGTGATCGCCGTGGGGCTGTCCATGCTTTACAGCTCCACGGAGCTGATCAACTTTGCCCACGGGGAGTTTGTCATGATCGGGGCGCTTGCCATGGTGACGCTGTGGGTGCGCTTAAGCCTGCCCCTGCCCCTGGCCGTGGCAGGCGCTGTGGCAGCCGGCTGTATCCTGGGGCTTGTATTTGAACGGCTTGCCATCCGTACGGCCCGAAATCCTAAACCGATTACCCTGATTATTATTACAGTGGGGGCAGGCATTTTCCTAAAAGGCGCAGCCATGATGGTCTGGGGAAAAGACCCTTTCAGCATGCCCTCGTTTTCAAGCCATGAATCCATTGAAATGTTTGGTGCTGCCCTTCTGCCCCAGAGCATCTGGATTGTTACAGCCGCCCTGGTGCTGGCAGGCGGTATCCATCTGTTTCTGAAACAGACGCTCACCGGCAAAGCCATGGTGGCCTGTGCCGTCAATAAAAAAGCGGCCTGGCTCTCCGGCATCCCGTCGGAAAAAATGGGGATTCTGGCCTTTGGCATCAGCGCCGGTTGCGGGGCGGTGGCAGGGATCTTCATTGCCCCCATTACCATGAGTTCCTATGACATGGGCACCATCCTGGGGCTGAAAGGGTTTTGTGCCGCTATGATCGGGGGGCTTGGCAGCCTGTGGGGGGCCTTTGCCGGCGGACTGCTTCTGGGCATTCTGGAATCCCTGGGTGCGGGCCTTATATCTTCAGGCTTAAAGGATGCCATAGCCTTTGTGCTCCTGCTTCTGATTCTTTACATCCGGCCGGGCGGACTGTTTGCGGCCAAAGAGGCCAAGCGGTTTTAGATGATGACAGAGAAAAAGAAAATCATCTGGATTGAATACTTAGGTTTTATCTGTGCCGTCTCTGCCTTTGGACTTGTCACGGAAAACACCTATTATCTTCAGATCATGACCTTTATCGGGATCAACACCCTCCTCGGATTAGGCCTTAACATGCTCATGGGTTACACCGGCCAGGTCTCTTTAGGCCATGCCGCCTTTTACGGCATCGGGGCCTATACCACGGCCATCCTCTCGGGCACATACGGCATAAACCCCTGGCTGGCCCTGGTATGTGCCGTGGCTGCCGCCGTACTCATTGCCTTTATTGTGGGACTTCCTACCCTGCGGCTTTCCGGCTATTATCTTGCCATGGGCACACTCGGCTTCGGCATGATTGTCAACATTGTGATCCGAGAGTGTGCCCACGTAACCGGCGGGGCATCCGGATTTGTGGGAATCCCCGTGCTGGAGGCAGGCTCCCTGGTCTTCATGGCCGGACCCGGTTACTATTTCCTTGTTTGGGCCACTGTGTGTGTCGCCATGATCATTTGCCGCAGGCTTCTTGACTCCCGCACGGGCCGTGCGCTTCGAGCCATCCATGACGGAGAAAAAGCCGCTGTTGCCATAGGTATAAACACCCACTTTCTAAAACTTGAAATATTTATGTTTTCCGCCGCCCTCAGTGCGATAGCAGGTTTCTTGTACGCCCATTTTGTCCTTTTTATCAGTCCTGAGTCATTCGGGTTTATGTTCTCTATAAAAATAGTCACCATGGTGGTAATCGGCGGCATGGCAAGCGTATGGGGGGCTGTGCTCGGTGCAGCCGTGCTGACCCTTCTGCCCGAAGTGCTCCACGGATTTGCCGAATATGAAATGATCATTTTCGGAACTGTTTTAATGGTTGTCATGATATTCATGCCCCAGGGGTTGAACCGGGGGATCATGGATATGATCCGGACAGCCCGGAGGGCCAAGGCATGATACTGTCACAACAACGGCCTCAAATCCGGGCCGAACAGATCCTTGAGGTCCAGGATCTGACCAAAATGTTTGGCGGCGTCAAAGCCCAGGACCAAATCAGTTTTTCTATTGAAAAAGGCATCGTATGCGGACTGATCGGTCCCAACGGGGCCGGGAAGACAACGCTGTTCAACATGATCACCGGCATTTACCGGCCCGATGCGGGCAAGGTGATTTTCAATGGAAAAAACATCAAAAAAACGCCGGTTCACAGATTGGTGAAAGCAGGGGTGGCCAGGACCTTTCAGCATGTGGAGCTTTTTTCATCCATGACCTTACTGGAAAACATCATGGTTGGGATGCATGTACGCACCAAAGCAGGCTTCTGGGCCGCCGTCACCCGGATGCCTGCCATGAAAAAAGAAGAGCGAGACTCCCGTCGGCGGGCGGAAGCGTTGCTTGAATTCACAGGTCTTTCAACAGATACCCATAAAATGGCAGGCGATCTGCCCGCAGGCCGGCAGAAAACCGCACAAATTGCCCGGGCATTGGCTTCGGATCCCCTGCTGCTCCTGCTTGACGAGCCGGCTGCCGGATTGAACCCGGTTGAAACCCACGCCCTGGGCAAACTGATCCAAAAAATTAAAGAATCGGGTATCACGATGATGCTGGTGGAACATGACATGAGCCTGGTTATGGGGATGTCCGACAAGGTGGTCGTTCTGGACCAGGGGAAAAAATTAGCCGAAGGCACACCCCGACAAATCCAGCGCAATGAGGCCGTAATGTCAGCCTACCTAGGCAACGGATAATATTTGGATGAGAACTCACCCATCTGCGGCGTTGCTGCAAAAATTTGTAATCCTCACATACTATCATGTATGCTCCGGTTACAAATTTCCTTGCGCCTTGCAGCTGGGCAAGTTCTCATCCAAATAAAAAACAATCGGACAAAACTTTTTTATGCTGAAAATTAAAAACCTGAGATGCTGTTACGGAAATATTGCCGTGGTTCATACGGTAAGTCTTTCGGTGAGACAAGGGGAGCTGATCTCCATCATCGGTGCCAACGGCGCAGGCAAAAGCACCCTTTTAGCCGCGGTGTGCGGCCTGTTAAAAAACTGGTCCGGGGAGATCGAGTTCAAAGGCCGCCCCCTTAATGGCATGTCAGCACCGGCCATTGTCAGGCAGGGTATCAGCATGGTGCCCGAAGGTCGGCAGATATTTTCACCCCTAAGCGTTATGGACAACCTGAAAATGGGAGCATATACCCGGTTCAAAAAAGATGGAAAAAGCCGTGTGGCCGAAGATCTTGATATGGTGATTCAGATGTTTCCCATTTTAAAGGAACGGGCAGGCCAGTTGGCCGGCACACTGTCAGGAGGCGAGCAGCAGATGCTCGCCATTGGCAGGGCTTTGATGGCGCGCCCTACCCTGCTCGTACTGGACGAGCCATCCATGGGCCTTGCCCCCAAAATTGTGGAGATGATCTTTTCCACGATCCAGGATCTGTCACACAACGGGGTGACTATTCTTCTGGTTGAGCAGAATGCCAGGGCAGCTTTGAAAATTGCTGACCGGGGCTATGTGCTTGAAACGGGTAAAATGGTACTCCAGGGCAGTGCAGATGAACTTTTAGTGGATGATGATGTGAAGCGTGCCTACCTTGGCAAAGATTACGGCGACTTTTTGGACGAAAGGAATCAATAATGTCCGAACAGATAAATATGACCGCAGATATGGATGAAAACGACAAGGCCCAGCGTCAACTTGAGCGCCTGCAGGCCACCGTGAACCGGGCGTGCAAAAATGTTCCCTTCCACCGAAACCGCATCCAGGAAACAGGTCTTTCAGACATTACCGGGCTTGAAGACATTGAAAAGCTGCCTTTCATGGACAGAACACACCTGGCCACCCACTATCCCTACGGACTTTTTGCCGTCCCCCTGAAGGATATTGTCCGCATCCACACTGCGCCCGGATCCGGTACAAGCCCCTCCATCAGCGGGTATACAAAAACGGATCTGATGATCTGGGAAAAAATGGTTGCAGGTGCCTATGCCGAAGCCAATGTAACGGACAGGGATATTATCCTGGTTCACCTGCCGCCGGGACTTGCCAACTGGGCCAGGGACTACAAAGACGGGGGTGAGGCCATAGGCGCCGGCGTGATTCCCAATGCCCCCCTGTCCGTGGCCAAAACACTTATGGTACTCAGAGACTACAAGGTAACAACCCTTGTAAGCACCCCAGCCTTTGCCCGGCATCTGACAGCCCACATGTTTGACCGGGAGTGCCATCCCAACGAATTGAACCTGAAACAAATCATCCTTGTGGGCGAGCCGGATGACGGGCATACAGTCACCGAACTCAGGGAAAGTCTTCATGTGGATGTCTGGCTCAATTACGGCTTAAGTGAGATCCCGGGGCCTGCCATTGCCTATGAATGCCGATATCATGACGGACTGCACATGAATGATGACCACATTCTGCCCGAAATCATTGATCCTTCGACAGGCAGGCCTGTTCCGACAGGGGAAAAAGGAGAACTGGTCCTGACCACGCTGTCAGCCCGTGCATTCCCGCTGATCCGCTTTCGTACCGGTGACATGGCAAAATTCTTTCCCCAGGCGTGCCCTTGTGGTGCAACCTCGACCCGGATAGAGTGGCTGGCTGAACAGGCTGATAATTACATGCTCATCTCAGGTATCCGGGTATCCCAGGCCCAAGTCAGGGAAAACCTTAAAAACGCATTAAAGATGCCGGGCATCCGTTGTACCATGGAAAAAGAGTGCCGGGCCGGAACGGACATGCTGCTGATATCCCTGATTATGGATGACCACCTGTTTTCAGATGAAATCAAACATCTGCAGCAGATGATCACATACGCCGAAGAGACCCTGACAGAACAAAACGGCATCAAGGTGAAAATCCGCCTGATACAGCAACGGGTTTAACCTTTCAACAATAACCGATACAAATCGGGATACCTGTTCCATAACTCAAAACTTATATATGAACCCTATTGAAACCACAAGACAGGTCAAAGCCTTAGGCCTTTGCTCGGGCGGGCTTGACAGCATACTATCGGCCCTCTTGCTCAAGGACCAGGGCATTGATGTGACCTGGATCAGTTTTGAAACACCCTTTTTTGATGCCAGGGCCGCAAAAAAGGCCTCGAAACAGACCGGCATCCCCTTGATCGTAAAAAATATTAGAGAAGCCTACATGGAAATGATGAAAGCCCCCAAAGCGGGGTTCGGCAAAAACATGAACCCCTGCATGGACTGCCATACATTGATGTTTGCCAAAGCAGGCGCCATAATGGCGCAAATAGGGGCTGATTTTTTATTTTCAGGTGAGGTGGTGGGGCAGCGGCCAAAATCCCAGACAAAAAGCGCCCTGCGCTATGTTGAAAAAAATTGCGGTTATGACGGCCTGATACTTCGTCCTTTAAGTGCAGGCATACTGCCCGAGACCATTGCCGAACAAAAGGGGCTTGTGGACAGAAGCCGCCTTGAGTCCATCAGCGGTCGGAGCAGAAAACCCCAGACCGCCCTGGCAAAAAAGTACGGCATCACGGAATATCCCTCTCCGGCCGGCGGATGTCTGCTCACGGACAAGGGCTATTCCCAGCGATTAAGAGATCTTTTATATGTCCAGAAAACAGAAGATAAAACCCAGCTGAACCTGCTTAAACACGGCAGGCACTTCCGCCTGGACAGCAGATCTAAACTTGTGGTGGGAAAAAATAAGGCAGAAAACAAACGGATCATGAATCTCTACGATCCCCAAACCCACATCCGGCTTCGCTGTACCCACCTGCCCGGCCCCGACGCCCTAGTTTTCGGACAGACCGACGAAGCCGCCCTGCACCTGGCCGCTACGATCACATCCGGATACACCAAAGCATCTGCCGGTGCGTTAACTACTATTAGTATTTTTCAAAAACAGGGAACAAAGGAGATAGAGGTTGTCGCACCGGAATCAGGGGCATTTCATAATCTGTTGATACAATCCCCCTGACCCGCCCCAGCCCTTTTTCTTAACCTTGCTCTTAATCTTACTCCTGTTATTCATCATCATGGGAACCGGGTAAAGCAAGAGAATTAATATTTGGACGTAGAATTGGGCTTAAAATGTTTATACGTTGTTGACACAACTTCTTTTGTGCTGCAATGTATGTTTATACATTGCTTAAACTCTTGAAGGAGCACAAAATGACAGAACTGGTGATTAAAAAGTGGGGTAACAGCTTGGCAGCAAGGATACCAAAAATGATTGCTGACATGATTCAGCTTGAAAAAGATCAGATCGTTACCATTGAGGCGAAAGACGGAAGGATTATTATTACCCCTATCAAAAAGAAGAAAGATTATACACTTGACGAACTTTTAAACCAATGTGATCCCAAGGCTGTTGCCTTGAATGCCGAGGATAAGGCATGGTTGAACGACAAGCCTGTAGGAAAGGAATGGTAATGGCCGCAAGATCTGAAAAAAAAGTGTTTATTCCTGAGCGGGGCGATCTTGTCTGGACAGACTTTGACCCTGCCGCTGGTCACGAGCAAATGGGGCATCGCCCTGTCCTGGTCCTTTCTCCTGCTATTTTCAATAAAAAAATTCTCCTGGCTTTGGTCGCCCCGGTCACAAGCAGGGTCCGGGGACATGGTTTTGAAGTAGTTTTAGCCGGAGAAAAGATTTCCGGTGTTATTCTTTGTCATCAGGTCAAGACAATTGATTTTGTGGAAAGAGGTTTAAAATTTGCTGAAAAGGCCTCTGCTTCAGTCGTAAGTGACGCTTTGGCTAAAGTAAGGGCACTTGTAACAGAATAAGGACTTTCAAAGCGAAGACTACTTATATTATTCATTCCTGTTGAAGCTAAAAGGTCATATTCAAAGAGTGTTAACGCCTATGAGACTTTTCGTACCTTTGTCGGAATAAGGCTGATTAAGAACAAGAACAGGAACAGGAACACGATGAAGTATCAATTCATTTGCGGTGAACTCTATTCTATCCGGGCTGCCTTGAGCTGCCCACAGGCCGCAGAAATATCATCCCCCTTACTTTTCCTGACAATAGCTGTCATGTTCCGATTTAAAAGAATGGTCAAAAAGGCGTTGATCCGATCCCGTGAAGGCCTTTTAAAGGGGGCTTGGGGATGTTCGTTAAATGGAATAAGATTCACTTTTGCCCGAATGGGAGAAAGCAGGCGGACCAGGTCATGGGCATGGGCATCACTGTCATTGACCCCGCTCATCAGAATATACTCAAAGGTAATTTTGTTCCTGGGCTTCATCTCAAATTCTTTGCAGGCCGCAAGCAGCGCCTCAATAGGCCAGGTACGGTTGACCGGCATCAGGCTTGAACGCAGTTCATTGTCTGTGGCATTGAGCGACACTGCAAGATTGACTTCGGTATCAAGGCCCAGCTGAATGATTTTAGGCGCAATGCCGGAGGTGGAGACCGTAACTTTGCGACGGGAGAACTTCATCCCGAAATCCGTATCAAAAATCACACCAAGGCTGCGCAAAAGGTTATCATAATTTGCCAAAGGTTCCCCCATACCCATGAACACGATATTGGACAGAGACAAAGGTTCGATGCCCTGTTGGGCAACAAACCTTCGGGCATCCCGTACCTGACCTACAATCTCTCCCATGGTCAGGTTTCTTTTAAACCCGGTTTTGGCGGTCAGACAGAACTTACAGTTCATGGCACATCCGGCCTGGGTGGACACACAAAGGGTATAATGCTCTTTTTCAGGTATGAGAACACTTTCCACATACTCCCCGTCTGCCAGTCGATGCAAAAATTTCTTTGTGGCATCAACGGAAGTTTCCATGTTTTCAAGTTCCAGTGTTCCCAGAAAAAAATGCTCGGCCAATTCCCCCCGCAGCGCCTTGCCCAGGTCGGTCATCTCTTCGAAGCTGTCGGCAAGCTTCAGGTGGAGCCATTTGAACACCTGGTCAGCCCTGAAACGCCGTATTCCTTTATTTTCAAACCATTCACCCAGATCCTGCCGGGTAAAATCCAGTATATCTTTCATTGTACGCACCTGCATAATTTTATTATTTTCTTGACATTACACGGATTATTTATTAATTTCAACGATTTGATTTGACACTGAGAAAAAGGTTATCTTGCACATGTTTGACGATTTAAGCGACCGGCTGGATTCTGTTTTTAAGAAACTAAGAGGGCACGGAACCCTTACCGAGAGAAACATTGAGGACGGCTTAAAACAGGTCAGATTGGCACTTCTGGAAGCCGATGTCAATTATAAGGTTGCAAAAAATGTCATTTCAGATATAAAAGCCCGAGCCCTTGGCCGGGAGGTTATGCAAAGTCTGACCCCGGGCCAGCAGGTCATCAAGATTGTAAACGAAGAATTTACAAAAATGATGGGCTCCACCCACCAGGAACTGAACTTTGCCGCCACCGGGGCATCATCAATCATGCTGGTGGGACTGCAGGGTTCCGGCAAAACGACCACAGCTGGCAAACTGGCGCGTTTTCTGCGCAAAATCGGCAGAAAGCCCTATCTTGTGCCTGTGGATGTGTACCGTCCGGCAGCCATAGACCAGCTGACCAAGCTGGGCAAACAGATGGACGTGCCGGTATTTGAATCCACAACCGACATGAAACCGCTCAGGATCTGCCAGGATGCAACGCTTGCCGCAAGGGAGCTTGGCTGCGACACCCTGCTCATTGACACCGCAGGGCGGTTGCACTTGGATGACGCGCTCATGGTCGAGCTTGAAGAGATCAAAAAGGGCATCAACCCCGCAGAAATTCTTCTGGTGGCAGATGCCATGACCGGCCAGGATGCGGTGAACATTGCCGGTGAATTCGACAAGCGGCTGGATATTTCAGGCTTTGTGCTGACCAAGATGGACGGTGATGCCAGAGGCGGTGCAGCGCTCTCCATCAAAGCGGTGACGGGCAAACCCTTAAAGTTCATCGGTGTGGGTGAAAAGAGTACGGCACTTGAGCCCTTTCATCCGGACCGTATGGCGTCCAGGATTCTGGGTATGGGAGACACCCTGTCTTTTATTGAAAAGGCAGTGGAGGCGGTTGACCAGAAAGAAGCCCAGGCCCTTGAAAAGAAACTGAGGAAAAATCAGTTTACCCTGGAAGATTTTAAAAACCAGATGCAGCAGGTCCGCAAAATGGGATCGATCAAGGATCTTTTGGGCATGCTGCCCGGGGTAAATAAAAAGATGCTCAATGATTTGAACATCAGTGATAAAGAATTTTTAAAAATAGAGGCTATTATCAATTCCATGACTCCTGATGAACGGGCCAAACACGCAATCATAAAAGCATCCCGCAAAAAAAGGATTGCCCTTGGTTCGGGGACATCGATTCAGGATGTGAATAAACTGCTTAAAAGCTATACCCAATCCATGAAAATGGTGAAAAAATTTAATAACGGCGGCATGAAATCCCTTCGGAGCATGCTTCCATTTTAAGGAGAGAACAAGAACTATGGCAGTAAAACTCAGACTTACTCGTAAAGGCACCAAGAAGAAACCCTTTTACAGAATTGTTGCCGCCGATATTCAGGCACCCAGGGACGGCAAGTTCCTTGAAG
The DNA here is from genome assembly GCF_000233695.2 of Desulfobacter postgatei 2ac9. Lineage (NCBI taxonomy): Bacteria > Pseudomonadati > Thermodesulfobacteriota > Desulfobacteria > Desulfobacterales > Desulfobacteraceae > Desulfobacter > Desulfobacter postgatei. Next base: position 3,077,462 of record NZ_CM001488.1, on the reverse strand, counting down.
CCGTCGGCACCTATGATCCCATGCAGAATCCGGCCGTTATCACCCTGAAACAGGACCGGGTGCAGTACTGGCTGGAACAGGGTGCAATACCCACCACAACGGTAAAAAGTATCCTTAAAAAACAGAGTGCTCAAAGCGTTCCTGCCTAAGGGTACCTTAAAAGAATAGAATCGCTGTAGACGCCTTGAAAACGGCCGGGCCCTTATGTCATTGATTAGGAGACGTTTTTATGAAAGAGCTGATTGAGTATTTAGCAAAGGCATTGGTAGACAATCCAGATGAGGTTCAGGTATCTGAAGTGACAGGAGACCAGACTTCGGTGCTTGAACTCAAGGTGGCAAAGGAAGACCTGGGCAAAGTTATCGGTAAACAGGGCAGATCCGCCAGGGCCATGAGAACTATCCTGAGTGCCGCAGCCACAAAACTGAAAAAACGCACGGTACTGGAAATCATTGAGTAGTTCCATGGAATCTTCGGATACCTGGCTGACCATCGGCAAAGTCACGGGCGTTCACGGCCTTGGGGGCAACCTTAAAGTTTGGTCCTGGGCCCAGTCGCCCGACACCTTTACCCCAGGGCTTGACGTGGTACTCAAAGATGAGGACAAGACCCTGGACCCTGGCCGGGAATATGTGATAATCCAAACCGGCAGGTATAAAAAAGGCGTACTTTTAACCCTTGAAGGGGTCAGTACCCGGGAAGCCTCGGAAGCCCTTGTGGGTAAGCTTGTCCTGGTTGATAAAACCAAACTGCCGGACCTGGATGAAGATACCTGGTACTGGCAGGATCTGATCGGGTTGACGGTTGTAGATACCTGTAAAGGCGAAGTTGGAAGCGTTGAGCAGCTTTTTCCCACAGCTGCGGATGATATCCTGGTTGTTACAAATAAAACGTCCCGGGGGAAACAGGAAGTGCTCATCCCTATGAATGCCGTATTTGTCAAGGATATAAACCTTGAGACCGGCGTAATTTCAACACAGTTGCCCGAAGGCTTCATCACGGACTGATTTTCCCATGAAGTTTACCGTATTGACACTGTTTCCGGAATTTATGGAAGTTTTTTTTGCCAACGGCATCATGGCCAGGGCTTTGAACCGAAAGGTTATCAGCGCAGACAGCATCAACATCCGGGATTTTGCTTCAGATCGGCATAACAGTGTAGATGACCGCCCCTATGGCGGAGGAAGCGGCATGGTAATGATGCCGGGACCTTTGGAAAAAGCGATTGATTCTGCCAGACAAACCTCTCCCAGCCCTTGGGTGGTGTATTTAAGCCCCCAGGGCAGACCATTTACCCAGGCCCGGGCCTGTGAACTTGCCGCAAATCGACAGGACCTTATTTTAATCTGCGGCCGGTACGAGGGTATTGACGAGCGGGTCTATGTCCGCCAGGTGGATGAAGAGATCTGTGTGGGAGATTTTGTGATGACCGGCGGAGAGATTGCTGCCATGGCGGTTATTGATGCCGTTGCAAGAATGATCCCCGGGGTGCTGGGAAACAATGAATCATCCCAGTGTGAATCATTTATGGACAACCGCCTGGAATATGCCCAGTATACCCGGCCCGAGATATATGAGGAAATGGGCGTACCCGGTGTGCTTTTGTCCGGAAACCATGAAAAAATCCGGCAATGGCGCAGGCGATCTGCTCTGGAACGAACATTTATCAAGCGTCCGGACCTGTTTAAAACCCGGGTGCTGGATAATGAAGAAAAAGAAATTTTACGGCAGTGGTGCCGGGAGCTTGAGGCACTTATTGATAAATGAATTCAACAGATGAACCAATAGATCAAGGCCCCACAGGCCAGGGGTCGGAAACGGAACATAACACGCCGAATCTTTACCTGGCATTGATCCACTACCCTGTGGTCAATAAAAGAGGAGAAATCACGGGATCAGCCCTGACCAACATGGATCTGCATGACATTGCCAGGGCAGGCAGGACATTCGGTGTAAAGGCATATTACGTGGTCACCCCCTATGAAGACCAGAGAGCCCTGGCCTTCCAGATCATGGAACACTGGACAAACGGCCATGGCGGAAGAGTTAATCCGGCACGAAAATCCGCCCTTGAAAGGATCAGGGTGGCGGATACATTTGAAGCAGTCTGCAATGATATAGAAAATGAACAGGGGCAGGTCGTGGTTAAAGTAGCCACCAGCGCCAACACCCGGCACCCCACACACAGTTGCAGAAAACTTGGACAGGAATTGAAGGGTAATGCCCCCCATGTGATCGTGTTTGGTACGGCATGGGGGCTGGCACCGGAAGTAATCAATCAGTGTGACCATGTCCTTGAGCCCATACAGGGGGCAGGATCATATAATCACTTAAGCGTCCGGTCCGCGGCATCCATATATTTAGACAGATTAATAAACGGCTGAAAAAATAGAAGGAACAAAACATGACAGCAAACCTAATCCAAAAAATTGAAAGAGAACAGATGCGCCTTGACATCCCGAATTTCGACTCCGGGGATACCGTAAAGGTCCATGTAAAAATCAGGGAAGGTGAAAAAGAACGCGTTCAGGTTTTCGAGGGCGTTGTTATCAAAAAAACCGGAGGCCTTTCAAGCGCCCGGTTCACCGTTAGAAAGATTTCCGGCGGCGTAGGTGTTGAAAGAATTTTCCCCCTTTATTCCCCTGGCATTGACAAAGTTGAACTGATCACCCGGGGACGTGTAAGAAGATCAAAACTTTACTATTTGAGAAATTTGCGCGGCAAAGCTGCAAGAATCAAAGAAAAACGCTTTGCCTGATACCCGCGCCAATTTTCCAGCCGATATGCTGGTCTTTGAAAACCAGGCTATGTTGGGTGGATATAAAATAATTGCAGGTGTTGACGAGGCCGGCAGGGGACCCCTTGCCGGCCCTGTCGTGTCTGCGGCGGTGGTTCTGCCTGAAAATTTTGATATTCCCGGCATTAATGATTCTAAAAAACTTTCCGAAAAAAAAAGAGCGGCGCTTTTTCCAGTGATCCAAAGCCAGGCCATAGCATTTGGCATCGGCATAGCCGACCACGGAGAAATTGACCGGATTAATATTTTGCAGGCATCCCTGCTCTCCATGAAACGGGCGGTTGACGATTTAGGACTTATCCCGGATTATCTGCTCATAGACGGCAAGTTTACCATAGACAGTAACATAGATCAGCGTCCTGTCATTAAAGGGGACACCTTGAGCCTGTCCATTGCAGCAGCCTCTATTCTGGCCAAGGTCACCCGGGACCGGATCATGACGGACCTTGACTTACAATATCCTGAATATGAATTTAAGCGGCATAAAGGATACCCAACCAAAGCCCACAAGCAGGCGATCCTGACCCATGGCCCCTGCCCCATTCATCGCAAAAGTTTCAAGGGTGTAAAGGATATATGAGCCTTGGGGGAATAGCGCTTGGAAAAAAGGGAGAACGGGCGGCCCGGAAGCTCCTTTTATCGCGGGGCTATAAAATATTGGAATCCAATTATTCAACCCCGCAGTTTGAAATCGATATCATCGCAAGAGACGTTGACACCTTATGCTTTATTGAAGTGAAAACCCGGACAGGCGTAAAAAAAGGCTTACCCCGGGAAGGTGTAACAACAGCCAAGCAAAAAAAAATTATCATGGGCGCCCAGTACTATCTAAGCCTAAATAAAATCACCAACACCCGGCTGCGGTTTGATGTGGTGGAGGTGTTATACAAGGACGCTTCGCACACCGCCTGCGACATCACTGTGATCCCCAATGCCTTTCAAGGATCTTAAGATGTCCGGCACTCTTTATATCGTGGCAACGCCTATAGGCAATCTTGAAGATATGACATTCCGGGCGGTACGCATTCTAAAAGAGGTGGACCTGATTGCGGCCGAAGACACCCGCCACTCAAAAAAACTGCTGGGTCATTACGGCATCACAACCCCCGCGATTGCCTGTCATGAGTACAATGAAACCCAAAAAGCCCATGACCTGATCCAACGGCTTGAAACCGGGACTACCATCGCCTTGATCAGCGATGCAGGTACGCCTTTAATTTCAGATCCCGGGTACCGTCTGGTTTCCCAAGCCCAAGAAAAAGGCATACCCATAGTGCCGGTTCCCGGATGCAATGCGGCGCTTACCGGATTGAGCGCATCCGGCCTGCCCACAGACTCCTTTATCTTCCTGGGCTTTCCGCCTAAAAAACAGGGCCGCCTGGAGAGCTTTCTCAATGATGCCGCCCGTCACAAGGCCACACTGATATTTTATGAATCGCCCAGGCGCATTATGCGGCTGATATCTTCGGCCATAATGGCGTTTGGCGACCGCCAGGCCTGTCTCGCCAGGGAATTGACAAAACAGTATGAGGAGTTTATTCCTGGGCCCTTATCTCTTATTTTATCCACCCTTGAGGTAAGAGAGATCGTCAAAGGCGAATGTGTCCTGTTTATTAAAGGCGCGGATGAACAGCCCGCCGATTTATCTTCAGACCAGATAGAGATCATGATCATGGATGGCCTGAATCAGGATATGCGGACCGGTGAACTTGCAAAAAAGATAGCTGAACTTGCCAACCGCCCTAAACCCAAGGTTTACGACATGATTTTAGCCCTTAAAAAACGTTCTTAAAAAGTTAGGTAGATCATCCCTCCCTTAATCCGGGATTCAACCACTACCGATGACGCACAAAACGTGACTATACGCTACAGGTTGATAAACCCCTTGCCAAATCAGGGCCAAAAGCCTTATAAGGGATAAAATATTTGCAAAGTGTGAGAATATTGTTAGGATTGCAATTCTAATAAAACGGACAGACGTACTTCGTCCCGAATAGATATCCAACTTTCACAAAGGAAATAAAAACACCATGAGCATTGAAATATGCTATGTCATTGTAGGGATGCTGATCCTGTTTGCAATTTTTGATCTGATTGTTGGAGTCACCAATGATGCAGTGAATTTTTTAAACTCCTCAATCGGATCCAAGGCCGCACCGTTTAAAGTGATCATGATTATTGCCAGTGCCGGTATTCTGACCGGCGTTACTTTTTCAGCAGGCATGATGGAGGTTGCCCGGAAGGGTATTTTTCATCCCGAACTTTTTACCATGCCCGAACTTCTGACCATCTTTCTGGCTGTCATGATCACGGACATCCTGCTTTTAGATCTTTTCAACACATATGGCCTGCCCACCTCCACGACCGTATCCATTGTATTTGAGTTGCTCGGGGCTGCCGTTGCCCTGTCCATGATAAAACTTGCAGCCCATGCTGATTCGGGCCTTGGACTTTTGGATTATATCAACTCGACCAACGCCATCACCATAATCTTTGGGATATTATTATCCATTATCGTGGCATTTGCATCAGGTGCAACTATTCAGTTTATAGCCAGACTTATCTTTACCTTTAATTATGAAAAACGGCTGAAATATTATGGCGCGTTATGGGGCGGTCTGGCCCTTACCGCCATCACCTTTTTCATCCTTGTAAAAGGCGCTAAAGGGGCTACGTTCATGGATCCACAAATGGTGGCATGGATAAATAGCCACTCGTTAATTATCATGGGCGGTATCTTCGCAACCTCAACTATCATCCTTCAAATTCTTATCAGCGCATTCAAAATAAACATTCTTAAACCCATTGTTCTTTCCGGCACCTTTGCTCTGGCCATGGCATTTGCCGCCAACGATCTTGTTAATTTTATCGGTGTGCCCCTGGCAGGGCTGAATGCCTTCAGAACTGCTCTGGCCTCATCGGATCCCATGAATATCACCATGGGGGCACTGGGGGGAAAAGTACACACCCAGACCTTTATCATGCTCATTGCAGGCGCCATCATGGTGCTCACTCTCTGGGTATCACGAAAGGCAAGGACAGTGACCGAAACCGAAATCAGCCTGGGCCAGCAGGATGAATGCATGGAGCGATTCGAATCCGTCTGGCTCTCCAGGCGCATCGTCAACCTGTTCCACAGCCTGTTTGCCTCTGTCAAAGCCGTGTCCCCCACCGTCATTGGTGAAATTGTGGCCAAAAGAATCAGCCCGATCCCCGAGGATACCCATGTCGGGGGAAAGGAGAAACCATCATTTGATCTGTTGCGTGCGTCCGTAAACCTGATGGTGGCATCTGCCGTGGTCTCCCTGGCCACGTCTCTAAAACTGCCTTTATCCACCACCTATGTGACGTTTATGGTGGCCATGGGGTCTTCCTTTTCCGACCAGGCCTGGGGCAGGGAAACCGCCGTATACCGTATCACCGGCGTTTTGACAGTGATAGGTGGCTGGTTTATGACCGCCTTTATTGCCTTTGCGGCGTCTTTTATCTGCGCCTATATCATCTACTATTTCAAAATGCCCGGTGTCGCCGGCCTGATGATCTTTGTCTTTTTTATGATCCACAGGAACAAAAAGCATCACGAAGGCACTGAAAAGACCAAAGAGGAGATCACCATTTACCACCTTGAAGAGGTGGTAAATTTCCCGTCTTCTGTTTCAGCCACATTTGACCATCTTGCCCTTCATCTTCGGAGCATACGGCTCTCTTTGAAAACCACGTTTAATGCGCTGTTTGAAGAGGATTTGGATACCTTAAGGGAGCAGCGCAGGAAGGTCAAGCAGTTCCAGATGAGCAGCAATATAATCATTGCAAATATTTTTAAAGTGTTACGGCTCCTGCAGCGTACGGATCACAAGGGGTCTTACAACTATTACCAGATTATCCGGCGCCTTCAGAAACTGAACGATGGACACAGAGATACGGTGATCAGATCCACCATGCATGTGGCCAACCGCCATAAAGGGCTTTTACAGGCCCAGATTGAGGAACTCAAAGAGGTCAAAACAGAAATGCTTTACATTTTTGAGCAGGTTGAAATCGCATTTAATAAAAAGGATATTGTGGACTGCAGCCACATCGGGGCAAGATTCCACTATCTCAGAGATCTTGTGGATGAATACAATGCCAATCAAATTGCCAGAATCAGGGAAGAGTCCTCAAAAACACGTCTGAGCATCATGTACTACGCCATTTCAGGCAATTGCGTCATGATGGCCAAACAAACCGTTAAGCTGTTGGAAATATTCAATGAGGCCCTGCCCTCGGAAGACGGCGCTAACGCATGCAGAGGACTGCATTTTGTCCACAGCTTTAAAGTAGCTTTAAAGTAAAAATTCAAAACGTTGGCAAGTTGCCAAATAAAAAAGCGGCCCTTTCCAGTCAAGGAAAGGGCCGCCTTAATTTAGATCACCAAACAGATGTCAGTGAAGGAAAATCCTTTAATTACATCTTGGTGCCTTCTGCATGGCTCTGCAGTTTTACTTCAACCTTTTCGGTCAGGCTGGCATAGTATTCTCTAAGGATAACCAAAACTTCTTCACGGCCAAAGTGATCAACAACAGGTTGGTTGTTGGACAAGGCGTGACGCAGTTTGGTGCCGGAGAGGATAACACGGTCGTCTTTGCCATGGGGGCAGGTTCTCATGGAAGCCATACCGTCGCATTTGTGGCAGTAGAAGGTCCAGTCGATTTTCAACGGTTCGCACAGCAGGCGTTTGCCTGGGTCTTCCGGAGTGGGGATGGTATCAAAAATTTCCTGGGCTTCGAACAGGGTGTAGAAGTCACCAACGCCGGCATGGTCACGACCGATGATCATCTTGTTAACGCCGTAATTCTGGCGGAAGGTGGCATGAAGCAGGGCTTCACGGGGACCGGCATATCTCATGTCAAGGGGGTAACCGGCATTAATAACGTGTTCCGGTACAAAGTAACCCTTGATCAGGGTGTCGATACATTTGATACGTACGTCTGCGGGGATGTCGCCAGGTTTCAGGTTACCGATCAGGGAGTGGATCAGAACGCCGTCACATACGTCAAGGGCGATCTTGCACAGATGTTCGTGGGATCTGTGCATGGGGTTTCTCAGCTGCATGGAAGCAACGTTTGCCCAGCCTTTTTCATCCATGATAGCGCGGGTTTCAGCAGGAGTCAGGTATACGCCTTTGAATTTTTCGGGGAACTCGCCTTCGGAGAGTACTTTTACAGGACCAGCCAGGCAGAACTCTTTTCTGGCCATAACCATTTGAACGCCGGGATGATCTTTCAGTGCGATTTCCCAGAATACTTTGTCATCAGACTCTTCGCCATGACCTTTGTAAACTTTTTCACATTCCCATTTTTTCTCGGCTTCAGTCATTTCGAATTTTTCTTCGATCTTCATGGTGGCATAAATCTCACCATTTCTTTCCAGGGTGATCTCATCGCCAACTTTGATTGCTGCGGCATCAGCAGCAGAAGCATCGAGCATAACAGGAACCGGCCAGAAAGTACCATTAGCCAGCAGGAAGTCTTCGCAAACGCTTTTCCAGTCAGCTTTGGTCATAAAGCCGTTCAGCGGAGAGAAACCGCCGATACCCAGCATGATCAAGTCGCCTTTAACCTGGGAAGAGATTTCGATTTTTTTCAGACCTGCGGCTTTTTTCCGTTCAGCTTCCAGAGCAGCGCCTTCAAGTTTGCAGCATACAAGACCTTTTCCGCCATGGGGTGCAACTAATTTAGACATATTACGTCATTCTCCTTAATCTATGGTTAACTGCCATTATAGGTGTCAAATGCCTTGACCCGGCACCTGACTTCAATTTTATTTAAAAATCTTGTAAAATTTAATGATGATTGGCTGATTTGTCAAGAATTATATTTGCTTAACTTTAACAGTCCTCCCACCTCATCCATGGATACTGCATGGGCGTGGGCTTCAAGCCCGGGCTGCTTAAATGCTATGAACCATGTACCAGCAGATTCAGCAGCCTTTTTATCGTATATGGAATCCCCGATAAACACAAGCTGTTTAGGCACCAGCGCATACGCCCCCATAATTTTTTCAAGCTGGTCAGGAAAGGGTTTGGGATTTGCGACATCCGATGCCGTGACAACAATATCAAATGACTTTTTCAGCTTATGTTCAATCAGCACACGTCCCATGGTATTTGTCCGGTTCGTGGCCACACCGCGCACCAGGCCTGCCTGCTTTATTGCATCAAGCAACTCAATAAGGCCCGGTTCCATCAGCATCAAAGGCACCACACTTTCATAACCGATGCTTTTAATCATTTTGTATACAGGCTGGTGGTCATCCATTTCCGGATAAAGATATTCAACAGCAGCCCTTACCGTCATCATATGAATATTTTTAAACTGCTCATCGTCAAGGGGGGCTTTATTAAAAGCGGCCAAAAGATCATTATAAAATTTACGGTTGGCCAGAGCCGTATCAAACATGACGCCGTCACAATCAAACACAACGGCCTTAATTGCTGACGTATCCATTATGTTAGCTTTCTTTGGGCTATTCATTGTTTACATGTGTCCTTAAATCGCTCTTTTCCATAGGCTCATCTTTTTCAAAAATAGCATAGACCCTAATTCTCAAATGCGATTTATTGGGGTTGTCTGTTGTCAGTGTAATAAAATCATAAATATCCGCAGGGTGCTCGGAATAACAGGAAACCCTGACCTTCCAGGTTTTTTCCCCCTGGCCGGGCTTGATCAACTCAGCCTTTATCTGTTTATTATATTTAAGCGTCATGCCAAGGATCTTTAATTCATCCATCTGCACCGGTTCAATTGTGACCACCTCACTTACGGTCTGTCCGGGAATCCCGTTCAGGTTCACAGTGCTGGGGCTGATCTTGACAATCTCTTTAACTTTACCGGCAATTTTTAAATAAAATTTTTTGTTCTCAGGATCGTCGGATTTAACCAAAATATTTTTAATTAACTCACGCCCGCCATATCCTGCGGTCTTAACGCCAATAGTGATTTTTCCTTCCCCGCCCGGGGGAATCTGCTTGTCATAGGCTTTTCTGTCACACCCTCAAGGCGGTCGAACATCGGTAATATTCAAAGGGGCATCCCCCTGATTTCTTATTATAAAATCATGGGTTAAATCCTCTCCTTCAAGCACGGGCTCAAACTCAAAAGAGGGGGCCACCGGGACGGCCCTGGGGCCCGCCCAGACAGATGCCGTTCCCGCAAAAATAAACAAACATGAAGAAATGATTATAAAATTGATATGTTTCATTCTTTGTATCCATTGTATTTTACAAACAGCCATGAGCCGATCGGGTCTGTCAACACCCGGATTTAACCCACAACAAAATAAACGAAAGGGAAAATAGCCCATTTCACCCTTAAATTCAAGCTTGCCCATGAACAGCAGATAAAAATCAGGATTACCAATTGATCAAGTTCTACAATTTCAGACATTTCGCATCAGATCCAAAATCATGGTCAGTTCAGCATCCTCTTTGGTACTCAAGGATAAGATTCTTGCATTTTCCCTGTCCTGTTCAGGTCTGGCTCCTCGGGCAATGGTTCCCTTGATGGGCCGGGTTTCAACAATGTGCCCCGCCACTTTAAGAAAGCGTTCGGGTGAAGTGGAAACGACCTGGTGATCCCCTGTCTGGACAAAGGCGAAAAAAGGCGCAGGATTCTTTTTAAACACCTCTAAAACAAGGCATATGCATCGCGCCGCTGAAACCGGTTTCAAAACGCTGTGACAGATTGGCCTGATAGATATCACCCTGTCTTAAATGTTCAATAATCTGTGATACCGGGCACAATCCTGGTCAGATCCTGACAAAAGCACCACTGTTCCCTCTTGTTGGGAAAACCTGGCAGCAGCATGTTCAAAGGCCGGATCAAAATTAAAACCCCGGATCACAATGTCGGTGATCCGGGGCAAAAATAATTTTTCAGACATTATCTGAGAAAGGGGTTCATCCGCTTTTCATTGGCAATGGTTGTTTCCGGACCATGTCCGGGATAAACCACGGTACTTTCGTCTAAGTTCAGCAGCTTGGTCTTGATAGAGGAGATCAGGGTGTCATAATTGCCGCCGGGAAGGTCGGTGCGTCCGATTGAGCCCATAAAGAGGGTGTCTCCGACAAACAGGTGGCCGGGCGTATAAAGGCAGATTCCCCCAGGCGAGTGCCCCGGGGTGTGAATTACTTTAAAGGTAATATTGCCAAACGTGATTGTATCGCTCTCCTTAAGATGAATGTCGGCAGGCGGGGAATTTTCTGCCCCAAGACCAAACATGGCAGCATGACTGGAGAGATCCAAAAGCATGGGTTCATCATCAGGATGAATGGCGATCTGGGCAGCGGTAGCGTCCTTCATTCGCTTGTTTGCCCCGACATGATCAAAATGACCATGGGTATTGATCAAATATTTGACCTTCAGTTCAGCTTTGGCAAGGGCCATGAGTATCCGGTCTGCATCATCGCCGGGGTCAATGACTACGGCCTGTTTTGTTTCTTCACACCCTACAATAAAGCAGTTGGCCATAATAGGGCCGACTTCAAGTTTACGTATAATCAAAACATCCTCCTTGATCTTCACGTCCTGGTCTATCTTCACATCATAAGTCTATGCCTCATGCTGGACTTTGATCCGGTCAAGCACCCCGTTGATGAACGACCCGGAATCCCTGGTGCCGAATTTTTTACCGATTTCAACCGCCTCATTAATGGATACCGAAGGGGGGATATCCGGCAAATTAAGGATCTCAAATACGGCAATACGCATGATATTTCTGTCCACTGCAGGCATTCGGGAGGTCTTCCAGTTCTTGGCCCACTGATCCAAAAGAAGGTCTATCTTCACCCGGTTCTCCAGGACCCCCTCCACAAGTGTCAGAAAAAAAAGACGGGTGGACTCACTCAAACCTTCGCCGTGCTGTTCGAGGAAAGCATCCATTTGCGACGGGGTATCGATTTTATTCAGATCCAATTTATTCAGATCCAAGGCAAACAGAGCCTGCAGAGCCAGTTCACGGGATTTGCGCCTGTCACCCATGTTCTATTCCATATTCGCGCACAGGTTTGCCATTTCAATGGCCCCCAAAGCCACATCAAAGCCCTTGTTACCGGATTTTGTACCAGCCCGTTCAATCGCCTGTTCAATGGTTTCAGTGGTAAGGATACCAAACATCACCGGCACTTTGGCCTCAAGACTCACGGCAGCAACACCCTTGGACACTTCGGCACACACGTAATCATAATGGGTGGTGGCCCCGCGGATCACAGCACCTAGACAGATAATGGCGTCATACTTTTTCAAGGCAGCCATTTTGGCTGCAGCCAAAGGGATTTCAAAGGCACCAGGGACCTTGACAATGGCAATATCCTCATCCTGCGCACCGCTTCTGATCAGCGCATCCAAAGCGCCTGACACAAGTTTTTCGACGATAAAATCGTTGAATCTTGCGGCAACAATACCAAACTTTTTGCCCTTGGCGTTTAAATTGGCTTCAATTATTTGAGGCATATTTATTATCCTTATTTTATGTGTAGTAGATGACCCATCTTAGCCTGCTTACACTTCAAATACCCCTTGTTGAAAGGATTGGGCGCCACCTCAATGGGCACCTGCTCCACAACGCTTAACCCGTACCCTTCAAGACCCACCATCTTTTTAGGATTATTGGTAAGCAGACGCATTTTGCGTACACCCAGATCCACCAGCATCTGGGCACCGACACCGTAATCACGAAGATCTGCGGAAAATCCAAGCTTTTCATTGGCCTGGACCGTATCCAGGCCCTGACGCTGGTATTCATAGGCTTTCAATTTGTTCACAAGGCCGATCCCCCGACCCTCCTGACGCAAATAGAGAATAACGCCGCAGCCTTCATCATCCACCATTTTCATGGCCCGGTGGAGCTGATCCTGGCAGTCACAGCGCAAGGAAGAAAAAATATCACCGGTCATACATTCGGAATGCACCCGAACCAGAATCGCCTTTTCCGGGTCAATTTCACCCTTAACCAGAGCGATGTGGGTAAGATTGTCGATATCATTCTCATAGGCAATGATTCTGAATTCCCCGCCCACCCGGGTGGGAATAAGGGTTTCGGCAGCGCGTTTTACAAAGCTTTCTGTTTTTAAGCGGTATTTAACAAGATCCGCCACAGTGCAAATGCCGATGCCGTGCTTTTCGGCAAATTTTTCAAGGGAAGGCATCCGGGCCATGGTACCATCGTCATCCATAATTTCACAGATGACACCAGCGGGCTTCAGCCCCGCAAGCCGTGCAAGATCCACAGAGCCTTCGGTCTGGCCGATGCGCACCATTACCCCGCCGTCCCGAGCCCGTAACGGAAAAATGTGGCCGGGGCGTGCAATATCCTGGGGGCCTGTCTCATCAGCCACCGCCGTCAAAATGGTGGTGGCCCGGTCTGCGGCGGATATACCCGTGGTCACGCCGTGTTTTGCCTCGATGGAAACCGTAAATCCCGTACCATACTGGGAGGTGTTGTTTTCAACCATCATGGGCAGGTCGAGTTTATCTGCAATACTTGAATCAAGGGACAGGCAGATAAGTCCCCGGCCATAAGTAGCCATAAAGTTGATGCTTTCCGGGGTTACGGCCTGGGCCGCCATGGTCAGATCACCTTCGTTCTCCCTGTCCTCATCATCCACCAGGATGACCATTTTTCCGTTTTTTATATCTTCAATCGCCTGTTCAATGGTTAAATGCGGCATTTGTCTGTCCTTTACAAGAATCCGTTCCGGGCAAGAAATGACATACTGATGTCCAGGTCGGCATCAGCACCGGCGTCGTTGGCACTCTTGGCGCCTTTCCCCTGCCCTGATAAAAATTTTTTCACATATTTTCCCAGCATATCTGTCTCAATATTGACGCGATCCCCCACATTTTTAAACCCGATTGTTGTAATCTTTGCGGTATGGGGAATAATGCTTACCGAAAAACCGTTTTCCCAGCATTGGTTGATGGTCAGGCTGATACCGTCAATGGCCACGGAGCCTTTTTCTATCATCTCACAGGCAAGGTTTTCCGGCACCTGAATGTCATATATGATGGCATTGCTCCGGGTCTCAATTTTTGAAACCACACCTGTGCCGTCTATGTGTCCTGATACCAGATGTCCATCTATGCGGTCGGACAACTTCAGCGCCCGTTCAATATTGACCCGGGCTCCGGGTCCAAGAGAATCAAATGTGGTGCGGGAGACGGTTTCAGGCGCCATGTCCACCTTGAACTGCCCTTTACCAAGGCTTACGGCGGTCAGGCAGGCCCCATTGACGGCAATGGAATCCCCGATGCCTGTACCGGTCAGATCCAGGTCACAGGCAATGACCAGAATTTTACCCTCACCCTGGGTTTCAATGCGCCGAATGGTGCCCAGACTTTCTATGATTCCCGTAAACAAAAAATATCTCCCCACTCATTTCCCATTGCCGACCGGCCTATTCCGGGGCTCAAGATAGCCTGTAACCAGCATATCTGAGCCGAACTGCCGGGTAGTGACCCGGACCAGTTCAAACACGTCTTTTATCTTTTCAGGCCCCGACCCTTTGAAGACCGGGATGCCGTCATTTGCGCCCAAAATCTTGGGGGCAAGAAAATAACAGACTTTGTTAACAATCCCTGCGGCCAGAGCCGATGCTGCCACACGCCCCCCGCCTTCAATCAGAAGGCTTGTGATGGACAATTCTTTTAATCTAATCATCAGGTCATTTAAATCAAGCAGATTTTCCAACACCCGGCATTTAAGAACCTGTGCGCCCTTGTCTTTGAGACGCTGAATTTTACCTGGGTCACACTCCGGACCTGTAACAATGATGGTGGGTGCACTTGAGTTTTGAACCACAACCTTGGCATTTTCTTGAATGCTCAAACGGGTATCCAGAATTATCCGGGCAGGATCCCGGGTCGGTTTCCCCTCAATTCTGGCGGTCAGAGAGGGATCATCCCCATGCAGGGTGCCGGAACCAATAAGAATGGCATCATTTTGATGGCGCAGTTCGTGACCGAAGTTTCGGGATGCACTGGAGGTTATCCACTGGGAATCCCCGGTTCTGGTGGCAATATATCCGTCAAGGGTGGCAGCACATTTTAAGGTGACAAACGGTGTTTTATGGTTTTGGACATTCCAGACAAAATCTTCAATCAGGGTCAAGGCCTCTTGTTCCATAACCCCTGATACCACCTCAAGCCCTTTTCCCCTTAAAAATTCAATCCCGCCCCCAGCGACATTGGGGTTGGGATCTTTACAGGCCACAACAACACGGCCGATGCCTGCGTTAAGAATTTTATGGGTGCATGGGGGGGTTCTGCCGAAATGATTGCAGGGTTCAAGGGTGACGTAGATGGTGGCATGGGCCAGTTTTTCAGGCGCTCTTGCTGCGGCATCATCAATGGCCACCACCTCGGCATGGGGGCCACCTGCCTTAGAGTGAAAGCCCTGACCAATGATCCGGCCGTCTTTTACCACCACGGCACCCACACAGGGATTGGGGGAGGTATACCCTTTACCCTGGGCTGCAAGTTCCAAAGCCCTTGCCATATAGTCCAAATCAGTCATCGGTCTTAACAGGACCTTCCTTACCCGGCTCGGCGTCTGCGGACCGGTGCTCCTTATGAATCAGGCTCTCAAGTTCCTGAATAAAATCCGTCACATCCTTGAACTCCCGGTACACGGAAGCAAACCGGACATAGGCCACATCATCGAGCTCCTTGAGAGCATTGATAATTTTCTCGCCCACGACCTTGGCAGACACCTCCCGGTCCCGGCCTTCCCGCAGGTCGCGTTCAATATCATCGACAATCTGTTCGATCTGGTTGATGCTGATGGCCCGCTTTTCACACGCTTTCTGAATGCCCCGCAGCACTTTTTCCCTGTCAAACTCCTCCCGGCGGCTGTCTTTTTTAACAATCATGACAGGGACCTGTTCAACCCGTTCATATGTGGTAAAACGCCGGCCGCAATCCTGACACTCTCTTCGGCGCCGGACCTCGAACTCAATTTTACCCGGCCGAGAATCCACCACTCTGGTGTTCGGGTTGCCACAATAGGGGCACTTCATATCAGCCTCTTTAATTTATTTATTCAAGCCGGATGAGTTCCACCCCGGCCTGGGCAAACATCTCCAGGGAAAGGGGATCGTCGTATCCCTTTTTAAAGTACACCTTTTTAATCCCGGCGTTAATGATCATCTTGGCGCAGATGGAACAGGGCTGGGTGGTGCAGTACAGAGAGGCACCGGCAACTGGTATCCCGTGGAAGGCCGCCTGAATGATCACATTCTGTTCAGCATGAACGCCCCGGCAAAGCTCATGTTTTTCCCCGGAGGGGACATTAAGCTGTTCCCGCAGACAACCGGTCTCTCTGCAATGGGGGATTTGGGAGGGCGCCCCGTTATAGCCCGAGCATAAAATGCGTTTATCCTTCACCAGCACCGCGCCCACCTTTCGCCGAAGACAGGTGGCCCTGGAGGCCACAAGTTCTGTGATGGCCATAAAATACTCATCCCAGGATGGACGGCCATCACTAACGACGCTTGCGGAATCAGGTAAAACAGGGGGCATCAGCAGGCGGTATCCCCATACAGCGGGTAGTGGGTGCAAAGCTCTTTAACCTTGGTCGCAACTTTAGGGACATTGGCCTCGTCATCCAACACATCGCAAATAAATCCGGCGATATCCCCCACGGCATCTTCCTTCATGCCCCTGGACGTAATCAACGGCACACCGATACGTACACCCGAAGTCACAAAGGGGCTTCGTTTTTCATTGGGTACGGTATTTTTATTCACCGTAATATTTGCCTGTCCGAGACGCTCTTCCGCATCTTTTCCAGTGATATCCAACCCGGAAAAATCTACCAGGACCATGTGGTTATCCGTACCATTGGACACCAGTTTATAGCCTCTTTCCATGAGCACCTTTGCCAGGACAGCGGCATTTTTGACCACTTGTTTCTGATATTCAGTAAACGCCGGCAACAATGCCTCTTTAAACGCCACTGCCTTGGCCGTAACAACATGCATCAGGGGACCGCCCTGGATACCGGGAAAAATCTGGGAATTGATTTTTTTGCCCCGTTCGGCGCTGGAGAGAATCAGTCCACCCCTGGGACCACGAAGGGTTTTATGGGTGGTGGAAGTGATAATATCTGCATATCCAACAGGTGTGGGATGTACCCCCGCAGCCACAAGGCCTGCAATATGAGCCATATCCACCAGAAACAGCGCACCGCATGCTTTGGCAATTTCGGAAAAGCCCTTGAAGTCAAGGGTTCTAGGATAGGCCGAAGCCCCTGCCACAATCATTTTAGGCTTATTTGCCCGGGCCAGATCTTCCACCTGGTTCAAATCGATTGTTTCGGTTTCCGGATTTAAACCATAATGAGAAAAATTGAACAAACGGCCTGAAAAACTTACCCCTGCGCCATGGGTTAAATGACCGCCATGGGAAAGATCCATGGCCAGTATCCCGTCGCCGGGAGAGAGCACGGAAAAGTAAGCCGCCATATTGGCCTGGGATCCGGAATGGGGCTGCACATTGGCATATTCCACACCGAATAGCTTTTTTACCCGCTCAATGGCCAGATTTTCCGCCTCGTCCATGTACTGGCACCCGCCATAATAGCGCTTTGACGGATACCCTTCAGCATATTTGTTGGTCATGATGGAGCCCTGGGCTTCCATGACTGCCCGGCTGACTGTATTTTCCGAAGCGATGAGATTGAGCCCGTATTCCTGCCGACTGTATTCACGCTCAATAACGGAGGCAATCTCAGGATCACAAGCTTTGATAAATTGTATATTTTCCATAATTCAATCGTGCCTTTCTTAACCTAATCTTCTAATCTAGGGAACGGATACGGTCCAGATGGCGACCACCTTCAAAGGGGGTGGCAAGCCATTCCCTGACCAGTTCAAAGGCAAGAATATCACCGATTACACGACCACCCATGACCAGAATATTGGCATCATTGTGTTGCCGGCTCATCCTGGCGGAAAAGATATCCGAGCACAGGGCGGCACGTACACCTTTAAACCGGTTGGCCTGCATGGACATGCCAAGGCCGGTGCCACACAGAAGAATACCCCGGCCAAATGTACCGTCGGAAACGGCTTGGGCCACCTTTTTACCGAAATCGGCATAATTTACCGAAGCAGTGCTGTGGGTACCCGCATCCTCAACCTCATAACCAAGACCGGTGAGCAGATCCTTAATCTTTTCCTTTAATTCAAACGCGGCATGATCACTGCCGATGATAATCTGTTTATCCTTTTCCATATCTACCCCGGACCTTTATATTTATTTATGATTTCGATGCAATGAAGTCATAAATATCCTGGACAGTCGACAATTTCTCGGCCTGGTCGTCGTCAATTTCTATTTCAAAAATCTCTTCCATGGACATGATAAGCTCAACGATGGTCAGAGAATCAGCCCCCAGATCTTCGATCAACGACGCCTGGGGAACCACGTCCTCAATATCAATGCCGGGAATTTTTTCAGCAATAATTTTTCTTACCTTGGTTTCAATGGTCATAATCTGACTCCTTGAAGTATCTTCCGGCCTACTAATCGTCTGCATCCATATCAGTGTTTACATTTCTGCCTTTGTATGCACCGCATTCAGGACATGCTCTATGGGGCAATTTTGGCTCCTGACACTCGGAACATAAAGTTATGGTAGGGGAACCGGTTTTATAATGGGTACGTCTTTTTCTTCCTCTTGCCTTGGAGCTTTTCTGCTTGGGTACGGCCATGACTTTCTCCTAACTATATTATTTTATTTGGTTTTCATTTAATACTTACCAAAATTTAAAACATATCTAATTACCCTATTTTTTATTTGAAGTCAACCAAAGATTCTAATTAGAATTGCTGATTGCTTTAGGCCTCGCAATTATGATAGATAAACCGTCGATTTTACGCTGTTTATACGAATTCGGGCAGTACAAGGCCCAAATATCCTGTATCGGCTGTTGTTCGTAGAGTTTAACTTTTGGAGATCATAATGAATACAATAATCACACGCTTTCCGCCCTCCCCTACCGGCTACCTGCATATCGGCGGTGCCAGAACCGCACTTTTCAACTGGCTGTGGGCCAGAAAAAACGCAGGGCAGTTTGTGCTACGCATAGAAGATACTGATGAAGCCCGTTCCACAAAAGAGTCTGTGGACGCCATTCTGGAATCCATGGAATGGCTGGGAATTGACTGGGATGACGGCCCCTATTTCCAGACCCAGCGCCATGATATTTACAATGAACACATCGACCGTCTGGTTGAGCAGGGTCATGCCTACTATTGCGACTGCACGCCCGA
The DNA here is from genome assembly GCF_000233695.2 of Desulfobacter postgatei 2ac9. Taxonomy (NCBI): domain Bacteria; kingdom Pseudomonadati; phylum Thermodesulfobacteriota; class Desulfobacteria; order Desulfobacterales; family Desulfobacteraceae; genus Desulfobacter; species Desulfobacter postgatei. Next base: position 3,058,355 of record NZ_CM001488.1, on the reverse strand, counting down.
AGAGGTTAATGCCATGCGCGAAGAGGCCAAGGCCAAGGGGTTGAAGCCCATGTATAACGGCAAATGCCGGAACCGCGGGCTTAAAAAAGGGACAAACACCGTGGTGCGGTTGAAAACTCCCGACACAGGCGTCACCATTGTGGATGACATTGTCAAGGGCAGTACCGCTTTTCAGAATACGGAAATTGATGACTTCATCATCCAGAGAAGCTCGGGTATGGCCATGTACAATCTTGCGGTGGTGGTGGACGACATCACCATGGGCATCAACACCATTATCCGGGGGGATGACCACCTGGTGAATACGCCCAAACAAATTCTGATTTATCAGGCTTTAGGCGCGCCGCTGCCGGTGTTCGGCCATGTACCCATGGTGCTGGGATCAGATAAGGCCCGACTGAGCAAACGTCATGGCGCCATGTCCGTGGGTGAATATAAAAAGATGGGATTTCTGGCTGATGCACTGATCAACTATCTGGTCAGGTTGGGATGGTCCCATGGCGACCAGGAGTTTTTTGAACGCCAGGAGCTTATTGAAAAGTTCGACCTTGAACATCTTGGCCGTTCTGCAGGCATGTTTGATATGGATAAGCTATACGCCCTGAACGCCAAACACATCCAGAAAAAGAAGCCCATAGAATTGGGCGATGACCTTGTGCCTCACCTGGCGGACCTTGGCATTGAGGCCCAAAATGATGTCTTTACCCAGGGGGTAATCGAAACGCTTCAACCCAGAAGCAAAACCCTTGTGGAGATGGCCCAGGGTGCGGCGTTCTACTACATGGATGAGATCGAGTTTGAGGAAAAGGCGGCCAAAAAATTTCTTAAGCCTGAAACCTCAGACCTTTTAAACAAATGCGCCCACGCCCTGGAAGAACTTTGTGATTTCAGCCAGGGCCCCCAGGAGGAGATGTTTAAACAGATCATGGAGGAAACAGGCCTCGGATTTGGAAAAATCGCCCAACCCCTGCGGGTGGCTGTCACCGGCACAACGGTGAGCCCCGGCATATTTGAAATGTTTATCGCCCTTGGCAAAGAAAAAACCGTCCAGCGCATCAGAAAGGCGGCACAATTCTGTACGGCCCAGGGTTAATAAAAACAAAGCGCTGAAAACCAGACTACAGAACTGCACAAAATCGGCAGCGGGCTGTACCGGATCAAAATTTGAGACGCAGTCAAGGCAGACGCCTTCAACTGCGTCCATTTTTTGCGGCAGCCGTTCAGGCCGCTTTGGCACACCACAATCCCGGCATGAAAGATAAACGGAAACCACAGACTAACTTGTCAGGCCAATTTTATTGAAAGGATGTTCAAGTGCGAACCATCGTATTATTCCAACGAATTCCGGTTACCTTTTTATTTTTATGTGTGATTTCAATCACGGCCTGCAACAAACATCCAATTGAAATGAAACAAGTCAATGTCGTCTTTCGGTTCGATGATTATTCGGCCTGCAGCAATACGGACATGGAGCTGAGAATCATTGATGCCTTCCGCAAGCATGACGCTTGCTTTACCATAGGTGTCATCCCCTATGTATGTGCAAACGATATTCATGATCCCTCTGCGCAGGATCTAATCCCTCTTACACCGATAAAAGGGAATATTTTAAAGAACGGCGTTAATGAGGGTATATTGGATGTAGCCTTGCATGGTTACTCTCACCAGACAATCAGCACTGAGCAATGGGCAGAATTTTCAGGCCTGGATTACAACAGTCAGGCAGAGAGATTAGCCAAAGGCAAGACTCTGCTTGAGGGCATGATAGACGCGCCTATCAATACGTTTGTGCCACCGTGGAACAGGTACGACCTGAACACGTTAAGGGCTCTTGAGAAACTTGGGTTTTCAACTCTTTCGGCGGACAATAAAAGAATGGAGGTAACCGCGTGTAAGCTAAATTTCCTGCCATACTCATGCAACCTCTCTAAGCTTGGCGATGCCATCGAAGCATCACGAACATCTTCTGTCACTCAACCTGTCATTGTTGTTTTGTTCCATGAATATGACTTTAAAGAAATTGATGAAAAGCGTGGTCGCATTACTTATCAAGAGTTTTACGAACTTTTGAATTGGCTCAAATCCCAGAGGCATGTTCGTTTGCTTTCCATCAGCCAGGCAACTGAGGGGATTAAAGAAGATTATATTTTCAAAATCAACATCAGGAGAATTGAATATGCAGAACACAACGCGTTTTAATCTGTTTTATACGATTGCGGCCATTTTGGGCATCATTTTAGTCCATGAAGCATGGATGGGATACCAATCCATAAAGCCGCTGGCATACGGGCTCATCCCATTGACAGGTGAATTCCTTTACAAGCCTTTTTCTGATTAATACAATGTACATGATCCGCTCCGGGGCACCGGAATAAAACCTTGGCTGCGGCAATATTATGATCGACAGGGAACCTTCATTATGAGAAATAAATTTCTTGGTACCGGAGAACCAGGGTATAATCCCTTGCGTAAAATGAGGGTCATACTAGCGGGGCTCAGATTTGTTTTCCGCTATGAACTGACTGTTGCTTATAAGCTGGTACTCTCTACCATCATCCTTATCCTGGCCTTTATTTTCCGTCAGTGGCTGGATTTTGAGATAATTCTTCTTGCAACCGGCCTTGTTGTGGTGACGGAAATGCTCAATACCGCGATTGAAGCAATCTGCGATTTTGTCGAAATCAGGGAAAATGAAAAAATCAAGGCGATAAAGGATGTGGGCGCAGCTGCAGTAGGGATCAGCATTTTAATCTGGCTGGTGGTCATGATCTTCAACGGTGCCCATCTCATTTCCATCATCTGCGGCTATAATATTGAATATGTTATTGCCAACAACATTGCCACGTTCTCCTGATAAGGAAAAAATACGACCATTAAGGAACGGGTCTTAAATAACTTACCCTTTTTGCTAAATCCGGCAGCGCGGGCGTTTTGCCCGCGCTGCCGGGTTAAGTTATTCCGGTCTCATTCCTAAGGTTAGAGTCCCTTTTTTTCAAACCAGACAAACATCGGGATGATTCCAGCCCAGAACACAGCGATGATGAGCCAGGGAGAGATGTTCAATAGTTCGAACATACTGATTTTTCCGAAATCTTTCCACGCAAGAACTGTTGATTTGAAAAACGGATAAAGTTCAGCGTAAAGGGCCGCTCCTGCTATCATGCCTGCAATGGCGAAGACGGAGTGCCATCGTCCCTCGCCAAGGGCACCGATCGAAGTTCCCGGACAGAAGCCCATCACGGCCCAACCGCCGCCGAAAAGAGCGCCTCCAACTAGAACAGCCCCCACATTCATTGCCTTATGGCTGAGAGAAATAATTTCGGCACCGGCAAGCAGCTGAATCCCGACCATACCGACCAAGATGGCCGATAACATAAACTTGAAGATCGTCATATCCTTCAAGAGCATTGCACCGATCTGCTTTTGAAAGCGCAGAACACGTCCTTTCTGCAGAAAAAATCCGAATAAAACGCCTGTAATCAAACCAAGGATCTGACCGGTGCTCATGATGATCTCCTCCTGTATAAAAGTCCTGCAACGATTACCCCGACCACGAAAAACATAGCCAATGCGATGAAAGCGCTGACCGACAGCTGCATCATGCCACTAAGACCGTGACCGCTTGGGCAGCCGTCTGCCATGCGCGCCCCGATCATGGCCACAATACCTCCCAAAAAGGCGCCTGCCGCCCGTTTGCCGATCGATGGGCCAAACCGCTCTTTCCAGATCGGCGGAATAGTTTCGAACTTGAAGCTCCTGTCTGTCTGGGATGAGATCAAGGCTCCGAAGAAGATCCCGATCACAAGCATGAACTGCCAATCCACCCGTACTTTTTCCTTGGTAAAGTATGCGTTTGCAGCAACGCTCTCCGGAGAGACCGTTTTTTCAAGCAATCCTGCGGCACGCACAAATGTCGTTGACGCACCAAGGTAATTGGTCTTGCCCATCCACTTTGTGGTTGCATACACCGAAGCGATGGCCAAAAGTCCCACCAGCGCCCCTGCCAAATAAGGACTCCAGCCGCCATCTGCTGTTTTCAGCTTCATAGTTATTTCCTCCTTTCATATTTGTTGTTGAACATGGCATGCCATTGCTTTATATGTAACACTCCTCCCGTAAATTGGGAATAGTGCTTCAATTTATTTAAAAACGGGGCCGGGTAATACCGGTATATTTTATGGAGAACCTAAACAAAAATATCAAACAGGCTTGCCAGGCAATTAAAGATGCAGACGCACTTTTTATAACGGCCGGTGCCGGTATGGGCGTCGATTCGGGTTTGCCTGATTTCAGGGGAAATTCAGGTTTCTGGAAAGCCTATCCGCCCATAGCGAAACTGGGCAAATCGTTCAGTGAAATGGCAGACCCTGTCTGGTTTGACAAACAGCCTGAAATTGCCTGGGCGTTTTATGGGCACAGGTTGAATCTTTATCGTGAAACAATCCCCCACGAAGGCTTTTCAAAATTGCTTGATCTGGGAAAAAGCAAGCCGTACGGATATTTTGTATTCACCTCGAATGTTGACGGGCAGTTTCAAAAAGCCGGCTTTGACGATGCATTGATTGAAGAGTGCCATGGCTCTATCCACCATCTTCAATGCACCGGACCATGTTCCAGCGACATCTGGGCGATTGGGGAAGAAAAAGTCAATGTTGATATGGAAGCGTTCCGGGCTACAGGCCAGTTGCCGAAATGTAAAAACTGTGGAAGACTGGCACGCCCCAATATTTTAATGTTTGGAGACTGGAACTGGATATCACACCGTACCAGTGAACAAGGGGCACGTTTGCAGAAATGGCTTGAAGAACTCAACAGCTTCAATGCAAAGTTGGCCATTATTGAAATGGGGGCAGGCCTTGCCGTACCTACGGTAAGATATAAATCCCAACGAACCGGCCGGAACTTACATTCAACCTTGATACGCATCAACCCAAGGGATTACAATGTCTGCCAGAGCGCAATCGGCCTGCCGCTTGGCGCCAGGGAAGGCATAAACCGGATTTTGTGCTGATGAATTCAAAACGTTATATATAAAATTCAAATGAAAAATCTTGAAACCAAATGGGCGATAAGGCTTCTTAATGAACATGAGAATATATGTTGGCAACATGGCATCAACCTTACAACTCCGGTAATCAATATATCTTCCGGCAAACAGACGTATGGTTATTGGAGTCCCCGGCATAGGACGATTTCGATTTCAAGGCATCTTATCAAGACGGAACCATGGGATATCGTGTTGGAAGTCCTGAAACATGAAATGGCACACCAATATGTTACTGACTTTTATAATGATGCCGATAAACATGGAAACTACTTTAAGAAAGCATGCAAAAAATTAGGCGTTCACCCAGCCTTTGTTACAAACAAAGACTATGCTGCAAAGCTGGAGGATTTCAAAGGCAAGTTACCCTCTGATGCGAAAAGGATGTTAACGAAAGTTGAGAAGCTTATGGCCCTTGGGCAGTCCAGTAACGAAGCAGAGGCCCAGGCAGCTTCTAGAAAAGCCAACTATCTGTTAAACAAATATAACCTTCAAAGGGTCGAAAATGATAATCCGGAAATAAAATATCACACGATTTGCCATAAGAAAAAGCGCATTGAAAGTATCCAGCAAGCGATCATGTCTGTCTTGCAGAAATATTATTATGTTTCCTGTATATCATCCTACACCTATGATTTCCAAGATGATGCCGAATATAGAAGTGTTGTCATCGTGGGGAAAAAAGAGGCGATCAAGGTAGCTGAATATGTTTATCATTTCCTATTTGATACAGCTCAGACCCTTTGGCAGGAATATCGAAAGAAACATAAGGCCGGACGAGATGATAAAGTTTCTTTCGATATGGGTTTCATTAAAGGGATTGAGAATAATCATGAAAAAATGCTTGAAAGCTCTCAGATTGAATTAAACGATGATAGACGTTTGCCTGTAAGCACGGTAAAAGCATTGGTAGAACAAAATCGCATTAAGAATCAAGTTGAAGTGTCTCGAATTTTCCCCAAAAGAACCAAACAATATTATGGTAAACATCGACCTTCATCGAGTGCATACAAGAACGGCTTTAAGAACGGGAAGAATACGCATATAAAGAAAGGGGTGGCCACTCGTGGAGAAGGGATCTCAGGTTTTTTGGGTTCAAGTGGCAAAGGTTAAGAGCCATTGCATGAACGTCTATGCACCAAAAATCATGCCGCAATATCCCACAAAATCAGAGGTGGGCTCCAACGGATCGAAACTTGAGGCGTAGTCAAGGCAGACACCTTTGACTGCGCCCATTTTTTTTGCAGCAGCCACAGCCGCACACGCTGCACCGGCACAGCACATGTTATGGCGCGACAGTCCCTGGTGAATAATCTGCTTTTCATCCATGGCTGTTAACGCCTTAATGGCGGCCGCGTCATTTTCCTTTGCAACCCAATCAAATGCAGCCTTGCCTGATCCAGCCGGTTCAAATCCGAATCGCGGCCCGTAATGGGTCATGTCGGTGGAACCTACCACCGCCACGGAGCGGTCCAACTCTTGTGCAACCTCAACTACGATTATCCCCAATGCTTGCGCCGCATCCGAAGGCGGCACGGCACACACCACAATCCGGGCTTTTGGGAAAAAATATTTTATAAAAGGATATTGCAGTTCCAGGGTGTTTTCTTCGGGGAATCGTGCGGGTGTCAATTGCTTCAGGTCAACATTTGCGGCGGCGGCTTGCTTAACCAGCCGACCTGTGAACGCCTTATCAATTTCAATGGCGCCCAAAGGGGTATCAACGGCTGTGCAGTCCAGAACAAAGGACGGGGAATCGGCATGCATGTGAACCCCGAAAAGAACAATGGTCTCCACAGCCCGGCGGCCATGGGCCAGTGCCGCGAACACCCGGCAGGCCAATTTCCCCGAGTAAATCCAGCCTGCATGGGGAACAATGCCCGCCACAGGATTATTCAAAGTTTTTGTATCTGCTTCTGCTCTAAGATCATCGTTAAACCGTTCAAGAGCAGACCGGCACTGGTCAGCTGATCCCGGATACCATGATCCGGCAAATGCCATTTTTTTTAGACCCATAATTTGCCCCCAAAAAAAGAAAAATTTTAAACCTTTATTTTACCACGAAGGAGATGAAGTTCACGAAGATATTAGAGTACCAAACTTCGTGAACTTCGTGGTTTTAATTCTGAAACTATCTTAACTTTATGGCATTGCCCCGGCACCTTCGCGATTATCCGAGTTTTTCCTTCACCTTGGTGCGCAGCCATGCAAGCCATGGCTCCATGCCTTCCCGGGTCTTGGCGGAAAGTTCAAACACCGGCATGCCCGGATGCACCTTACCCATATTTTCCACGGCCAGGGCCGCATCAAAATCCAGATAGGGCAACAGATCTATTTTATTTAAAATGGCAGCATCGGCCACCTGGAACATAAGCGGATATTTTAACGGCTTATCCTCGCCTTCGGGGACGCTTAGGACCACGGCCCTTGCATCTTCGCCAATGTCAAACGCCGCAGGACAGACCAGGTTGCCGATATTTTCAACGATAAGCAGGTCAAGGTCATCGCACCCCAGGGACCTGGCCGACGATTCAATGAGATGGGCTGCCAGATGGCAGTCCCCCCCGAACTGATCCGTGTTGATCTGGGTCACCTTGGCCCCTGTTACGGAAAGCCGGTCCGCATCATTGGTGGTGCAGACATCACCCACAATCACCCCCACCCGTATATCGGGCATCAGCGCTTCCAGGGTCCGGCACAGGGTTTCGGTCTTTCCGGAACCCGGCGATGACATCATGTTCAGGACAAACACTTGTTTTTCTTTAAAAAAAGCCCTGTTGCGATCTGCATCGGATTCGTTTTTTGCCAGTACCCGTTTTTGTATATTTATCTCCATGGGTTATCTCTCAATTTTTTTATTATTTCTCAATCGTCTGATCGTCTGCCAGCTCTATGGATGAGATCTCAATCTCCCGTCCCGAAATCATGGTCACCTGCCCGTTTTTGCATGCAGGACACCCAAAGGCCGGGGTATCGGTCTGCCATTCATGGTTACAACTTTCACAGTGCAGACACACCGGCACCTCGTCGATTATCAGCTCAGCCCCTTCAAGAGGTGTGTTCCTGGTGATGACCTCCAGGCAAAAGGAGAGGCTGTGTGCCACCACGGCAGCCAGTTTGCCGATCCTTAAATTCATTTTTTCCACCCTGGGATTTTCAATGTCATCGGGAATGGCATCCAGGGCGATGGTTACCAGTTGCTGGGCAATACCCATCTCATGCATACTTACTGATCCTGCCTTGCTTTAAAAAATTGCTGTTGAAATTCAGGGAATTTGTCTTCCTTTATTGCATGACGCATTTTTGCCATAAGATCAAGATAATAATAGAGATTATGAATGGTATTCAAACGATAGGATAAAAGCTCCCGGGATTTATACAGATGACGCAGATAGGCTCTTGAATAATTTCGGCAGGTGTAGCAGTCACAGATTTCGTCTATGGGCCGCTCGTCCGTCTTATACACAGCATTCGGGATATTGATGGTACCGGTGTGGGTAAAAAGCTGGCCGTTTCTGGCATTCCGGGAGGGCATCACACAGTCAAACATATCGCACCCCATACCCACCAGGGTCACAAGATTTTCAGGCGTACCCACCCCCATAATGTACCGCGGCTTTTGTGACGGCAGAAGCGGCAGGGTGTGATCAGCCATCTCATACATCACATCGGTGGGCTCTCCCACGGAAAGACCGCCAATGGCAAAGCCGGGAAAATCAATGGCCGTAATCTGTTCAGCGGATAGAGAGCGAAGTTCTTTAACCATTCCGCCCTGGACAATACCGAACAAGTTATGAATCGCGCCGTTTTCCTGCCAGAAATCAAAGCCTCTTTTCGCCCAGGCCGTGGTCTTATTCAAGGCGTCAGCCACCTGCTGGTCCGTTGCCGGATGCCCCTGGCACCAGTCCAGGGACATCATGATATCCGATCCCAGAATCATCTGGATCTCAACGGCCCGTTCCGGGGAAAAAAAGTGCCGGGAGCCGTCAATATGGGATTGAAAATGCACCCCTTCATCGGTGAACCTGGCCAGTTTTGCCAAAGAAAAAAACTGGAACCCCCCGGAGTCGGTGAGCATGGGTTTGTTCCAGGCCGTAAAGGCGTGAAGCCCTTTCATGGTTTCAATGACTTCAACGCCGGGCCGCAGATATAAATGATAGGTATTGCCAAGAATAATCTGGGCCCCGCAATGTGCCAGATCCTCCTTTGACACGCCCTTCACCGATCCCAGAGTGCCAACGGGCATAAAAACAGGGGTTTGAACAACACCGTGATCCGTGAGAATCCGCCCCAAACGGGAGCGGTCCCGGCCGTCACCTTTTTTACTATTATCTTTTATTAAATCAAATGTAAGCATATTTTATTTTCACTCTATAAACATGGCATCACCATAACTGAAAAACCGATATTTTTCATCCACGGCGACCTTGTAAGCATCCAGAATCCGTTCCCGGTCATAAAAGGCGGAAATCAGCATGAGCAGCGTGGATTCAGGCAAGTGGAAATTGGTGATAATGGCATCCACGCATTTAAACCGGTAGCCTGGATAGATAAACAGGTCGCACCGACCCTGACCGGCCGAAATCCTGCCGCAAGCGTCAGTACAGAACTCCAGGGTCCGGACAGCGGTGGTGCCCACGGCAATCACCCTGCAACCGGCCCCACGGGCCCGGTTAATTTTTTCAGCAGCCTGCTCATCTACAATAAAATATTCCGAGTGAATCTGATGATCCCGGATATCCTTTACCCGCACCGGTACAAAGGTGCCATATCCCACATGCAGGGTAATCCGAACCACGTCCACACCCTTGGCAGAAAGTGCTGCAAGCAAATCTTCCGTAAAATGAAGCCCGGCCGTGGGCGCGGCCACAGCCCCCTCGGCGGTTGCATAAACCGTCTGGTAATCCTGCCGGTCTTTTTGCTCATCCATTTGCGCCGGTGTGCCTGCCCCCTGCCCCGGATTCTGATCCCGTTTAATATAGGGCGGCAAAGGCATTTTACCTGATTTTTTCAACCGGAATAAAAAATCATTGCCCCCGTTAAAACAGACCACAGAGATCCGGTCCCGGTGTTCAATCACGGTAGCCGTAATATCCTGTCCCAATTCAAGCACCGTGCCGGGTTCCGGCCTGCGTGACGCCCTGATCAGGCAGTCACACTGGAACCGTCCTGTATCGGCCAGGTGTTTCATGCCGGCAGCATAATCAATAATGAGAACCTCTACACGCCCCCCCGTGGGTTTATGGCCCAAAAGCCTTGCCGGCACGACCCGGGTGTCATTAACCACCAGCAAATCACCCGGGCGCAGCAGATCAGCGATATCAAGAAACCTGCGATGGCTGATGTCATGGCTCCTGCGGTCCAGGTGCATGAGACGGGACAGACTTCTGTGTTCACACGGTGTCTGGGCGATCAGGGATTCGGGCAGATTATAGCGGTAATCAGACAGATTGTACATCAACCGGCCTCCATGGCAAGATAGATAACCACCAGGCCCGCCAGCATCATAAAAAAGCCAAACCGCCTCAAGGTGCCTTCGGGCATTTGCAGGATCATCGTTACCATCTGCCGCATCTTATGCGGTGAGATGAAATAGGGCAGCCCTTCGACAATCATGACCATGCCCATCACACAGAAAAAAAATTTCATTCAAATAATTTCCTTTTGTTCTTTTATTAGAGGTACCCTTGATAATTAAAAATATCAAGGTTATAAAGGAAGGCTGGTAAGAACTCAACCCCGGGCATGGACCGCTTCATGCACCGGGCACTCAAAGGAACCAGACATCACATGGCATTTGAACCTGTTATCGGACTAGAGGTCCACGCCCAACTCAAAACTAAAACTAAAATCTTCTGCAACTGCTCAACCGCCTTTGGCAAGTCCCCCAACGCCAATACCTGCCCGGTATGCACAGGCATGCCGGGGGTTTTACCGGTACTGAATAAACAGGCGGTTACCTTTGCAATCAAAGCCGGCCTTGCCACCAACTGCACCATCAACCGGGAAAGCCGGTTTGACAGAAAAAACTATTTTTATCCCGATCTTCCCAAGGGTTACCAGATCTCCCAGTATGCAAAGCCCATTGCCGAACACGGCTTTCTGGATATTGAAGTGGATGCCAAGGAAAAACGCATCGGCATCACCCGCATTCACATGGAGGAAGATGCCGGAAAACTGATCCACGATCCCCTGCGGGGAAAAAGCATGGTGGACCTGAACAGGACAGGGGTTCCCCTTATTGAAATTGTCAGCGAACCCGACCTTCGCACCGCTGCCCAGGCCGGCGCATACTTGAGAAAACTGCATACCATTTTAAAGTACATTGACGTATGTGACGGGAACATGGAAGAAGGCTCATTCAGATGCGATGCCAATATCTCCCTGCGGCCCATAGGTCAGGAGAAATTGGGCACCCGCACCGAGCTTAAAAATCTAAACTCCTTTAAAAACGTAGAAAAGGCTATCCTCTACGAAATTCAGCGTCAGACGTGTGTGCTCGAAGAGGGCGGACAAGTCATCCAGGAGACCCGTCTGTGGGATCCGGCCAAAAACCGCACCGCATCCATGCGGGGCAAGGAAGAGGCCCATGATTACAGATATTTCCCGGATCCTGACCTTGTGCCGCTGATCGTTGATGATGCCTGGATCCAGACAGTCCGCGCCGGTATGCCCGAACTGCCGGATGAAAAAAAGCAGCGCTTTATTCAAGAGTACAGCCTGTCTGAATATGATGCCGGTGTGTTAACAGCCGGCCTGGACATGGCCAACTTTTTTGAAGAGACCATTAAGCCGTTGAAAAACATCAAACAGGCGGCCAACTGGACCATGACCACACTCATGGGCATGCTGAATGCCAAGGGGATTGAGATCTGTGATTCACCCGTATCAGCCCATGCTTTTTCAAAGCTTCTTGGACTGCTGGAATCCTCCCGAATCAATGCCAATGCCGCCAAAACCGTTTTTGAAGAAATGGTGGAAACCGGTAAAGATCCTGAAGCCATAGTCAAAGAAAAAGGTCTTGAACAGGTATCAGACCAGGGCGAACTTGAAGCAATGGTGGATGAAATCATCAAGGAAAACCCTGAAGAGGCAAAAGCTTACAGGGACGGAAAAACCAAGCTGTTCAGCTTTTTCATGGGTCAGGTCATGAAAAAAACCCGGGGCAAGGCAGACCCCAAAGTGGTCACGCCCATGCTCAAATCAAAACTGTAAAGGCAAATGCAAATGAAAAAACCACGCGCTTTTGTGAAAGCAATTCTGTCCGTCTTCATCCTTGGCGGATTGATCTTTCCATATACGGCCTTTGCCGGCACCCCTGAAACCCTTGCAGTCCTTTCCTTTGACATCAATGCCGATAAGAATAAGAATCTGGACTACCTTAAAAAAGGCATCTCAACCATGCTCTATTCCAGGCTCACCAGCCCTGGAAAAGTCGTTGTTGTGCCGCCTCAAAAGATGGCATCCCTTGAGGCCGGTTTAAAAAAACTTTCCGGCAGTCAACTGGTTCATGAAACTGCCCGGAAAACCGACTCCAGATATGTGATTCACGGCACCATCACCAGCCTTGCAGGTGCTTTCAGCATTGATGCCAAGGTATTTGACACCACTGAAAAACAGTACATGGCTTTTTTTGAACAATCCAAGAACAGTGACGACCTGATCCAAAAGGTGGACCGCATAGCCGCCGCCATAAACCATAAAGTATTCAACCGTACAACCGTCACCTGGGAACAGATGGAACAGGAAAAGCAGAAAAAACTCAATGAGTTTAAAAATCAGAATCCGGAAAACCTTATGCAGATACCCACAGGATGGCAACAGGAAGAAAAGGTCGGCTGGAAAGTCTGGAAATATCTGTTTTAGGACATGTAATCCACCAGACTTAACCCCATAACCGAAGATGTCGAACTCAACGCCGCTTGATAAACGGTCTGGGCAGATTTAAGATCCATAATGGCTTCCACGATATCTGCATCCCGGACCGTGGAGCGCCGGGTGGTCAGTGTCAAATCCGAATTCGAGATGGTGGCTTCGGTGGTGGTTGTGCTACCGTAAATCCTACCCACAGTTGAGATGCTTGATGTGAGACTTTCATAATGATTGTCCAGCCGACTCATGGCCCGCTGAATGCCGTCCACATCATCATTTTCCAGTGCCTCTTTGAGATCAAACATCGTATCCCATATACTCCAGGTGGCTTCTTTTCCTTTCTGGGGGGCGGAAGAGACATCCTTGTCGGCCTTAAAGCCAAGATCGTCGGCAGCAGTACTTGCGTCGGCATTCGTACCCGAAGAAAACAGCAGGTCAAAGGATTCAAGCTGCCGACCGGTTTTTGTATTCTCGCTGAGGGTGAAGGAGTCGGTTGCTTCGTCATAGACCACCGAATAATTGACCCGGTTGCCGTTTTCAGCCGAGGCAGATTCAAGGGCTTCCTCCACAGCTTCAGCATAGGAGTCAGGATCCGAGTAAGTGCCAGCCTTTATAACGGCAGTCAGTTGAACCGAGGTGCCGCCTGCGTCCAGAAGGGTTTCGGTGAAATCAATCCTATCATTCTGATCTTGAAACACGGAGAGACCTGTAGGCACGGAGAACTTTCCGGACACCGGGAAATCACTGGTAACCGTTTCAAGAATCACAGTTTCGCTTTTAAACCCTAAATCCGGCAGAATACTTGCGTCTTCATAACCTTCCACGATATCAAAAGAGACGGTATCCTCATCTTCAGGCGCACCATTCAAATTTACAGTAATGTCTGATTCCTCGTCACCATCCAGGTCAATTTCCAGGGTATTACCCGTGGCTTTAATCTCGGAAGGCAGTCCGTATCCGGGATCGTTGGACACTTCCCAGGTGCCGTCTTCTTCGCTGTAGGTGAATGTCAACGGTTTCGTACCCTCGGGTTCCGGGGTATATTCGGTCAGGGCCGTTGGATTAACAATTTCAAATTCCGCATCCTTGAACTTCCCGGCACTTGATTCAAAATTGGAAATCCTGACCGTTTCCGTCTGAATCGCTTCAAAGGTGACGCTTAAGGGCTTGTCATTGCTGCCGTCGGTGCCAATGGAAAAAGTATTTGTGTCGCCATCATATTCCACCTCGTAAACAACACCTTTACTAGCTTGGTTCAGGGTATCTTCAACAATAGCGGCAAGTTCTTCCTTGCTGTAGGTGCCGCTGGTAATGGTTGCCTCAATAGTGATATCGTCACCTGTGCCGCGGTCTTCGGTGAAAACAATTTTATTATTGGTGGCATCGACTATGATCTCATCTTCATAAAAAAGGTCAGAACCACAACAGTCCAGGGATATGTTAGTGTTCCTGGATGTGCTGATATTTACCGGGTCACTGCTGCCGTTGTAGGTTACCCTGGTGGGGTTGTCATCATCATCATAGGTAAAAGGGGTTGTCCGGTTATTGTCACCACCAAACACATATCCGCCATAGGCGTCAGTATTGGCAAGGTCCAGAAGGCCATCAAGATAACCCTGCATGCTCTCGGCAGCGTTGGCGCGCTCCTGATAAGAAGCGGACGCATTGGTCAAAGCCGAGCATAACAGCTTCATTTCAGACAACTGATCAGCCATGGAGTCAAGGGCGGTTTCAGCCGTGGTAAGCACGTTCTGGGCCTGGTCCACATTCACCTGATACTGCTCCAATGCGGCCAGGTCGGAATTGATGGTCACCACCTGCTTCATACCCGATGGATCATCAGATGCAGAACTGATTTTTAAATTCGTGGAGACAACTTCATTGGCCTCGTTTAAATCAGAGGTGAGCCGTCCAAGCTGGTATGTGGCCTGTTTGTATATGCTTATGGTTGCGACTCTCATGGCAGACCTCCTATAAGATAAAATGTTTCAAAAATCAACGCGTTGCAAGCAGGGCGTCGAACATTTCCTGCACTGTTGTCAGCAATTTGGCCGCTGCAAGATAAGCCTGCTGCTGGGCTGTCAGATTAATCATTTCTTCATCCAGGGATACGGCGGAGATTGAATCCCGCTGCGCCGTAAGCTGGTACACCAGGGTCTCGGAATAGTCCAAAGCGGAATTAATTCCGGCCGCTGTGGACCCGATGGTAGAGACCAGGGATGCCTGGTAATCATCCAGCGAGGTGGCGGTTACCGTGACAGAGACCCCCTCTCCCCTGGTATATGTATACGCTTTCATGTCCAGACTGTCGTAACGGGTTTCAGCCATGGCCAGGGCATTGGTGTTGTCACTGGATGCAAGCTCGAAGGTTTCAGTATCCAGGATGCCTGAAGCCATGAGATCTCCATCGGACACCACATCATTGACACTGATGGTGGATGCGTCCGTACCGGTAAAAAAGGTATTCACCCCAAGGGCTGCCGCAACGCCGCTGTCCCCGTCTTCATTTCCTGCAAAGGCATAGGAGAGATCATCCGCATCCCTGGATTTCAAATCCATGCGGATATATCCGTCACCTGAAACAGGCTGCTCAAAGGTGATTTCAATATCACCAACATCGTCCCCGTCCAGATCAATCTGAAACCCGTCATCATGACCGCCGACCGGAATAATTTTGATGGTGCTCGTGGGGTCGTTCTTAACGATCCAGTTGCCAGCCGTGCTTTCAAATTCAAGGCCTTCAGCCTCAAATTCCAGGGCGGTGTAGTTCAACACCGTGATTTCAAAATTTTCTTCGTCAATGTTGCTGTTGTTACTGCCTAGGCAGGTTACATTTTCAATGGCACAATAGTCATCATGGGTATCAAATAAAACAGTATTGTTTTTAGTGACAGAAGCGGTCACACCGCCAGCGCTTCGGTTAAACTCATCGGCAAATGATTCAAGGGTCCAGTGCCAGTCCGCAAGGGTCTGAAGGGCATTTCCATGGGCATCGGCCACGGCTTTACCATTTTCATCCGTGGTGACATAAAAGACATCGCCGTTCACAAGGGTGCCGCCGTCAAAGGTCAGGGTCATGCCGTCCACGTCCGCGGTAATCCGGAGTTCTTCATCCTTATCGTCCTTAAGCTCAATGGTACCTGAACCGGTTTCAGACGTCCATTGGATCACAATATTGTCTTTATTTTTCGGCAGGGTGCCGCCGGAAGTAACCGTAAACTCATAAGTATCATCGACACTTGCGGCGTTTCCTGTAACCGAACCTTGAAGAATATCGGCAGCCCCTGTCTCATCGGTATTGATTCGAAGGGTGTTTCCGGCGATAAGCGTGCCTTGGGAAATGTTAAAACTGAATAAGGGTGCTGCTGTGCTGTCAAGGATATCAAAATCACCGAATTCATCAATTTTGACATATCCGGACTCGCCGGTGGAATGGTCGTTACTGTCCAAAATTTCCCAGTAAATAATTGCGGGTTCATCCAACGTATCACAATCTGGTTCCTTGGCACCGAAAAGATCAGTATCTGGATCGATAGCTGGATCGTTGTTCTTGGCAGATATTTTCATACCCGGATCCATGGTAATGGTTACGGAACCGGTTATTACCACGGCATCGTTTAGATTGGAAGAGTTTATGTCAACCGGGACGCCGCTGGAATCCGGGGAAACGGATAGTGTACCTCCGGCAGTAAATTCGCAGATTCCGATGGTGGCACCGGACGCACTTTCAATGTGCGCGACGCCGGACGTGACGTCTACAAACAGATCCGTGTTCTTGTTTTTCTCATTGATGGATTGCGCAGCTGCTTTGAGTGCGTCTTCAAACTGTTCTGCACGGGTGGCTTCTAAAGAATCCACAGTAAATTCGACCGTCGCCTCGACCCCGTCAACATTCAGTTTAAATTTAATGAGATCTCCGTCATTCGATAAAATCTTGGAAAGATCAAAATAAGCAGACGTCGTGGACGCAGAGGCAGTTATGCCGTCTATATTGGAAAGCGCTTCGGCAATGTCGGCGGCGGACCGGGTGGCACCGGAGCCGCTGTCTGAAATTTCCAGGGTTTGGGTATCAGAACCCTTGGTAATGGTAAGGGTCTGTTCAGGCATTGCATTATCCAGAGCACCGGAAATGCCTGTAGCACTACTGCCCATAAGCGGTCCGCTCGACTCTACAACGGTCTTGGTCCCTTCATCGATAACGGTGAGCTCATAAATGCGGTTAGCCTCTCCAGACAAATTGGAGATTTCAGATGTGGAGATGGCCATATCCACGGTTACGGTCTGGAATTTTGATGTGGTGTCCGTGGCATCCTGAATCACCATGGAAAAATCCTTGGTATAGTCGATCTCATCCCCGTAGTACAGGCTGGCAAAAGTCCCGCTCTCTCCGGCCTCGTAAGTCCCCTCCAGGGCACCGGAAAAATAGGTCTGCCCTGCCCCCTGGGAATGCTGATAATTCAGGGTCCAGATCAGGTTGGTGGCAAGTTCATCAAATTGAGCCTGGGTTTCGGGAATGACCACATCCCTGACCTCAAGCCATCCGGCAATGGCACCGCCTGAGATATCATCGGTGATATCATAGGTGTTTCCGGATTTGCCGGTCCAGTACACACTTCCCTGTTTCACGCTTAGATCGTATGAAATGCCGTCTTCCACCAGCGGCAGGCCACTGGAAATGATCAGGTAGGAGCCGTCTTCTTTAACGGTGACATCAATATCAATGCGTTCCCCAAGATCGTCCACCAGGGCGTTTCGTTTATCCGCAAGGTCATTGGCATTCCCCCCCGTACTTTCGGCATTAATGACGCCCAGGTTTAACGCTGCGATCTGATCGGCAATGCTGTTAACTTCGGTAACGGCGGAAGAAATTTCGTTGTTCAAATCGGTCTGCAGATCAGACAGGGCTTCTTCAATGGCATTGATACGTTCCGTAAGGGCAAGGCCGGCATCATACACGGTGCTTTGTTCGGTTTCACCGGACGGGTTATTGCTCAAATCCTCCCAGGCAGACCAGTAGGCATCCAAAAGGGTATTCAGGCTGTCATCACTGTCTTCGGAAAACAGATCTTCAATGCTTGACATATAGACCTTTGCTTCCTCTAAAGCGGCCTGGTTGGACAATTCAGAATTCAGCGAATTTTCAATAATCTGGTTTACGGAACTGGCTACCGAAGAAACAATGACCCCAGTACCATAAATATTGCCACGCGAGGTTACCGTGGGGGTGGTGGATAACGCCACAGACTGGATGCTATAGTCATCATTATCTGCGTTGGCAATATTCTGGCCCGTCACGCTGATGGCAGACTGGTAGGCCGTAATGGCATTGGACGCAGTATTTAATATGGCGTTAAGGCTGCTCATGGGTCCCCCGTATTCCTGTAATTAAAATACGTTGCTATCGTTTCATGCCTATGACCGTGGTCATCATTTCATCCACAGTGCTGATAATTTTAGCATTGGCCTCATAGGCGGTCTGCAGTTCGATCATTGAAACAAATTCCTCGGAAATATCCACGTTGGACATTTCAAGGGCATAGGATGAGAGGGAGCCAAGCCCGTTTTGCCCGGGTTTATTGGTGATGGCCGCCCCGCTGTCTGTTGTGGCTGAATAAAGATTGCCACCCTCATTTTTAAGGCCGTTTGGATTGTTAAAGTCTGCCAGGGCGATCTTGAATAATGCGATCTCCTGACCATTTGAGTAGGTGCCGGAGACCAGGCCATCGGACAGTACCCCGATACCCGTGAGGTCCCCTGATGAATAACCGTCTGAATCCTGGTATATGGTGGAAGAAGCTTTGGCGTACTGGGTGGAAGATAACGAATTATTCACCCAGTTGTTACCGTTAAATTTTGACCCGATATCAAATGAGATGTCGGTTTCTGTTGAGCCGGCCTCGCCGCCCAGAAAATCAGCTGTAAATTGCAAATAGCCGGTATCCTCTGCTTCGTCCATAGTTACTTCCCGCCAGGCAGTGGACCCTTGAATACCAAAGGTGATGCTGGGAGCGGTCCCATTCGGAAGATCTTCAACCTCTTCTTCAAAGGTAAATGTAATATCTGCTTCCCCGTCATCGTTCAGGTCTATTCCAACATAAGTGGCATCACCTGAGATGTTATCTCCTGTGAGTAAGGAGTATGTTCCGGCTAAAGGAAGGGCATTAAATCCCCATGTTTTCAGAGTCGAATCCCATTCAATGGTAATGGATTCTCCTTCAGGTGTGCTCTCTTCCATGGCACTCGGGTTATTAATTGTCAGCGTAGTGTTACCGTCTGTCGCACCTTGGTAATCAATCTCTGTAACATCCTGGACATTACAATCTATTGGGTTGTTAATATCAAAGGAAAGCGTGTCCCCGTCCTGGACATCTTCATCCAGATTGATTATTATGTCCGCCTCATTGCCTCCAGCGCTGTTGTCAAGTGAAATATAAATGGTATTTTCATCAGAATAAATTAATACCTCGGCATCGGGATAGTTAGTCAGTTGCAGGTTTTCAGGATCAAGCAGATTCGGTCCTATCCATCCACCAGCATCAGTATATTTCAATGAAATCCCGTATTGATCCTTCGACAAGGCCTCGGTATCTTGAATTTCAAAATTAACAGTCTTTACGGTGTTGTTTCCAGATGTATCCACGTTGCCTATTTGACCGGTATATTCCTCCATGGTCATGGAGACGACGTCACCTGAACTTTGGGAAAAAGTAATGGTGCCCCTGGCCAGAAGGCCTGCTGAGTCCAACGCTGCCACAGTGCCCCGATTATCCTCGTCAGGATCACAAGTAATAATGTATTCCCACTCAGTACCGGATTTCTTATCGTAGTAGATGGTGACTTCATGGGAAGAACCCAGGGAATCATAGGCCGTGACCACGGTCTGGTATTCATAACCATCCGAATCCACTGTGGTGCCGTTTTCCTCATCATATTCAAACAGGTTGGACAAAACCATGGATTTGGACTCGGCATCGGAATCCAGGTTGGTAATTACGGTAATTTCCTCGGTAGCATCCGGCGGACTTGTAAACTCGGTCAATATCAGATCGGTAATGGCCCCGTATTCCTCTCCGGTATCCCCTTCAACATACCACCCCTGGAGAATATGCCCTCCGGAAGTGACAAGCGCACCGCTTTCATTAAATGAAAAATTACCGGCCCTTGTATAGTAGGTTTCTTCTGACCCGGGATCGGAAACGACAAAGAACCCATCCCCGCCAATGGCAAGATCCGTTGCATTGCTTGTGGTTTCAAGGGAGCCATCGGTGAACACCTGGGCAACATTGTCAACGTTCATACCCAGCCCCACCTGGGAAACACCGGCATTGGTGCCGATGGTCTGGTAAAGGGTATCCGCAAAGCTGGCAGTTCCCTTTTTAAACCCAATTGTATTCATGTTTGAAATATTATTACTTGTGACCTGAAGCGCATTGCCGGTGTTGCCCAGGCCGCTGGTGCCTGCATAAAGGGAACTGTTTAATGACATGGGATTCTCCTCAGCTTATGTAAAGTTTTTATATGAAAGTAGTGAGTAGTGAGTAGTGAGTAGTGAGATTACAATAAGCTGTCTCCTCAATACTCAATACTCATTACTCAATACTAAATACTCACATCGTTCATTCAACAGAAGTTATACTTGATACAGAAACCAGACGTCCGGTATCTCCAATTTCAAGGTATTGGGTGCCGTCAACAGACGTGATGGCACTTACCTCTCCGGAAATGGCGGTGGAGGCGCTTCCCGTATCCGCTTTAACCGTATAATAATAAAGCCCGTCAGAATTCATGTGCCCGCTGTTTGTCAGCCCGTCCCAGGTGACTTCATTTTCTCCGCCAGTTGCGTCATCAGCAGATATTTCAATAGTATCAACTTTTTCATCATCGGCGTTATATATTGTGACCGTGACATCGGAGGCGGCGGTAAGGCTGAAGCTTAGAGCATCCCCCTGCACCTTGCCGTCTTCCACCTGGATAATTGGATGACTGGAAGAGACCGTGGTGCCAAGGTATTCAATAATGGAGGTCGAATCACTCGAAGACGAGGAGGAAGAGGAAGACGAGGTTACGGTGGTAACATCCTCCGGATCCACCAACACACCCTTGATCACCAGGTATCCCTTTCCGTTCTGGTACGACACGGCATCCACGGTTCCGGACAGATGGGATTGTACCTCTTTGTACCCGTCTCCGGAATTGGCCATAACCTCATAAGAGTATTCACCGTCATCCAGACTGTTACCCTCATCATCCGTACCATCCCAGGAGATCAGATACGATCCGGCCTCAACCTCGCCCTGGGACAATGAAGCCACCTTTGTTCCATTGGCATCATACACATACACAATTACTTCAGCAGGCTCATCAACCTCATAAAACCCGGAAGTTACAGCGCCGTTATCAATGGTCATTGAGGTTGCGGTTGCCGTAACGGTGAGTCCTACAAATGAATTGGCATCAACCTCTTGTTCGGTACCCTTAACACCCGTCACCATTTCATCAAGTTTGTCATTGGCATTGATCAGCTGTTCAACCTGGCTGAACTGGGCCAGCTGGTCTGTGAACTGATTCGTATCTGCCGGATCAAGGGGGTTCTGATTTTCAAGCTGGGCCACCAAAAGAGTTAAAAAATCCTCGGTGCCCAATGAAGTTGTCTTGCCGGTATCACTTTTTGAGGTCGCCTGAGTATCATAAGCCTCATAGCCGCTAACCAGTGACGAAAGGATCGAGTTATCAGACATACCTGCCTCCTTATAGCTGTTATTAATAATGGTTGGGTCGATGCTTTAAAGTGCCAAGAGACCTTTCCCGGTCTTACTATAGTCTTGTCCTGATCTTATCCTGATCTTAATTAAAACCAAGAAAGGTGCCTAAACGAATTGCATAGACGCATCACAGACAAAAATTAATAAAAAATCTCACATGATTAATTCTTTAAATGTTTGCGTATAATACATATATAATCTTTTTAAATTATATAAACATAGAAACAATCTTATGATATAAATATTCATCATTTTACCTCATATAAGATTAACGCGCCGGCATTCCGTTCTTTACACATGGAAATTTTTACCTATTTCACCGGGGAAATATCCCATTAGGGCGATACAAAATTTAATGCTCGGAAGAATTTGCCTGTTAATTGCTGAAAAGAATGTATGGCCTTGGTCATATTTTAGGCCATCCGAATTTTTGGTAGGTTGGGTTGAGGAACGAAACCCAACGCCGATAAGTTGTTGGGTTTCACTTCGTTCAACCCAACCTACGCTGTGGCCGATGTTATGACCAAGCCCGAATGTATCAATGATGACATCAAATACTGATTTGATGTCGTAAAGGGGAAAAAGCAAGGATTAAAAGCAGATGTAAGCGCAGAAAAGACCTTGAAGGATCATATGAATAAAGGTGTGAAGAATGATTTTACGTTTCCAGCCTATGACTTTTGAATCCGTGTCAAAAAATGATTCGGATACTGAAATCATATACTTGTATCAAAAAGAAGCCCTGTCAGTTCCGCCATTTTTTCCTTTATCATTACCAGTTCCTCGGAGGGAATTTGTTTTATAAGTTCATCTGTCTTCCTGTTTTTGATCTCCACGATCACCTGATGGTTCAATTTTTCATGCATGAAAAAACCCAGATCCGTTTGAAGACCATCCATGTATTCATTCAGGGTCTGTGCAAGTTCTTTTATCTCTTCGGCAGGCGGAGACGCTTCCTCTTTTTGTGCGTTTGCCTGGGACTGATCCGGCGGCATATTTTTGATTTTATCGTCAGTTTCTGTTTCAATGGGGCCGGCCCCTGATGATTCAGCAGTCTGAATGGTTGGGGAAACCGTGTTTATATTCATGATGATTTTTCCTTATTATTCCTTATTAATTGGTAATACTGATAACTTTTGCCTTGCTTGCAGCAGTTGCTGAAGATCGGTATGAACCAATCACCGAGGTTCCTTTGGATAGCTGTTTCATACGATTTTTAATATTGTCTCTGACAGCGTGTACTTTTACTTGAAGGGCCCTGTTCTGCTCAAGGAGTTTTGTAACACGATTATTCAAAAAAAACACCATTGATTCCGTTTCGGCCCCGGTTTCGATTTGCTGCTGTTTAACCAATATATCGACGTTCCTTATCAGTCGGGAAACTTCAATATCCCGTTCTGCAGACTGCTGTTCAAGGTCGGGTAGGGCCTGTTTGTCAAAAGATGCAAGGTGATCTGCCTGAATATCGTACAGCCGATTTAACGTATCTTCTACTGCCTTAAAATTTTTTTTCATATTTATGAAATATCCTGTTTATCTGTCAAACGGAAATTGCCTGAAACGTTGTCTTCGGTCTGTCTGGATTGAACGCCGGTTGAAAAGAGCGTTTTGGGGCCGTATTTTTTACAATTTCAGTGAGTGACGCCTGTTTTTTTGCCATTACATCGGTTTCCCAGATCTCTTTAAGCCTTGATATATAGGCTTTGGCACGGTCAAGGGTCTTTAAGTCATTGTTTAAGGTTACCTTTGGCAGCTCCGTCAGAATGGCCGTGTAAATACCCCTTAAAAACCGGGTGGATTCATCCGTCATTGTCGGATCAACAGAGGCGTTGAGCTCTGAGATGATGGCAATAACTTTTGAAAGGTTTTCTCCCTTTTTTTGAATATTCCCCTCTTCAATACCTTCCCGGGCCAGCTTCATGCGGGTCAGGGCTCCTTTGAAAAGCAACAGTATCAATTGCTCGGGATCCATGCCTTCATAGTGATTGTTCAAATAGGTGTGTAATTGCTGATAAGCTGCCATTCAAATCTCCTGAATTCCGTTATTGTTATTTATTTGAATCGACCATTCAAAATTTTTCTTGAGAATATTTCAGCCCTGATTGAGAATTATTAGTCATCGCTTGATGAGCCGAATGAGTCAAACAACGACGTCAGCAGAGCGGCTTCTGAATTCAGCTGGTTGATATAGGTATCCAGCCGTAAAAACTGTGCCGACATGATTTCATATTTTTTTGTCAACCGGGCGGTCTCGTTGTCGATGTCCTGGTCCAGCCGGTCGATTTTTGCTTCTGCTTGATCAATTTCAGTGGAGGCGATGCCGGTTGAACTGACCATTTCCGACAGGGCTTCATTGATGACATCGGCTATTCCGGTAATTTCTTCATCCGCATCGCCCAAAAACAGCATTCTCAGCGCATCTGGATCGTTGGCGATGGCTTCGTCAAGGGTATCTTCGTCAATGCTGATCGTGCCGTCCTTGGCGATGTCAAGCCCCAGGTCGATCAGGCTCGTGTAAGCACTATCCAGATCAATGTTTGTGGTTAAAAGGGATTTGAGCTGAGCAACAATCCGCCTGGCGCTGCTTGAGCTTTCAAAGGGATTGTCCGCATCGTCCTCGGTTTCGCTTTCCGTGTTCGAAGAGTCTGCGCCGGTGCCGGTAATATAGGAGACAAGGTCATTGAACCCCTCGATCATAGATAAAAGATCTTCTTTAACGGTATCGTGACTGACTTCAATGTCCAGTGTTGTTTCCCCGACACTTTTCAGCTCAAATGTGACGCCGTCAATGACGTCGTCAATCCCGCTGTTGGATTGGCGGGAATAAGAAATGCCGTCCACGGCAAATTCGGCATTCAAAGATTCCCCTCCGGCCCCGTTCACTTCCGTTAATTCATCAAAATTACTCAGGGTGATTCTGGCGTCCTCGCCGGTTTCGTCGGCGGTAAGGGTCAGCTGATACGGGTTGTCAGTGTCTCCGTTATTGATAATGGCTGCGGTGATGCCGGGGTTGTTTTCAGCCTCGTTGATAAGTTTCGCCATCCCCTGGTAGGTGGTGCCGGGAGCAACGGTTAAGTACATGGTGCTGTCTCCCTGGGTGATGCCCACAGTGGTATCCGCCGCCACCCAGTCAAATCCGGAAACGCTGATCTGCGAATCTTCCGTGTTTTCTCCTGAAGTGGCTGAAAGCCGGATATAGTACTCGCCGTTGTCATTACTGGCAATGGCGGCCGTGACCAGCTGGTTTCCATCTGTATCGGTGTTGTCGGCAGAGTTATTGATGGCATCGACGATTTCTTCAAACGTCATGCCTGCTTCCAGGCTGATGTCGATCTGCTCCTGATCGCCGTCGACACCATAATAAATGGAAAGGGGTGGGGACATCGAATCAGCTTCCAGTATAGAGCCGGACCTAATGGTCATATCCTCTTGTAACAGAGTATCACCCTGTATAACAGTATCCACTGACAGGGTCGTTCCTGCTACAATAGTCGTACCGGAATTATTAATAATATCAGTCGTTAAAACAGTTCCTGCTGAAAGTGTCGATCCGGAAGCAATTGTGGCTCCTGCGCCAACCAACGTGTCGGCACTTAATGTCACCTCCTCTGTCAAGGCGACACCAGCCCCCAAAATTGTGACCGCGGTGGTATCTATATCCGATATCCCGGATTCGGGTTCGTTGAACAGGGCATCTGTTTTGCCGGCCGCAGCAGTGGACGCCCAGGAATTTTTCTGGGCTTTCTGGGTGACTTCAAGGCTGTAGGAAGAGGCTTCATACCCATCCCCCACTGTAGCAGAGAGGATATCTTCATCCGATATGGAAACACGGTTGCCCAAAAAATTGGATGCCAGGGATAGGTTCAGGGCATCCGATTTGATGGAAAAAAGTTTGGCATTAACGGTATTATAGGCGTCCACCTGGGTCTGGAGCTCGGTCTGTTCCGCCTCCTTGGCGGTGATAACGGCTTCATCCACCCCCTTGAGCTGATCAATAATATCCTGAAGGTCAAGGCCGGACCCTATTCCCAATGATGTAATCGATCCTGTTGCCATGGTGCTTCTCCATAAAATTAAATGTGCATTTTACTTGCTGTTATATTGATACTCTTATCGGGTAATCGCATAAAAAACATAATTTTTTTTTAAGTTATTTTTCCAGCCGTCGATAAGCTATTTCAGATTCCATAGTAAACCAGGTACGGTACGGTGGAAATATAAAAAAAAAGGGAACGGAATCCCTGATTCATTAACTCTCAAGGAGGAATAAATTATGGCATTAAGAATCAACACCAACGTTGCAGCGTTAAACGCGCACAAAAATTTGGTCAAGAATGATAACAACCTGTCGTCAGCACTTGAAAAACTGTCTTCCGGCCTTCGGATCAACAAAGCAGCGGATGACGCTTCCGGCATGTCCATTGCCGACTCTCTCAAGTCTCAGTCCCTGGGCCTGGGACAGGCCATCCGGAATGGTAACGATGCGATTTCGATTGTTCAGACAGCAGACGCGGCTCTGGAAGAATCCATCAACATCGTCAACACCATTAAAACCAAATCCATCCAGGCGGCCCAGGACGGACAGACTACGGACTCCCGCAAGGCCATCCAGGCGGATATTACAAAGCTCAGGGAAGAGCTGGACAACATTGCCAAAACCACCTCATTCAACAACCAGAAACTTCTTTCCGGTAATTTTACCGACAAGAAATTTCAGATCGGGGCCTATGCCGGTGAGACCGTGGACATTTCCATCCAGTCAACGGAAGCAAATAAGATCGGTCATATCACTACCTCTGATCTAACCTTTGCCGGTGAAGGGACGACCCAACTCAATGTTTACAGTAATCTGCAGGACAAGACCTATTCACTGAATTCCATTGAGCTGGCCTATGATAACAGTGCGGAGCACGGCGTGGGCGCTGTGGCCGATGCCATTAATAAACTCAGTGATGTGCTGGGTATCTCAGCCACGGCATCGGTTTCTTCCTCTACGGATGATAATATCACCGCCGGTACAACGGACAGCAGTTTTTCCATCAACGGCGTTACCATTGGTGCCTTGGATGTGAAGGAAAATGATTCCGACGGTGCCCTGGTGTCGGCGATCAACAACAAGACCAGTGAGCACGGGGTTACGGCTTCCGTGGATCAAGACGGAGTACTTACTCTCAATTCTACGGACAACCGGGCCATTAAAGTTACCATGGGAGCGGCTACCCAGGCCGTAATGGGTGGAACGGAAGAGCTGTCGACTTTGGGCACGATTGAAGTACGCCAGGAAGGCACCAGCCAGATTGCCATTACCGATGCTTCTGCCCAGGCTGGTATTGCGGTTTCCACCGAGGATGGCTTCATGAAAGTAGGGGCTATGGCCTCCACCACCCAGGAAATGGTGCTTACATCCGGTTCTTCTCTTACCGCATCAGTCTTGGCATCTGGGGCGGTGCTTCAAGGCACCTTTACAACCACAGCCCAAGTAACAGGCCTGTTAAATGATGAAAACGTTATTGGAGCAGGATCAGTTCTTGATAGCGGATCAATCATTGGTGCAGGAACCACCCTTCAAGGGAATTTTGAAATAGCTCAGAATACTGCAACAGTTATCAAAAGTAGCTTGGGCGCTGGGACGGAATTAAAAGGTGGTGCAGATACTCTTTTAAAAACGGGTACAGTGTTTAAGGGCGATGTGAGTGAAAGCCTTTCCGGTGCGACTTCAGGTAATGTAGTTGTTAGCGGGGGGAATACCTATATCAAGGGTAACACTGCTATTAAAACCACCGGTTTAATCCTGACCGGAGAGGCAACCTTAGCGGCCGGGTCTATTCTGGAAAGTGGTTCTATTTTGACTGCCGGCAGCACTACCGGGCATAATTATACGATTCAACAAGATGTGACTCTCACAGCGGATATGGCGCTAAAGGGATCCGGTTCAACCCTTGATATCGGCTCCGTCCTTAAGAGTGGAACAACCTTTGCCACCGACGCATTGGAAGGTTCTGGTGCAATATTCGGCGGTTCCGTAAACTTGAAGGCTGGTTCTAGTATAGGAGCCAACTCCATTCTGGCCAATGGATCGTCCCTTGGATTAGCGACGACAACGGGTGAGGATGAAAAAGTGGCTGTGGATAAAGATATGCTGCTGACCAAAGGTTCGATAATTGCAAAGGATTCGACTATCACTGCTGGTACGGTGTTGACCAATGATATCCTGGCTTCCGACGGAACCACATATGCCAAGGGCACCACCCTTGAATATGATATAATCACCGGTACTGCAGCCACTAATAAACTGACGGAAGATATGGTCATTAACGGCGGTTCCATACTGAAATCGGGTACAACTCTGGCGGTTAATGATGTAGCTTCGGACAGTACAGTGGATTCTTTTATGTCCGATGCCTCTGCCTATCGCCTTTCCGATGTGGATGTGACCACCCAGGAAGGTGCCCAGATCGGTATTGCAGTGGCGGATGCCGCGTTGAAATCCCTGGATAAGGTCCGGTCCGACCTGGGTTCCGTGCAGAACCAGTTGACCTCCACCATTGCCAATATTTCAACAACCAAGGTAAATGTTGAAGCTGCGGAATCCAGCATCCGTGACGTTGACTTTGCCGAAGAGTCGGCAAACTTTACAAAGATGCAGATCCTGAGCCAGGCCGGCACATTTGCCATGTCCCAGGCCAATGCCAGTTCGCAGAATGTCTTGAGCCTGCTCCAGTAAGTTTTATCGCATAAAACCAAGCGATATTTGTTAGAATCGGGGCGGCAGCTGCAAAAGCTGTCGCCCCGGTTTTTCTTTGCTTGATAAAAATAACGGTAGTAATTTTTATTCGTTCAGAAGACCGGTCATTAAGGAAGAAGGAGGTACGTTTTGAGGATTCTATTGGTTGTCTATGATAACGATTCGTATATCCACTGGTTTCCCCAGGGATTGGCCTATATTGCGGCAGTCCTCAAAAAAGACGGCTATGATGTTGAAATTTATAACCAGGATCTCCATCATTACCCGGATGAGCACCTGACCGCTTATCTGGACCGGAACAAATTCGATATTATCGGCGTCAACATCATTGCCGGGTATTATCAATATAAAAAACTGCTCAATATTTCCCTGGCCATTGAAAAGTCAAAACAAAGACCTGAACAGTTCATCATCGGAGGGCACGGGCCGTCCCCGGAGCCGGAATATTTTCTTGAAAAAACCGGTGCTGATGTCGCCGTGATCGGTGAAGGTGAGGAAACGGTTTTGGAACTTTTTGATGCCTTTGCCACCCATAAGCCCCTGGACCGCATCAATGGAATTGCATACCGCAACGGCGGGAAAGTTGTGGTTAACCCCAGGCGGGAACTGATAAAGGATATTGACAGCATCCCGTGGCCGGCATACGAGCTTTTTCCCATTGAATATTACAGATTGTTGAGAATGCCCCATTGCACCCACGGCGATTTTGTCATGCCGCTGCTCTCCGGCCGGGGATGTACGTTTAAATGTAATTTCTGCTACAGGATGGACAAGGGATTTCGTCCCCGAAGCGCCGAGGCCATTATCGAAGAGATTCAATATCTGAAAAAAGAGTTCGGCATATCTTATATCGCTTTTTCAGACGAACTTCTCATGTCATCCGGACAACGTACCATGGAAATCTGCGAATCTTTTTTAAAGGCCGATTTGAATATAAAATGGGACTGCAACGGCAGGCTCAACTATGCAACACCGAAAGTGCTAGCGTTAATGAAACGGGCAGGATGCGTTTTTATCAATTACGGCATTGAAGCCTATGACGATGATGTGCTGAAAAAAATGAACAAGGCCCTCTCAATCAAACAGATCGACCAAGGTATCGAATCCACATTGGCTGCCGGAATCAGTCCCGGTCTGAATATGCTGTTCGGCCATATCGGCGACAATAAGGAAACGTTAACCGCTGCTGTAAATTTTTTAATCAAGCATGATGATGGGGCCCAGATGAGAACCATTCGGCCTGTTACCCCATACCCCGGTTCTCCCTTATATAATTATGCAATTGAAAAGGGTCTGATTAAAGACATTGAGGACTTTTATGAAAACAAGCATTTGAATGCAGACCTTTTTGCTGTTAATTTTACAAAATTGTCTGAAAAAGAACTTTATTCGGAACTGGCGAATGCCAATATCATGCTTGTTGAAAATTATTTTGAAAATAAAAAGAAACTGATGGTTTCACAAATCAAGGATTTATATTACAGCCGGGATGCTTCCTTCAGGGGATTTCGGCAAACATAAAAATATAAGCTGTCCGAATTGAATGGTCCTTGATAATTGAATATATTTTAATGAATATGGTTTCATTATGAATGATAAAAATATGGAATGTCCCATCTGTAACTCTTCGAATCTCAAACAGATACATAACAAGGTCTGGTCTGCTCAAAACACAAAGGTATTTCGTTGTAATTATTGTTTGACAGGATTTTTATATCCCATAATGAACGAACCGGAAGAAAAAAATTTTTATGCCGCCTACAATGAACATACAAAGAAACGCGGCGTGACTCTGACAACGGATCCTTTGGAACTTCATGAAAAAAGTATGAAGGATGCCTCAAAACGGTGGGAACAGCTGGAGGATTTTTTCATACAGGATGGAAGAATCCTTGAAATAGGAAGCTCAACCGGCGCATTCCTTGAAAAATGTTCCCAAAAGTGTGAGTGTGTTTGCGTTGAACCCGATTCCACGAACAGGGCGTTTGTTTCACGTTTTAGTGTGGATCAATATGAATATTTGGAAGATATTCCTGATGGGGAAAAATTTGATCTTATCTGTTTGTTTCATGTGTTTGAGCATATAAGGGATCCGTTCGACTTTTTAAAGAAATGCAAGCCGTTATTAAATACAGGTGGCAGCATTATCATAGAAGTGCCGCATATTGAAGATCCTTTGCTATCAATTTATGATTTGGATGCCTATAAAGATTTTTATTTTCAACCCATGCATCATTATATTTATTCTGCAAATGGATTAAGATGCGTGTTTGAATCAGAGGGCTTTTATGAAAAAAAGATTATGTTTTATCAGCGATATGGTCTTGATAATCACTTGGCCTGGCTGAAAAAAGGAAAACCGGGTGGAGATTTAAAGTTTAAAAAGCTGTTTGGAAGTTGCAATGAATACTGCCGGGTATTGGAAAGGGCTCAAAAAACAGATACGATAATTTATATCGCAGGAAAAAATGGCAGGAATAATGAAGGGTAATAAAAAAATTCTGGCGATAATACCTGCACGGGGCGGGTCAAAAGGCGTTCCAAGAAAAAACATCAAAATGCTTGCCGGAAAGCCTCTCTTAGCTTGGACCATTGAAACGGCATTGTCGGTGCAATGTCTTGACAGGGTTATTCTTTCCACGGATGATAGGCAAATCTCTGAAATAGGCAAACAATACGGGGCTGATGTCCCTTTTTTAAGGCCTGAAAATATTGCTGCAGATGATACCCTGGATATGCCGGTGTATGAACATGCGTTAGCCTGGTTGAAAGACAATGAAAATTTTTGCCCGGATATAATTGTGTGGCTTAGGCCTACGGCACCATTAAGAATTGCTCAGGATATTAACCAAGCACTGGATATTTTGATCAAAAAAAAACCGGACTGGGTCCGTTCTGTTTGTGAGGTAGATCACCACCCTTATTGGATGTATAAACTCAATGACGGAAGGATGGAAGCCTTTGTTGCTGGAATACAAATCGAACATTACATGAGACGGCAATTACTTCCCCCGGCATACAGGCTTAATGGAGCAGTAGAGGTTACCTGGAGATCCACTATTCTTGAAAAAAAACTTTTATATTCCGGTGTGATTGAAGCATATATAATGCCCCCAGACAGAAGTATTGATATTGACAGTGAAATGGATTTCAGATTGGCGGAAACCTATATGAAATTGAAAGAAAATGAATAATTTTGTCAGAATTAAAGATTTTAAAATCGGAAAAAAACACCCGTGTTTTATCATTGCTGAAGCCGGGGTTAATCATAACGGGAATATCGATATTGCCCACAAGTTGATTGAATCAGCAAAGGCTGCCGGTGCTGATGCCGTTAAATTTCAATGTTTTAAAGCAGAGTCGCTTGTAACTCGGAATAGCGAAAAGGCTGATTATCAGCTTAAAACAACCTCTGGTGACGATTCTCAATTTTCCATGCTTAAACAGCTTGAGTTATCGGACCGGGAACAGGCGCAATTAAAAAAACATTGTGAAGATGAAGGAATATTGTATCTTTGTACACCATACGAGCAAAATAGTGCTGATCTGCTTGAAACTATCGGCGTGGATGCATATAAAATTGCATCCACGGATACCTCAAATATCCCGTTTCTTCGCTATCTGGCCAAAAAAAATATTCCGGTAATTTTATCGACGGGGATGTCGAACCTTGGAGATGTGGAAGAGTCTGTCGATGAACTGAAAAAAAATGGACTTGACGGAAAGATTATCATTCTACAATGTACCTCTGAATATCCTGCCCCGTTGGAGGATATTAACCTTCGAGCAATGAAAACAATGGAAATTGCATTTGGCTGTCCCGTTGGATTTTCAGATCATACGTCTGGGATTGGTGCAAGTCCCTGGGCTGTTGCAGCCGGTGCCTGTGTGATTGAGAAACATTTTACCCTTGACAGGTGTATGGAAGGTCCAGATCATAATGCGTCTCTTGAACCGCAAGAGATCGGTCAGATGGTCAGGACGATTCGAAATGTGGAATTGGCCCTTGGTGATGGTATCAAGAGAATCATGCCAAGTGAGCGTAAAAATAAATCAAAAATGCAAAAAAGCTTGGTTGCAACCCGTGACATATCTGCTGGCCGGATGATTAAACCGGAGGATGTAACCTGCAAACGACCGGGTACGGGTTTGCCGCCCAACTGGTTTGATAAGGTGATCGGAAAACAGGTGGTGAAGACGATTAAAAAAGATGATGTTTTAACGCTTGACGCAATAGCCTGGAAGTCGGAATAGTGCATAGTAAAATCCAATATTCTCAGGTTGATGCCTCTTTCACAGATAAACTGACCTCATTTTTTGAAAGTATTCATAGCAACGGCTGGGATAAATATTTTCATCCCCATCCGTTTAATAAAAAAAAAGCGCATGAGATTTGTCATTACAACGGCGGGGATCTTTATTTCATCCAAACAATGGAAAAAAAGATTTGCGGTTACGGAATGCTCAGGGGGTGGGATGAAGGATACAAAATCCCCAGTCTGGGGATTATTATTCATCCGGATTACAGGCGTAAAGGATTGGGGGAAAAGTTCATGGTGTTCCTCCATGAACGGGCTAGAAAAAAAGGTGCGAAAAAAATAAAATTGAAAGTATACCCTCAAAATTCAAGAGCAATTCATTTATATAGAAAATTAAATTATTCTTTTTTGGGAAAAGAAAAAGGGCAGTTGTTGGCTTTTGTGGAATTGTAGGGAATTATGATTTATATATCTTCAGCATGCTCTAAACAAATATTGATTGGTCCGGCGGTAAAAGAACTGGTTGATCAGGGGTTTAGAAATATTGAATTGACCGGTGGGACTGAATATTATGATGGCTGTGAATCGGAGCTTCTTGAACTTAAAAAAGGCTATAATCTTAACTTTTTAGTTCATAATTATTTCCCACCGCCGAAAGATCCTTTTATCTTGAATTTAGCCTCGCTTAACACGGATATTTATGAAGCAAGTTTAAATCATCTGAAAAAAGCTCTCAGGATGACCCGGTTGTTTGGAGGGAAACAATTTGGATTCCATGCCGGTTTTTTTATAGATCGCCCTGTTGATGAAATCGGCAGAAAATTCGGTAAATCGAATTTATATGATAAGGAAAAAGCATTAGAAAATTTTATAGATGCTTTTCATATTCTTAAAAATGAATTCCATGACATAAATTTGTATATTGAAAATAATTGTTATTCTGAATCAAATTATATGGTTTATGGAAATAATGCCCCGTTCATGCTTTTAACATTTCATGATTTTACTGAGCTGCGAAAAAGAATAGACTTCACTTTGCTTATGGATATAGGCCATTTGATGGTAAGTGCCAATACATTTCATCTTGATTTCAAGAAAGAATTTCAGGATATGTTTGAAGCTTCCGATTATATTCATATCAGTAACAATGACCGAAGACATGATCAAAATATCGGCCTGACGGATCAAAGTAAGTTGTTTAGAATTTTAAATAATTATCAATGGAAAAATAAAACGGTTACTCTGGAAATTTATGACGGCTTTAAGGCTTTAAACAATACCTATGAAATTGTATCCGCACTTAAATGGGAAAACGAGTGAGTATTGACCCATATTTTTACCAGCCCACTGAGGTAGACCTTCTTTTAAGTGATCCGTCCTTTGCAAAAAAAAAATTCAATTGGTCTTTGAATGTAGGATTTAAACAATTGGTTGGAATTATGATGGAATTTGATCTGGAAAAGGTTTCATTATGCAAAATCATTTTACTTATCTAAAAGAACGGATTGAAGATATCAGTGCTGGAGAAGACAAATCAATACGTGAGGTGTTAAAACAAATTGATAAAGGGGCACTTGGCATTGCCCTGCTTGTGGAACCGGATACCGGTATTTTCAAAAGTATTCTAACGGATGGAGATGTGAGAAGAGCATTAATTCGGGGAGTGGATCTTGATTCTGCCGTGTCAAATGTTACGCGTCCTAAATCCATAACAGCTTCGATTGAGACACCGCCTGAAAAACTTTCCAAACTGTTTGGAGAAGCTGTACGCATTATTCCCTTGCTTGATTCTAACAACAGGGTGGTCGATTTAGCACTTTTTGACACCCGGATTTATCTGCCGGTATCAGAGCCGAATTTGGGTGATAAAGAATTAAAATATGTCAGTGAGTGTATCCTTACAGGGTGGGTATCTTCCGCAGGAAAATATGTAACCCGTTTTGAACAAATGTTTGCTGAATTCTGCGGAACAGAATTCGGCATATCGTCAAGCAGTGGAACCACCGCCTTGCATCTTTCTTTGCTTGCACTGGGCATCGGGCCGGGGGATGAGGTTATCGTACCTTCTTTTACGTTTATTTCAACCGCTAATGCTGTAGTTTATACAGGTGCGACCCCTGTTTTTGTTGATAGCGAGTCGACTACATGGAATATTGACCCCCAAAAGATAGAACAAGCCATTACAAGCAGAACAAAAGCCATCATACCCGTTCACATTTATGGACATCCAGCGGAAATGTTTCCTATCCTTGAAATTGCCGATAAGTACAATCTTGCAGTTATCGAAGATGCGGCAGAGGCCCATGGCGCTCTATATGAAGGCAGGAAGACAGGATCATTAGGGGATATGGGAATTTTCAGCTTTTATGGAAACAAAATAATAACCACCGGTGAAGGCGGAATGGTGGTGACTGATAATAAAGAGCTGGCTGACAAGATTCGTATTCTAAGAGATCATGGCATGGACCCGCAAAAAAGATACCACCATTCAGTTCTTGGTTATAATTATCGTATGACTAATATCCAGGCGGCTTTGGGAGTCGGTCAAATGGAGCGTATTGATCAGATCATAGAACAAAAATGCACCAATGCTTTCTTTTATACTGAGGAACTTAAAAATATACCAGGCTTAACCCTTCCGCCGAATGCGAAATGGGCTAGAAATATTTACTGGCTTTATTCCATATTGGTTGATGAGAAAGAATTCGGGATATCTGCGGTTGAATTGGGGGAAAGATTAAAAATAAAATCCATAG
This sequence comes from Desulfobacter postgatei 2ac9, assembly GCF_000233695.2. Lineage (NCBI taxonomy): Bacteria > Pseudomonadati > Thermodesulfobacteriota > Desulfobacteria > Desulfobacterales > Desulfobacteraceae > Desulfobacter > Desulfobacter postgatei. The sequence continues at coordinate 3,022,917 of NZ_CM001488.1, read as the reverse complement.
AAACGCGGCCATTATTCCCCCCTATTCATCAGCAGCCTATTTATGATACAAAACAGATATTGCCTGTTTGTGAAAAAATATCAAAATCCGGGCTGAGTCTGCCTTCTTCAGCTAATATCAGGAAAAATGAGATTCACAGGATTGCCTGGGAGATAAAAAAAATTCAAAAGTCCATAGCTAATGATAGATGTGATACATTATTGTAGACGATTTATAAACTGCATCTTTTCGATCGTAATTTGATTAATTTGAAGCTTCAATTTTTAATTTTAACTGTTGATAGGCGGCTCTGGCTGCCTCCAACTGGTCTGTGGCCATGTAACAGTCGCCCATTTTTTTGAGTAGATTTATGTTGTCGGGCAGATGCAGAAAACAGTTTTCATAGGCGATGATTGCATCTTCATTTTGGCCACTGTCTCGGAGGCTGTCCCCTATGGTTTCCCAGTAAGCTGCAAATTTAGTATCCAGTTTGATTGCTTTGTTCAATGCCTTGATGGCGCCATTAAAATCACCAATGATAAACAGGGTGTCAATGGTGGCAGAATGAATCTCATGGTTATCGGGTGAGTATTCCATGGCTGATTTAAGGCTTTCAATGGCGTTTTGATACTCTTTTTGCGACAAGCACAGTTTGCCTTTGTATAGAAAAATATTGCTTGCCAGATCTGACGGAAGAGTGTCACACAAATTTTTCTGATCCATTGCATTCCGGTACCATTCGTTTATTAATTCAGCTGAATTCTGATAATTATCGGTATCAACATCTGATTTTATTTGTTTCAAGTCCTGTCTTAGGATGGTTTCCAGTTCTTTTTGAAGTTCGCTGTTGTCTGGATGATACCTGAGTCCTTTTTGTACCATGTATTTAACGCTTAATTCACGTCCCGGCTGGGTTTTAAAATACCGGGCAAACTTCAGGAAATCATCCCCCATCTCGTGTAAGTATGCGTCAATCTGACAGCTGAGCTTTGGATCGCATTCTATTGCTGTTTGAAAATAATGATCTGCTTTTTCAAGCATATTAGACTGAGCAACTGAACAGCCAAGATAAAAATGAACCTCACCGGATTCAGGCATTACCTTGCAAAGGTCTTCCAGCAGATAGGTGGCCAGATAATAATTTTTTGAGTTGATATAGAGACCGGCAAGTTTAAGTTTGTTTTGTTCGGTTTGGGAGCCTTTATTGATTTTTTCCAGATAGTTGCTTTCTTTTTGGTGAAATGATGCGACCATGTTTAAATTGTCTGAGAGGACTGTCAGAGTCTCTTTTCGGATTTTATTGATGCCGAGCAACCTGTTTAAATTTTTTATCAGCCATTCAATATATCTGTCGGGATCATTTTCGAGTATTGAGATATCCTGTTTTTGGCGTTGACTTTCTTTTAATCCTTCCATGGTTATCTCTTCTAAGATTTTCCAGACTTCCAGGGTATCATCCAGGTCTTTATGAAATTTATCAATTTTATTTATTCGTTTTTTTTGTGGCAGGGTAAGCATATCAAAAGATTTAAGAAACTTGCTATTTCTTTTCGCTTGTGTAAGTTCTTTTAATAAAGACCTTGCGATTTCATCCGAAGATTTAATGAATTTTTGTAATTTTTTTGTTTTGCTGAGTATTCTGTTGAACTCAACAAGCATTTTGTCAGAGGCGATTGGTATTGAAGCTGAATAAAACTCTTTGAGGCGTTGGGTTGTACTGATAAGTCTGTTGCAATGGTTATCCATGGCTTCCTGTAGTGTCAGAATTTTGGTACCTTCAATGTTTGCACCCCCTTCCGTTGCATTTATGTGGGTTTTATCGGATTTGGCAATGGCAGATTCAAAAAATTCTTTCATGCTTAAAAATGAACGGTTTGTTTGTAAAATTTCTCCGTTGATACCGGTAACAGTTTCTCCCTGGACATGATTTGTTATTATCTTTGTCGGGGCAGCCCCCTGAAGGACGGTTCCCTTTGCGTGGGAAGCAGAAGCAGAACCGGGATAAGCAAGATCCTGACCAATAAAGATGATTGGATCACACCCCAGCATGTGTGCGGCAATAAGGTTTAAGTGCGCTACAGTGCTGGCACCGCCGGTCAGGAGTTCTCCGCCAAGCAGTGAATTGAGCCACGCTTCGATCGGCTTGCCCGTAAATGTCCAGAAGATCTGTTCGGCCGGAAATACTTTAGGGGTTTTGGGGTTTACCCAGGATGAGCAGATCAGGGCAATATCTTTAACCTGTGGTATTACATCGGCAAATTTTTCAAACGTAAGGTTGTTCGGGTCAATACAAGTGAGAAAGTGGGGATGTACACCGTTTTTCAACAGAGCAGGTAAAACCGTATCAACGGCAATAATGACCGCTTTCTCCTGGGCCTGTTTAAGCAGATGGATATTTTTATCTAAAGACGGTCCCCCAGCAACCAGAATGGCAGGAACGCCATCAAATTTATTTTGTATATGTTCCAATAGCAGATGATGATGTATGGTGCAGATATGCTTGAAGCGGTTGGTTAGAAAATCTTTACCCAGTAGTCTTGTGGTTGTTCCGCCAATGTTAAGACTGTTGATATGGGCAAAAAGATCATCCTTAAGCCGGTTATATCCGTCCGGGTTAAAGCTGAACGAAGGCAGATGATGTAATATGTTTGAATCTTCAAGCTGCAAGGTTCTGGACGCTGCAGCCAGTGTTTCAGCAATATCCGCTTTTGCTCCGATGCCCAAAATAAGCCGATGGTCTTCCAGTATGGGAGAAAGATCAATATATCGAAGTGCCTGGATGAAAATTCCGGTCTCCAGTTCAAAAAGTGCCAGATTTTGAAGATGAGGTCGTTGTTTTAATATGTTGAGAGCCGAGTAAAAAAGACCCATGCCGAGGATGGCGACAAACCCTTTATGGTCTGCAGGAATTTTTTCGATAAAATCTGAACTTTCCTTTCCCGGATTCCCTTCATTGTGAAGAAGAATTGAATTTCCCCGGCCATTGGTGACTGTAAGATTGGGTTTGCCGTTAGGAGCAAAAGAAATTTCACCGAGAGCTTCTGTTTGATCTTCTGTAATTTGTTTCCATACTGACGGCTGATTCTTTTTTAGTAATTTAAGGTTTGACTCGTAGTAGTCGGTATATTCCTGATTCATTTTCATATCTCCAAAGGCCTGTTTTCCGAAATTTATGTATGATTTTTATATTCCGGGTTTGCCGGGCAGGCAAGCGCTTTAAATTTTTTTTAACTATACTCGATGATCCAGTTTTTTATAACGGACTGATATCATTGTATTTGTCAAAAAGGATAAATTTTGTGGCACGAGTAAATATTCGGGTTAGTAATAATTTTTTCTCCCATCTCAAAAAAAGCGGGACACTATCATAAAATATTGATACAAGAAGAAGCATGGTATCTTCTTGTCAAAAAATATCAGCAGTGTGCATGCATCAAATTGATGGTCAGACTATTGATCTGCAGGCTGATTCACAGCCATATATTTCAATCCCAGAGAGCGAATATCTGGAATTAAGAAACCAGGTGGGGTATTGGAAAGCCATGCACCAAAAAGCTCTTTTGCGGGAAGAAGGGCTCAAGCAAGAAATAAAAGAAAAAGATGGCCAAATCCGGGATCTGAAAAACCGATTATTTGGGAAAAAAACCGAAAAGAGACCTTCAAAAACAGAAAAAGCCAATCCAAAATCAAATGAAAACAAAAGGCCTCCTGGTCAACAACCTGGAAGTGAAGGTCACGGCCTGACAGAGCGTCCTGATCTTCCTGTAGTATACGAACAAGCTTGTTTTCCGCAAAATCCAGTATGCCCTTGTTGCGGGTTGCCCTATACACTTGATGGGAGTTCAGGACCTGAAACCCAAATTATTGAGGTTGACGTCAAAGCCTACACAAGGAGAATTGTCCGTCAGACAGGAACAAAAATATGCTCGTGCAAAGGGGTGCCTCAAACGATTACTGCGCCAATGCCTCCAAAGCTGATGCCCAAAAGCCCATACGGAATTTCAATCTGGGCAGACGTTTTGTTGAACAAATTTCGTTATTGCCAGCCGACCAATCGTCTTTTAAATCATTATGAGGAGCTTGGTTTACCCATTTCAGCCGGTACAATTTCAGGCGGCTTGAACAATCTCAAAGAATTATTTGAACCCATCTGCAACAGGCTTTACCTTCAACAAATGACCGAAGACAGATTCCATCAAGATGAAAGCAGCTGGAAGGTTTTTGAAGAAATTGAAGGTAAAATCGGAAATAAATGGTGGTTATGGGTCAGTCGTTCTGAATCCGTTGTCTATTTCCTGATTGCGCCGGGACGAGGTGCAGATATTCCGATATCATATTTTAAAAATACCCGGAAAGGTAAAATCATTGTTGTCTGCGACCGATACAGCGCCTATAAATCACTGGCTAACAAAATGCCTTTCATTATTCTGGCCTTTTGTTGGGCACACGTCCGCCGTGATTTCCTGGATGCAGCCAGGAAGTATCCGGAATTGGAAGAATGGGCGTTTTGCTGGATTGAGAAAATCGCACAGCTGTATCATATAAACAACCTTCGTTGTGCAGCCTTTGATAAAGCATTACCTGTGCAATGGCAGTCGGAATCATTCAAAAAGCGACATGAATCTGTGATTAACAAGATGAATGAAATGACGCAGGACCGAGATGCATTTATAGAATCACACAATCCCGATGACCCTAATTCCACCCTGTTATCCAATGCTAAATACAAAATTTTGAAAAGCCTGAAAAACCATTGGGACGGATTGAGTGTGTTTGTTGAACACCCGGAAGTCCCCATGGATAATAATAAAGGTGAAAATGCCATTCGGAATCCAGTAACAGGTCGTAGAAATTTTTATGGTTCAGCAAGTGTATGGAGCGCTCAACTGGCAGCAATGATGTTTTCACTTTTTAAAACCTTGGAGTTGTGGGGACTGAACTGTCACCACTGGTTAAATTCGTACCTTAATGCCTGCGCTCTAAACCATGGGAAAGCGCCTGAACAATTATCACGGTTTCTTCCCTGGGAAATGGATAAGGCCCGCCTGGAGAAATTGTCAAAACCGATAGATACCTCATGATCCGATACTGTGGCCGGGATTTTACCCGAACAGAAATAACACAGATCAAGGCTCTCATAAAAAACAATCCCCAGTTCAACCGAACGCGACTTTCAATAGAGGTGTGCCGGATTCTCCAATGGTTCAAACCGGATGGAAAAACCAAAGATATGTCGTGCCGTGTTGCTATGCTGAAGATGGAAAAGGATGGGGTGATATGCCTGCCGCCCTCTACTCAAAAAACAAAGCGTGACCGACGCATTAAATTAACGTCAGCTACGGATCCGCAAAGCCGGGTTGTCTGTCCGGTTCATCGTTTGCCGGAACTTAATTTGCAGATCGTTACCAAAGCGACATCTGGTTTGTGGAATGAATACATCGAAAGGTATCATTATCTTGGGCATAAGCCGTTGCCAGGTGCCCAACTTCGATATTTCATTACTGCCGGCGAACAGATCGTTGCCCTGGCAGGGTTCGGTGCAGCGGCATGGCAAACCGCACCAAGAGATCAGTTTATTGGATGGACTCATGATCAAAGAAAGGCAAATTTGCATTTGATTGTGAATAATGCCAGATTCCTTATTTTGCCATGGATTCAATCAAAAAATTTGGCATCCAAAGTTCTCTCATTAATCACACACCGACTCCCGGATGATTGGCACAACAAGTATAATATCCGGCCTGTCCTGCTTGAGACGTTTGTTCAAAAAGATCGTTTCGCAGGGACCTGTTATAAAGCCGCAAACTGGCAAATTGTTGGAGAAACTAAAGGGCGGGGTAAATTAGGTGCTAACCCAAAGAAAGGGACGGTGATTGTTCCCATCAAAGATGTTTGGGTTTATCCTCTGGACCAGAATTTTAGGACGTTACTCAAATCAACTTAAAAATGACTAACCCGAATATTTACTGGCACGATTTTTAAAATTCAATAATATCAATTTGTTATCGAATCGCCGTGGGAGATCTGGTTCCAAATCATGAAATTTAGCCTCCTATAGTTATGCGATTTGACGAAAAACTGGATCATCGAGTATAGATTACAGAAAAATCATTTTTTCTTCCAGTGCCTGATCACCATTTCATTAGATAGGGAACTGCTGCATTCAGAACTCACGGCGCCGGTTACAAGAAAAAAACGACATTATCCGGATCTGGCCGGATATTAAACGCATCTTTTCCGTGGCCCATTCAAAAGCAGAATATGACCGGCAGGTATCTTTTCTTGACAGCATTTTGGATGAAGTCGGAGAGGACGAAAATCACCCGCTGGCGTCTCTGGTCGAGACCATCGGCAGTTTGGTGGAAACGTATGAAACCGCCCACTTGCCGGAACATGAGGGAGCACCAGTTGACATCTTGAAGTGTTTAATGCAGGAACACGGTGTCAGGCAGGGAGATCTGCCGGAGATCGTCAGCCAAGGGCTTGTATCTGAAATTTTGAGCGGAAAGCGCAGGCTTAACACCCGGCAGGTGAAGGCACTAGGAAAACGGTTCGGGGTTTCGCCTGTGGTGTTTATTTGAGGAAGAGTTTACTGTCAACCTATTCGCTTTCCATTTGCTGTTTAATGGGATAACTATCTATAAATAAAACAGAAGAAGATTTATCAGCAATTTTTTTTAGAACTTGACAATATAATTTTAAGTAATTATTGTAATTACAATATTATTTTTTATAGTTCAGGAGATATTTATGGATAATAATCTACGAACAAGAGACGCCAAAATAGTTCCTATCGGCAATTCTAAAGGTATTCGCATTCCTAAAGTACTCCTTCAAAAATATGGTCTGAAACATACTCTTCTAATTGAAGAAACAGATAAAGGGCTGCTTCTTCGTAATAAAGAAGAATCTAAGCTTTCCTGGATAGAAACGTTTAAAGCCATGGCTGATGAAAAAGAAAAATGGGACGATTTTGACACAACGCTACTTGATGGCTTGGAAGACGAAAACTTTGAATATTAAAAGATATGAAATATATTTCGCTGACCTCAATACAACTATAGGTAGTGAAATACAAAAAATCCGCCCAGTTGTCATAGTAAGTCAGGATGAAATGAATAAATACCTGGAAACAATTGTTATTTGTCCATTAACATCAAAATTGCATCCACAATGGCGAACACGCCTTCAAATCAAATGTATGAACAAAAATGCTGAAATCGCTGTTGATCAAATTCGGGCTATCAGTAAACAACGATTAAAAACAAAGATTGATCAGTTACCCGACAATAAGGCCGCTCAGCTACGTAAGCTGATAACTGACATGTACGGAGAATAAAATTCTTTCTTCAGAATATCTCTTAGATCGACATTTTGTAAGATCTCTTTAATTTTTTCAGCAGTACAGGGCTTTTCAAATATAAGTTATCCGAACATCCGAAGGCGCCAGGGCCAGTGCCTGCATTTACAGCCTAATCGAAACCGCCAAGGCCAATGGACTTGAACCTTATTGGTACCTCAAATTTCTTTTTGAAAATTTACCGAAAACCATGACGGAATACGAATTTAAAGCTTTGATGCCACAAAACGTGGATAAAAACTTGCTGGAAAACTATACAACACCCCGATATGATCAACGACAATTATTTTTTCCCCTCAACGACAATTAAAATTCCCGTTCCCCATTCTTTATAACCTGTTTATTTTGTATTTGTTTTCCATTATTCCCTTGCTATTTTTTGTAACATTGATAATATCCCCCACCCCAGCCCGGAGGATAGGGCAACTGCTGGGAAGCACCCCGAGCGCCGTGACTGGTGACGAAGACATGGGGGGCAGTATGCACTTTACTGTATGCTGTCCTTCCCCCATGTTTTTGTCTTTAATGCGTAAAATCCTCGCGCCATAGCGCGAAACAAATACTCCGTAGGGCCGCCGGAGGCATTGGGCCTTTCTTCATTTTTCTGGTTGGTACTTAAAACCCGCTTCAATCAGTATATATTCCAAAACTATCCCAACCTCACCTCTTCTTTTGAGTTCATGAAGCATCCACTGCTGGATTCGTGCATTTACAGGAACCCGCTTTAGATGTGTCGGCAATTTGGGTTTTGGTTTTCCTCTATATCCACCACGCATACCGTCTCCTTTGAAAAACACCCGAAAGCTCTGCTATGAAAGAACCATAGATAAATGTATTACGCTTTACAAAAAATACAGGTGATTTTCGCATAAAAAAAATGACTATTTATTATCCGCCTATTTTTAAACGGGATTGTTATAAACTCCGGTTCTGCCATGTGTTAAGCCATGGCGTGACAAGATACGCCCAATAGTGCTTAAAGAAGGTAATGGCTGGACATTCTCATCTTCCATGTCCTCCCTGATAACACGGGCACCACAATGAAGCCCATTATTGTATAAATGTAGCCGTATCATTTTGACAATTTCTACGATCTCTTCCCGGGTATACGGAGTATTCATTTCATGCACTAACATGATTCTGCCTCCTTTTTGGCCTGCTCCATACGATAGCTTTCAACATTCAATTCGAAGATAATGCTGTGGTGAACAAGCCGGTCAATAGCCGCAGCAGTTGTCATAGGGTCCTTAAAAATCTGTTCCCATTTAGAAAAGGGAAGATTGCTGGTGATCATCAGGCTGCCTTGTTCATACCGATCTGCCAGGAAGGTGAACAGAACTTCCATCTCTTCCCGGCTTTGCTGGACATATCCGATATCATCGATAATCACGGCATCAAATCTGGAAAGACTTTTGAGCTTTTTTGTCAACTCAAGTTCCCTTTTGGCGATCAGCAGATCCTGGACAAGATGGCTGCATGGGATGAAAAGGACCTGTTTTCCTTGTGCAATCAATTCATGACCAATGGCACATAACAGATGGGTTTTCCCGCTTCCAGGATTTCCAAAGGCCAAAATGTTTTCAGATTGATTTAAAAAAGAGCCGTCGATCAGTACATTCAAATGATTAGCGACCTTTATGGGAAGACGCTTTTTATCAAAATTCTCAAAGGTTTTCGAGGGTGGCAGCCTGGATGCCCTCAGGTTCCGTGCTATCCGGTTTTGCCAGCGCCCTTCACATTCAAGATTCAGCAACTGCAAAAGATAGTGCTCATACCCCCATGACTCAGCCCGGGCCTGATCTGCCATTTCTTCATAGCTGCGGCGCATGGTCGGCATGTGCAGACTTTTAAGATGGTTTCCAATCTGGTCTCTGTCGCTCATCATGCCTCCACCATTTTGAGAAGTTGGTCATAACTGCTTAAATCAATGGCCGGGATATGGATATCATCCGGCCCGGCAACAGGGGCATTAGATTTCATAAGCCGCTGGACCGCATCTTTGCTGATCTCATGGCCTTCATTAATTAAAATCGTCAAGGCATTGTCTACAGCCACTTCACTGTCTTTTGCGGCAAGGTATAGAATCTTCAGATATCTTGACGCAGCGCTTTGAACGGTATAGCGCTCTTTTAAGTAATCATACGCGATCCGAAAACGGCTGGTGGGGAACATGTCATTACGATATCGATAATTTTCAAACGCCCCCGGTTTTCTGACCAAACTGTCAATGATATGCCGGTAATTGATTTTGTACTTCCCTTCCCCCCGTAACCGTGGCAAGGTATCGACCTTTTTTTGCCCGTACCAGATTTCCAGGTATTCCATGTAAAGGCGGACCTGTATTTTTTCTCCTATAAGCCTGCTGTTCACTGAGTATACGTTGTGATTAACTCGTATGGTACAGCCGGGACCGACTTTGAGATCCAGTTTTTTACATGAGTCGATTCGGGTTTTGGGTAGCCGATGCAAAATTTCAAGTTCTTTTGATAGGCGGTCTTTTCGCCCGGCATTCAGTTGGCAAAACAGTTTGGACAGAAAACACTCATATTCCTCCCGGTCTTTAAAATTCCGGTGGCCTTTTAACAGAAGGGACTGGTCAACAGCCTTTTTAAATCGATAATTGCGCTGCTCCACATCACCATTTTCATTGGGACTGGATGGGTTCGTTTTGCAAGGTGTCAGACCGTAATGGTCCATAAGATCCTGATACCTGCGGGTGAACTCTTCCGGATGGGTCTCCTTGTTAACAGCCGTCGCCAAACAATCTGTACGGTGACGATGGGGAACACCGCCCAGGTTCCATAAGGCATTTTGCAGGCCATGGCTCAGGCTTTCAAAACTTTCAGAAAAACATATGCTCCCGGTTTCCCAGTTAGAAAAGGTTAAAACAAAATGATAGATCATGTGATCAAAGGGAACGCCGCCTATGGTGACACCCAGCTTATCCATATGCGTGAAGTCAGACTGGCATAGTTCGCCTGGTTTATGTATTTGTGCAAAGAATATTTCTTTGCCTGGACCTTCTGTGGCCGCCAATGCTTGATCCGTCGCTGCAGGGTCCTTAATTGACCATCGGCAAATCGGCCGGGCTGTTTGCGCTGCATATCCTCAAAAATGGTTTTGGCTTCCAACCCCGGATTTATTGATAACATTTCTTTGATACTATCCCATGCCTCTTCAAACGGATCTTTACGTGTACGCCAGTCGTGCTCCTGTTGAAGCTCGCTTGGTAATTTACCAATTTCACGGTACTTTCGAGCCGTCTTCTCATCCATACCTGCTTTCATTGCTGCGATCCCGAAATCCTTCTCAGATTGAATCAACTTGAACAACCTCCTCACTTGTTGGTTTGTTACCATCCAAATCACTCCTTCAGTAAAATTTGGATGCTTTTACCATTTTTTTGATTCTTTAAATTTCGGGAATTTTAATTGTCGTTCGGCGGGAATTATAATTGACGCTGATCACATGTTGAGAGACTAAGATATACTCTTGAAGTGTCGGGATTTTTCTGTAATGAAAAAACTTTTTCGTCCTGTCAAATAGCTCTGTTGAATCTGAAAGAATTTCCATTATGACAACTGGGTTTGTCAGGGTGTCAAACTCATTATCTTCAAACTCTGCATCACCACAAGTAATAACAATGTCCGGGTACACATAGCCGTTTTCAATTTTTACACGCATGTCATTGGAGAACGCTTCGCAACGGAAATTATCTGCTTTGAATTTAATCCCTAATTCCCTAGCAAGATTCATATTGATACGGTTGTGGTGCCTGCTTGCCCCAACCATAGCGAAGATTTCACCAGCATAAAATTCATGTCTGATATCCAGCGAAGCTCTTTCAAGGGCAAGATACTCCCCCGGTGTCATTATGTTTTTTTCCTGCGGTTCTGTGCTCATGTTTCCTTCTCCTTACAGGGATGCTCTTATCCCTGTTGTTCGTGGGCAGTTAGTTTCTTATTTCTGTTTTTCGTACTTTGGAAACTTCGCAGCGGTGCATAGTGGAGATTATTGCCACCCGACAGAAGAATATGGCTACGCTAAATGTCAACAGAACATAGAATATTGCTTCTCAATTTTGTGATTATAGTATCAACGTTTAAATTTATCCAGTCTTGAAAAAGGGGAAACCAAACTATATCACTGTCTGAAAGGTAACAGAAAAAGAAATCAAACTGGTGGAGGTAACCTACATTGGATCACATGAAAAAGCGCATACTAAAGAGACTCTTCTTTAAAATACTTGATACATATCTCAAACTGAGATATGTAAAGATATGCACATCATAACACGGAAAAAAATATTGGATTTTGCTGAACGATACCCGGAATGTTCAACCGCCCTGGATGCCTGGTACCGAATTGTGAAGCATACAGGGTTTGGCAACTTCGCTGAACTGAGAGGTGTTTTTCCAAATGCAGACCAGGTGGGCGGGTTTACCGTGTTTAATATCGGCGGGAACAAGGTCCGGCTTATTGCAGCTGTCCATTACAACACACAGCGGCTGTATATCCGGCATGTCCTCACGCATAACGAATATGACAAAAAAAATGGAGGGAAGGCTGATGTTACAGGAGGCAAACGACATTATCCGGATCTGGCCGGATATTAAAAGCATCTTCTCCGTGGCCCATTCAAAAGCAGAATATGACCGGCAGGTATCTTTTCTTGACAGCCTTTTGGATGAAATCGGAGAGGACGAAGGACACCCGCTGGCGTCTCTGGTCGAGACCGTCGGCAGTCTTGTTGAAACGTATGAAACCGCCCACTTGCCGGAACATGAAGGCGCACCTGCTGACATCCTGAATTGTTTAATGCAGGAACACGGTGTCAGGCAGGGAGATCTGCCGGAGATCGGCAGTCAAGGGGTTGTATCTGAAATTTTGAGCGGAAAGCGCAGGCTTAATACCCGGCAGGTGAAGGCACTAGGAAAACGCTTCGGGGTTTCGCCGGTGGTGTTTATTTGAGGAAGAGTTTACTGTCAACCCTTTCGCTTTCCATTTGCTGTCTAACGAGTATTGAAGTGTGTGCAGGGGAGACACAAAATCATGAAATTTCCATATGGCATATCTGATTTTAAAACCGTTGCCGGTGAGGGGTATTTCTATTGTGACAGGACCGATAAGATACCTTTGCTTGAAAATACAAAATCCCAGCTGTTTATCCGGCCCAGGCGGTTCGGCAAAAGCCTGCTTCTTTCAATGTTGGAAAACTATTATGATGTGGCAAAAAAGGATGAATTCGATTCGATTTTCGGGAAGTTGAAAATCGGAAAAACCCCAACGGCTCTGCACAATTCATATTTTATTTTGAAATTTGATTTTTCATGTGTTGATTGCACCGGCAGTGCAAAGGAAGTGAAGGAAGCTCTTTTTGATCATATTAACGACTGCATTAAAGGATTTTTGCTCTATTACGGGGAGTATGATCTTCCCGGGATTGAAATAAACCCCAAAAATGCCATAAGTTCTGTTAAATCGCTGGTAAGCTCGGTGCGCATGACCCCATATCCGGTATACCTTCTCATTGATGAATATGATAATTTTGCCAATACCATCATGATGGGCATACACAGCGAAGAAGACAGATATAAGGCCATTGTGCATGATGAAGGCCCTTTAAAGACTTTTTTCAAGGCAGTAAAATCCGCCACGTCCGGTTCCATGATTGATCGTGTGTTTATCACCGGGGTTTCTCCGGTTGTGATGAGCGATATCACAAGCGGATATAATATTGCCGAAAATATTTACTTTGAACCTGAATTTAATGATCTGTGCGGCTTCAGGCAGCAAGAAATTGAAGCGGTGCTCAAAGAAATTGTTGATCAATGTGGATTTGAAAAGGAAAAAATTCAGGAAGCCGTTAATTTGACGAAAGTCTATTATAATGGATATAATTTTTCCCATGCCATTGATGAATATGTGTATAACCCAACCCTGTGTTTATATTTTTTGAAACAGTTTGAAAAAACCTGCACCTATCCAAGGAAAATGCTGGATTCAAATCTTGCAGTGGATGAATCAAAACTTGAATATATGGCCCGGATGCCCATGGGAAGAGATCTTTTGATGAACCTGGTCCAGAAAAATCATGAGCTTATTGTCTCTGATATTGAAGACCGTTTCGGCATTAAAGAGATGCTGTCTGATCAATCCAAGGACAATATGTTTCTGGCATCTTTTCTTTATTATTTCGGCGTGTTGACCCTGGCCGGTGATACACCGGACTTAAAGGTGCGGTTAAAAGTTCCCAATCTTGTCATTAAAAGCCTGTATGTGGATCGAATTCAAAAAATGCTGCTGCCCGATCCCGGAGACAGGGATGAGGGTTCGAATGCGGCCGAACAGGTGTATCAAAAAGGAGATATGGCGCCGTTGTGCGCTTTTATGAAAAACAAATATTTCAAGGTGTTTCATAACAGGGACTATCGGTGGGCCAATGAATTGACCATAAAGACCGCGTTTTTAACTCTGCTCTACAATGATATCCTCTATATCATGGATTCTGAAACTGAAATTAACCGCAGATATGCCGATCTTACCATGATCATCCGGCCGGATAAGCGACATGGTAGAATATTTGATGTATTGATTGAGTTCAAGTTTGTAAGGCTCAAACATGCCGGAATCTGTGCTGAAAAGGCACGGGACTTGTCCGGGGATGAATTAGCAAAACTTCCTGAAATTGTAAGGCAGATGGAGAACGGTGAAAAACAGGTGTGTGCATACGGACATGAGCTTGAACAACGGTATGGGAATCTGCGTCTGAAAAAATTTGTGGTGGTTGCTTTGGGATTTGAAAGGGTATGTTTTAAAAAATTGAGTTGATATGGCTTCAGTAATTGTACATTAAAACAGGCTTCAAATGGAAGTTCCAACATTGACACACAATCAGTGTCCATTTATAGTGTATTTAAATAACAACCATGTGGTCTGGTCTATAAACACATAGGCTCAATTGGGACTTTCATATAAAAAGAAACAAGGAGGTTTACAATGCCCAATATCACCATTTCATTAGATACTGAACTGCTGCATTCAGGACGCGAATACGCAAAGCAGCACCAGACTTCCCTGAATGCACTGATCAGAAAATTGTTGGAGCAAACCGTCGTGCCCCAGTCAATTGAGTGGATTGATTCATGTTTCGAACTCATGGATCGGGCAAAGGCGGATTCCAATGGCCGGACCTGGAACAGGGACGATTTATATGACCGCTAAAATCTTTATCGACACCAACATCCTTGTCTATGCTCTGGATCAATATGATCCTGAAAAGCAACATAAAAGTCGGACGATTCTCCGTCAAGTGGCCCAAGGGCCCGGAGGCGTCATTTCCACCCAGGTCATGCAGGAATTTTACGTTACAGCCACAAAAAAGCTTGAGGTTGATGCCCTGATCGTCAAAGATATCTTACACTCGTTTTCCCATTTTGAGGTTGTATTGATTTTGCCTGAAATCATTGACCGGGCCATTGACTGCCAAGTCCTGAATAAAATTTCCTTCTGGGACGCTCTCATTGTATCGGCGGCGCAAAGTGCCCGTTGTGGAAAAATCTGGACCGAGGATTTGAATCCCGGCCAGATTTTTCAGGGCGTAAAAGTAGAAAATCCTTTGATTCTTTAATTTTTGTATACCCGGAGTCAGGTCGGAATTCTTTATCATACATTCGAAAGGATAAACCTTCGGCAGCTATCAATTTTCGTAATCGGGCTGAGAAAATATTCCGAACACTTGAGGATTTTTCCTGAATCCGGGAGAATTGTAACTGAATTTCCAGAACTCCCTTACCGAGAAGTAATCATATCGCCGTATCGTTGATCGGGTGGCCCTGGGGTTTGAACGGGTCTGTTTTAAAAAGATCGTAAAAAACTTTTGACTTGCTACAGTTTCACTGATCGGGTAGTCGGGGAGGGGCAGTTAACTGCCCCAGGTAATTCCAAGAATGTTAAAAACCCCTTGATGATATTTACACATAGATGTAAATATAAATCAGACAAAGGGGTGAAAATAAATGAAGATGATCACAAGCAGGCAGACAAGTAAAGGAGGTGCCAATGGATATTTATTATGCAATCTTTTCACCTGATGACGACGGATGGTCTGTCCGATTCCCAGATGCCCTATCCGTGAACACCTGCGGGGAGACTGTTGAGAAATCTCTTGAAATGGCTGTAGATGCATTAAGCGCAATAATGGTTCTGGGCCGCAAAGGCCGGGAATATGAAGCCCCCAGGCCTTATGTTGAAATCAGAAAAGAAGCAAAGCAGGGGGAGCTTATTTTCCCTGTGTTGCCATCTGAAAAAGCAATGGACGAATACCGCCCTAAAAAAAGAATTAACGTCATGATACCCGTGGATTTGCTGGAGCGGGTGAACGAATATGTTAAAACCCAGGAAGGGCTTGATAGATCCCGCTTTATCTGTGGAGCGGTTGAGCGGGTTTTAGGGTAAACCTGAATACAAAAAAACGCCTGCTTCACTCAAAGAGTCAAGCAGGCGTTTTCATTTTTACGCAGGTTAAATATCAGTGATGTGAATCACCTTTATCATTAACCGTGTCATAGGCCGCCTTAAGAAGGCAATAGGTCATACCTGCCCCTAAAATGGAGATGGCATACCAGAACCCACCGAAAAAAATTGCATGGCCGATGTCCCAGACCCATTCAAAACAAAAGGGAAACATTAAAACCTCCTTTATCAGTTTTGAGCTGCCGCGTCGGCAGGTTCGTTAAGTTCCAGTTCCTGGGGGAATACCGGCAGATAGCGATATGCAACGGCAATCAGGATAATTCCGTAGGCAACAGGTAAAATGGTGGTCGCCACTTCCTGCCAGCTTGGGATATACAATGCCCAGGAGTCAAAAGACATCACAGGCACGGCCATGATCTGAAGCACCATAACCCACCGGTTCAGACATACACCAATAACGCCAAGAATAATCGCAATGGTGCGGGTGGTGGGATTTTCACGGGTACTTTTATTAATCAGAAGCAGCCCAGGCACAACACCGCATAAGATCACTTCGGTAATCAAAATCCAGTATCCATAGAACCCGTTGTTGCTGTAAAAATGTCCCAGTTCGAATCCCATGGACGGCACGGTGACGAATACCCAGTAAACGGTATCAATAATCTTGGCGATAATATAGGTGGTAATCATCCACCCGGAAATTTTTGCCAGCAGATTGACGGTTTTATCTCCGACCAATTTTTTACCCGTAATTATTTCCGTAATCTTGGTAACCATCAAGGTAAAACAGGGACCAAACGCTGCGGCAGACCAGGTAAACAGGAAAAAGGTCCAGGGCCAGATCAAAAGGCCTTCGCGGTAAGCAAAAGGACGGCCAAACATAACGCCGGCCACACCGCCTAACGAGCCCTGGTGGAAAAAACTCAAAAAAGCGCCGGTGGCGGCAAAAACGGCCATCACCTCGTGCATGTTGTGGCCCAGGTGGTGAAAGAACGGCACCTTATTGACCTGGCGGTTTTCCAGGATATTGGGAATGAATTCAATGGTCAGCACTGCAAAATAACAGGAGAGACAATAGGCCACTTCTGTGAGCATGGAATGGACATTGGCATGCCAGAAAATAAACCATCCACGCAGGGGCTGTCCGATATCTATGGCCAGGATCAGCAGGGCGGAACTGTAACAGATAAAACCAATGATCACGGCAAAGTTGATAATATTTTTCAAATCATCAACCTTGAAAATGTATTTCAAAAGACCTGTAAAAAAAGCACCGCCGCCAACGGCGATGACGGCCAGGTCAGCCCAGATCCACAGGGCAAATCCGTAGTAGTCGTTCATGTTGGTCTGGTTCAGACCTTTGAACCAGCACAGGAACATGGCATAAACGCCCCAGAGCAGAACAGCACCCACAATGATGATCCCAATGATGAATATCGGGAACGCGCACCGCTTGGCGCCTTCGGGTATTAATGCATCATCTAACATATCTAATTACTCCTAAATAGTTTTATGCAAGTTAACCATGGGATGAAGACGCCCCATGATGGGTTTTAACATTTTCCCACTCACCTTTAAGGTAGTTGTCCCCGGCCTTTCTGACCCATTCCCGATCAGACATGTAATAGACCTTGGGGTTGGTACCAAGACGCTCAAGCAGCCTGAAAACTTTCGGGTTTCTGGATTTTCCCACAACCTTGTGGTTCATGGGATCAGGATGGGGATCCGGTTTAACAATCTGATGGACCTTGTGGGCAGGATTATTCAGGTCGCCAAACACAATGGCACCTGCCGGGCAGGCGGTGGTGCATGCGGTCTGGTACTCCATCTCTTCTATTTCACGGTCTTCAACAATGGCCTGTTCCCGGGCCAACTGATACCGGTGGTAACAAAAGGAGCATTTCTCGACCACACCGCGCATACGCGGGGAGACATTGGGGCTTAAGTAATTTTCCATACCCTCGGGCCATTTGGGATCCCACCAGTTAAAGTGCCTGGCATGGTACGGGCATGCCCCCATGCAGTACCGGCAGCCAAAGCAGCGGGTATAAATCTGGCTGACAATACCTGTATCATAACCGTAGTCGGTTGCCGTGGCAGGACATACGGATACGCAGGGAGAATGACCATGGTCACCGATTCCGCCGCAGTGCTGGCAGGGACGGGGCAGATAAGCAATTTCAGTTTCGGGAAAGGATTTTCCATTGGTCAGTTTGTACACCCGCATCCAGGTGATACTGAGCTTTTTGTCGGATTCATCCTCCTTAAACGGAACGTTATTCTCAGACATGCACGAGACCATGCAGGCACCGCATCCCGTGCATTTGTCCAGATCGATAACCATCCCGAACTTATGGGCTTTTTTATTTTCTATCATCAGAACCTCTTAAAAAGATTTCGTAAACAGTTTACGCCTTGGAAAGAGTGGCTTTAATTCCAAAGGCAGCATCCAGTCCTGAACCAGGCTCGATGACCGGGCCGATCAGATCATTGACATTGACACCTTTACCGGCCACGTAAGGATTGTTGAAGGCATGTCCAAGCCCCCTTGGCATACCGATCACGCCGGGTAGAATACCTTCATTAAAGCCGATTTTAACCTTTGCCTTCCCCATGGCGGTTTTAAGGACAGCAATATCACCGTCTTTCAGGATGCCTGCAGTGGCTGGATTAATCTCAACAACACTGTATTTTCCTGAAAGAACCTTGTCGGAAATGATTTTAACAGCAAAGGGAGAAGATATCATTGAACCGACGGCAAGCCGCATCTTATCAACAGGCACAAGGGTGTAATCGCCTTCAC
Organism: Desulfobacter postgatei 2ac9; assembly: GCF_000233695.2. Taxonomy (NCBI): domain Bacteria; kingdom Pseudomonadati; phylum Thermodesulfobacteriota; class Desulfobacteria; order Desulfobacterales; family Desulfobacteraceae; genus Desulfobacter; species Desulfobacter postgatei. Next base: position 3,004,300 of record NZ_CM001488.1, on the reverse strand, counting down.
CCATGGGCACAGCAGCTTTGGGAGCGGAAACAAGGAAGGTAAAATCCGTTGCAGGTGTCCCCACAGGCGGCTTGTCATCAATGACGACATATCCGTCGCCGGACAGGGTATGCCAGATTTTTCCCGTCACTTGTTCAAGGCAGGCATCATAAGAGTTCCAGGAGAAACTTTGTGCAATGCTGTCGCCCATGGCCTGGGCAAGAAGGATCAGCGCATCTGCCGGGTGTTTGGTGTCAAATATGGGTTTAACCATGGGCCGGCACAGCCCTACGACTGTTTTAGCAAGACCACCACCGGAAACCACATCTTCCAGGCGTTCAAGAAAAATGGATGCCGGCAGGATCACATCTGATCTAAGAGCAGTTTCATCCATGAAAGAACTGAAGCTGACCTTGAATCCAACCTTATCCATGGCAACCTTGACCTTTTCAGGATTGTTCAAAGCGTAGCAGGGATTGGCATTATAAATAAACAGGGCGGAAAGCCCCCCATCCTTTTCAAGCTTGTCAACCAGTTCATTAACGGAACCGGCAAGTTTGGCCTTGCTTGCGCCTTGTTTTGCAGCATCATCCATTACATTTTCGGGAAAGCTTAAATAATCGGCCGGGTACATGACAAACACACCACCTTTTTTATTCAGGCGGTCTGCCAGTGCATTCAGGGCCTGGACGGCAGCGAATTCACGAAGGCTTTGACCAACGTCTCCCCTGCCCTTTCCCGGCACGGCCACAGGAGCCTTGGCCTTGATGAATTCCATGGCAAGGGCCTCCATATCCGCAGCTTTGACACCGGTGATCGCTTCTACCTTGTCCGGTGTATACTCTTTTGCCAGCATAGCAGCAAAAGCGGACGTGTTTACGTCCCCGGCAATCAAGTTCTTTGCGAGCAGCACGCCACAAAGCCCCAATGCCAGGTCTGCTTCAGTGCCGGGCTTTACAGCAATGATCTTATCCGCAGCATTGGCCGTATTGGACAGTCTGTAATCAACCTGTACAAGCTTGGCCTTGCGCTCACGTCTTGATGCATTGGCCTGGATACAGGCAACAGGGGAACCCCAGCCTTCAATAATTGCCGCACCGAAACTTAAAATGAAATCGGAATGATCAAGATCAAACCCAAGGCTTCGATCTGCACCGTGAAGGGCAGCAGCCGTCAGCGCGAGATTGGATTCAAGGCTTGGCATGTTATATGTATTGGGAGAGCCGAAAGCAGCCATAAACCGTTCAAAAAGCTGGGCCATGGAACCGCTGTCGGCACCAGTGATCAGACCGAGGGATTCAGGTGTTCCGCTTTTACGAATTTCACCCAATTTTTGGGCCACAAGTGAAATCGCCTCATCCCAGGAAATCTTTTCAAATTTATTACCGTTTTTCTTTAACGGGGTTTTTATCCTGGCAGGATCATACAGATACTGCAGGCCGGAAATCCCGTGGGGGCAAGCACCACCGTTATTAATAGGGTAATCGTCAAGGCCTTCGATCTTAACAGGCCGTCCGTTTATTTTTTTGACGCTGATGCCGCAGGCACCTGGACACAGGCTGCATACGGATCGGTCATAGGTTATTTTACCGTCTTCAGGGACAGGGGTCCAGGGCCAATTCTGGGTCCAGATGGAAGAATCATCTGTCAGCTTGACACCCACAGGGGAAAGCGCGACGCCGGCTGCCGCACCAAGTCCCAATCCCAAGAAGCTTCGTCTGTCAATTTTCATAAGTCATCCTTTATAAACTTTGAAATTCTTGTCCTTGAGGTATCTTACTTGTGGCACTGGAAGCAGTAGCCCTTATGACCCATTTTTTCCAGATGGCATTCCGCACAGTCATCCATCTTCATACGATCCCAGGAATTCTTTTTGATCCCCCAGATATTCTTGCCCCAGATATCACGGCTGTAACCGGTGATTCTGTTTTCTTCATAGGGCCGCGAAGATGAGGACTCCCCAATGTGACCATGGCAGGTCTTACAATCCATGCCGCCTGCAACTGTATGAGCTGCATGGGAGAAAAACACGCAATCAGGTTGTTTGGCATAAATCAGCCAGGGCACTTCTTTCCCCTTGGCCACATACTCCTCTACAAACACGGCTTCGTCCTCGGTCTCTCCCATGGGTTCATCCGTATGGCATTCCATACAGGCTTGCAGACCCGGGATTCCGGAGAAGGTTCCGTCTTCTCTGAAGAAATGGCAGGTTTCACAATCACCTGTTTCTTCGGCATGAAGCTTGTGATCGAAATTAAAAGGCTGCTCCTTTTTTGAATAAAGCAATTTTGGAAACAGCAGCCAGCCCGACAGGAAGCATACCAAAAATGCCCCCATAAAAAAGATGACACCAAGGCCTAACCCTTTGTCATCTTTTGGACCGTTGTCGGTGCCGTGGTGCGCACCATCCTCAGGACCATCGTTTGCTTTGTTTTCTAACTCGCTCATGAAAACCCCATCAATGTTAAAATGTTGATGTTACCATACCTTTACGGCCACAGGATAACCCCCGGGCCAATATTTTTCGCAGAACAGCATTGCCGTGCCTGTTTCTGCAATACGTCCAGAAAATACAAATTCGGTCAATCTATATTAATATATGTTTCCCTTGTCAAGTTTAATTGGGAAACCCTTGCTCTGGAACGTCCCGAACAGAAATGGATTCAAAATTATTTTCTTCAGCTATTTTGGCTTTTATACAATAGCTTAAAAAAAATAACCCGACAAAATGTAATTTTTCGAAAAAATTCTGATTTATAGAGAGATAAGGTAACTTGGATTTATTTAGCCGTAACTGTGAAGGCCGGATAAAAAGAAATTCACGCCGAAGTAGGTGAACAAAACCCCTATAAATCCGATGATGGAAACAATGGCAAGATTTTTTCCGTACCATCCGCGCATCAGGCGCAAATGCAGAAAAATGGCGTAAATAAACCAGGTAATCAAAGACCAGGTCTCTTTAGGATCCCAGGACCAATATTTGCCCCAGGCGGAATTTGCCCAGACAGAGCCTGTGATAATCCCGATGGTCAGAAAGAGGAACCCGAAAACGATCATCTGGTAGGTCAGTTCATCAATGGTGTCCCAGTCCGGCAGTTTTGCAAAAAACGAACTCGCCCCGGGATCTTTGGGTTTGATGAAGTACATAAAGCTGAATCCAAAGGCAAGGGCAAAGCCTGCATACCCAAGAAAGCAGGTAATTACATGGGAAATGAGCCAGTTGGACTTAAGTGCAGGGATCAACGGGGTGATTTTTGAAGTAATGGACGGATCAAAACTGGCATAGGCAATACCCAGGAAAATCAAGGGAGAAACAAATACGCCGATGATGCTTTCCTTATATTTAAATTCCACAAACACATAAAGGGCGGCCGCAGTCCATGAAAAAAAGACCAGGGATTCATACATATTGGAAAAGGGGGCATGCCCGTATCCCATCTGATAGGACTCCATCCACCGCAGCAGAATTCCGCCGGTATTGGCCACCAGCCCGATGACAATCACCCAGAACCCAAGCCGGGCAAACGCAGGTTTTTTGAAAGAAAAAGATCCAATATAAAATACCGATGCCAAAGCATAGATAAATGTTGCAGCCGATAAAAGCAGGGATGAGTTCATTAGCCTGATACTTCCTTTAATTCCTTTACAAGTTTTTTAACGGTCAAATTCGTGCTCTGGGCGTTACGGTTGGCCCGACCGGCGACCCATACCCGGGTGCTGCCGGATCCGGTTTGTTCAAGGCCGATACACACGGACTGGTGGGAAACAAAGAAAGTGACCCAGCAACCGATAATCATAAGAAGAAAGCCTGTGTACACAAAGGGAACGCCCGGGTCCTTTGTCACCTGAAGGCCGGTGTAATAGGCCTGATCCCAGGATTTAACCTCAACTGTGAATCTACCCTTGCGCATTTTATCAAAGGTGGGAAACTTGGTGGGCAAAACAATTTGAACATTCCTCCCGTCGATTGTATCAAGGCGCCCGATAAACGCCTCACCAAGGTTATGACCATTGAAGTCATAATGGGGTACAAACCCTTCAAATATAAAATTGCCGGCACCCGCCGGCAGTGACACGACACCGCCGTTTTTTATGGTGTGTATCTCAACCGTCCCGGTTTCACTGTCAGTGATCTCAAACCGGGCTTCATCAGGTGTGGTTGCACCGTAGGACGCCTGGAAGATATTGATACCCTTGTACCTTAACGGATGGTTGACCAAAATATCTTCCGTAAAACTTTCCTGGTTGTTTTCAAGGATGGTCAAGCTGGACTTAAATTCATCCGGCGCCCCCGTATCGTAAAACTTAACCTGAAAAGAATTGCACCGGACCGTGAACGGCAGCTTTATGGGCAAGCGCGTATGGGTATCAAACACGGTATCTGCGGTCTGCCCCTCGTCCAGACGCAAGTTTGCCTTAAACCCCAATGCAGAGCCGATCAGGGCTCCGGCAAGGAGCATCAGCACGCTTGAATGGACCACGTAAACCCCGAGGCGGGACCACCGGCCTTTTTCAGCATACAAAATCAGACCCGTTTCACTCGTCTTTTCAATTACTTTACCGGCGCGTGCGGCAAGCATTTGTTTTGCCTCGCGCGCAAAACGGTCCATGGAAAGCTGACACTCAAACTGCTGTCTGTTTTTAGTTTTTTCAAACCGCTCGGGATTAACTGAAATATTTTTAGGAAAAATAATTTTCCAGGTAACCGAAAGCCGGTCAACGGAACAGACAACAATATTAACGCATAACACCACCATGAGCAGCAGATACCACCAGGCTTGATACATCCTGTCCAGATCAAGCACCTGGATCATATTATATAATCCTGGGCCGTAAAGCCTCATATAGGCTTCGGGAGTTCCGTTCTGCAAAACCACAGTTCCAATGATGGAAGTTAAGGCTAAAAGCACCAGGGTATAAACCGTGAGTTTCACCGAGGCAAAAAACATCCAGAGCTGATCGGCAAAGCTGTCTTTTTGTTTCAAAACAATTCTTTCACTAAATGTTGTAGGAAAGTCCAAGCGCTGCTCAAGCGACTTTCATGTTCAATGTATGCCATCACCGGCAGCGCTTACCAGAGGACTTCATGCCGGCCAAGATATCCGCCCACCGTTTTTCCAGGTCTATTCTCGATCTAGTACTGCCTGCAGGTTGGACCTACGTTCAACCGAGGTCTTTACGGCCTGCCGGATCATGGGCATACTGCCGAAAATAACCACTTTTTTTCGGGACCGCGTGATACCCGTATAAAGCAGCTGTCGGGTAACAACCGGTGAGACCTGTTCAGGGATAAGGATCAGCACAGTGTCAAATTCCGATCCCTGGCTTTTATGGACGGTGACCGCAAAGGCAGGCTCACATTCGGGCAGATCAGACAATCTGAAATGCCTTGCATCTGATTGCCCGGATTTTGACTGTCCCGATTCCGACTGTCCCAGGGCAAACCAGGCCGTGGGCACCCCGCTTTCTTCAAGGACCACACAGGTATCACCATTAAACAGCAACCTTTTGTAATCATTGCGACGGACCATTAAAAGCATTTTAAAAACAGGCTGATTTATACCATCTTTCGATTTAGATCGTAATATTTTTTCACATAGATGATTAATTTGTAATGTTCCGCTGTTTCCTGAATTGTGCGCGCACAGCACACGAAAGCCATCAAGGAGGCCCATGGCCTGCTCAGAAGTCGTTGCATTCCAAAGCGGTCTATAGCCTTCCAGGATACAGGATTCAAGACGGGCCTGATATCCTTTGTCTTCGGCGGTATCCACAAATAGAATATCAGGATAATCCGCCTTAAGGATACCTGCCACAGCATCCGCATCACTGATATTAACGGCCTTTGCAAGCTTTTCAATGCCGACTTTTCCCCCGGATCTGAAATTAACATCCAGAAGCACCCGGAAATCAGACAAAACATCGGCATGACACAGGTCAAAAAACACGGCACCGGCCTGAACCGGAGAGAGTTGATTCACATCACCGAGTATCACAATACGCGCATCAGGGCGGATGGCTTCAAAGAGTCTTGTCATAAGCGCCATATCAATCATGGACGCTTCATCAATAATCACCAGGTCTGCGGCCAGAGGATTGGCTGCATTGTGCCGGAACCCGGCTCTGTTTTTCACAGGTTTAAGCGCACTGTGGATGGTAGCCCCATCTTTCAACCGGGCTGCGGCCTTGCCGGTGGGTGCCAGACACATCACCCTAGGGGGCTTGAGGTCGTTTTCATAGGCCCAGGTTGTCAAAAGCGTCTGTATTATATCTGTAATATACGTTTTTCCGGTACCCGGCCCCCCGGACACAATGATGAAACCGGAACAAAGGGCCTTTTTGACAGCCTGCTGCTGTCCAAAAGTCCTGTGGGTATCCCGGCTGTTAAAATAAGCAGTCGGCCTTTTGTCCACAAATTCATCATCAGGTCCTGGCATCTGCCTTTGAATCCGTGCCCGGATATTATCTGAAAGCCGGCATTGAAAATCATAGTATCTGGAAAGATAAAGATTGTTGTCCCGGTCAAGGATCAGAGGATATTTACCAATCCAGGACGCCATGTCATTTTCCTTTTTCCCGCACTGTGAGACTTCCATGCCCACCATGGTAGAATTTTTTAGCGCATTGCACCAGAATTCGAGTTCAGGAAGCCGGATGAGTTCTTTCCCCTCGGCCGTTTTCAGAACGTTGCCGGCAGTGCCTGTAAGATCCAGACAAATGGATCCTTTGGAAAGTGCCCTGCAGGTCAATGCTGCCGAAAGAATCTCCAACGGCCCTGCATCTTTAAAAACATTGGCCATGGTTGTGGAAAAATAGTAATCCAGATGGGAAAAAACCCCCGAATCATGGAGAATACCAAGCGCATTGAAGGAAAGGTTATTCATACCCTTATTTACCAGCAGAAAATAAAAAAGAAAAGCATGGGCAAAAAATATAAAATCCGCCCGTAAGAGGCGGATTCATACAATGATTTATAAAACCTGAAACTTAATTATGCAATAATATCACAACCCAATCCTTTGGAATGATCTTTAGGCACAAGTCCGCCTGATGTCCGAAAACGACGGTCAGGGTTTTTCCTGCGATCTTTCTTAAACGACAACGTGACAATGACACCCTCTCTGACACTTTTCCTGCGGTCATACATCCTCTTGCGCCGCTCTTTTTTGTGGCCGCGAACAACGGGATGATAACCAGGTTCTCTGTCTCCGATCTCTATAACCTTATTGGCGATTGGTATTATTTCATTTTCTGCAACCACAATAGTCACCACTCTTTAAATATATTTTGAAAGTTATTCCTAACCTCTTAATAAACATATCGTTAATAACGATAAACTTCTTTAATATTTAAAGCATAAACCCATCTCAATCTTTATTAAAAATATATTCACAGGGAAATTTCCCCGGAGCGGGTTTCTATGACCTATTTCTTATTTTCACACTCATCCACATACCTGTGGAGTCTTAAAAACGGAATGAACATAATGTCTGTGGATTCAAAATGCGTAATAAGCCAGTTCTGCAATTCCACAATATCTTCAATTGCCAAATTATCAACGTCTTCTGCAATTTCACGACGAAGGCCAAGGGCTTTTTTGATAAAGCGGCGATGGGCCTTTGAATGGATGTCAAGATCGGGATATCCTTTGCTGCCAAGAAGTTTTTCCTCTTTTGAGAAAAAAATTTTGCTGAATTCATTGATCTCGGTAATCAAATTGGCCACATCCTTGGCGTCGGCCTTGCTCGTCTTCATTTCAATAAGGGTGTTAAACATATCCATAAGCTGTTTCTGACATTCATCAAGTTCAGGCACATCCACGCTGTATTTTTTATCCCATTCAATAATATTGGTCATGGGTCACTCTCCTTTATTCGTTGTTCTATTTTTCCCCTTCCCCAGCCACAAGGTACCAATTATACCGATGGATATCAGTATGGCAAAAATTACGGCAAAGGAAATTCCATGCTGGCCGAACCGCGGGTAAATGACAAAAGGAACCAGATAGCCGTACAAAAATGAATGCAGCAGTCCGATGCCAACAATTCTGATTGCAATTTTTGTCACCCCAATCGCTCCAAAAGCCGCTGGTGAATATTTCCAAACCCGCCATTGGACATGACCAAGACAACATCTTTGGGTTTAAGTTCCAAGGCAAGAAAATCAATCACCTGGCCAGGGTCATCGAAATGGTGGGCAGCTCTGCCCCTTTTACAAATATCTTCGGCCAGACGTTCGGGTGAAAACCGTTCTTCTTCAGGAATATTCTTTTTAACCCCGGGAGAACAGATGCACACCAAATCTGCCAGGTCAAAGCATTCCGGATAGGTGGCTTGGAAAATATTTCTCATGCTGGTATTGGTTCTAGGTTCAAACACGGCAACCAGACGGCCCCGGGGATAAAACGGTTTGACTGCGGCAATGGTTTCTTTAACCGCTGTCGGATGATGGGCAAAATCATCCATCACTGTGATACCGCCAACCTGCCCCCTTATTTCCTGGCGCCTTTTAACACCGCTGAAGCTTGAAAGGCCACGGGCAATATCGGCCTGCGTTATCCCCATGCTGCGGGCTGCGGCAATGCAGGCCGTTGCGTTGAGAAGATTGTGCCGTCCGGGCAGATCCGTTTGAATATTGATATCCGTACCAGGGCCTGTGATGCGGGCAAGGGTGTGCAAACGGCCTGTACCAGGATCCGGCTCACTGCTCAGGCGATGGTCATGCACCTGCCACATGGCGCCGGGGCCGTATGTCTGAAGATCAACAACACCCGCCTGTTCCAGGACCTGCATCAGATTAAAATTTTCCTTGCAGGCAATAATACGGCTTTTATCCCTGATCTTTGAAGCCAGGGCACCAAAAGTGCGGCAAATATGATCCAGATCGTCAAAGATATCTGCATGGTCAAATTCAATACCGGTCATAATGGTTATAAAGGGATCATAATGCATGAACTTGGGGCCTTTATCAAAAAAAGCCGTATCATACTCATCCCCCTCTATCACCATGTATTCCCCGTCACCAATTTTAAATGATGAATTATAATCCTTTAAAATCCCCCCGATCATAAATGAAGGAGAAAGACCGGCAGTTTCCAGCAAATGTGCCATGATTGAAGAGGTGGTTGTTTTACCGTGGGTACCGGTGACAAGAATGATTTTCTTGTTATTGGCAATAAACCGGTTCACAGCCTGGGGCATAGAGATATAGGCAAGCCCCCTTTCCATTACGGCAACCGCTTCCGGATTATCACGTGTCACGGCATTACCGATAATAACAAGGTCCGGAACCCGATTTGGATCGTCACTGATATTGGCCGGGTCGAATCCGGAAAAAAGCGTAATCCCGTTATCTTCAAGAAAATCGCTCATGGGCGGATAGACATTCCGGTCTGATCCGGTGATAATATAACCCATTTTCTTTAAGATACAGGCCAACGTGCCCATGCCCGTACCACAGGCTGCAACCAGATGAATCCGCTTGATTGAATCAGCCATTAAATTTCCGTCATAACCTTCCGTGCGGCGTCCAGGGTAGTTTCAATATCCTCGTCCGTGTGGGCAGCAGAGATAAAACAGGCCTCAAACTGGGATGGCGCAAGATAAATACCTTTGGCCAGCATGCCCCGGTAGAATTTTGCGAACCGATCCAAATCACAGGTCTTGGCATCATTGAAATTGCGCACCTTCCGCCCTGTAAAAAAGAATCCGGCCATGGAGCCGAAATGCCCGGCAGAAAAAGGGATATTCGCTTCATCGGCTGCGGCCTGGAGTCCTTTGATCAGCATATCCGCCCGCCGGTCCATGTCAGCGTAAAGCTGATCATTCTCAAGGGTTTTTAACGTAGCGATTCCCGCGGCCATGGCCAGGGGGTTGCCTGACAAGGTCCCGGCCTGATAAATAGATCCCCCGGGGGCAATCTGCTGCATTATTTCCCGTTTTCCGCCATATGCACCCACGGGCAGTCCGCCACCGATAACCTTACCAAAACAGGTCAAATCCGGGTCAATATCAAAATAGCCCTGGGCGCACGCCCTGCCCCCGACCCGGAATCCGGTCATGACTTCATCAAAAATAAGCAAGCTGCCATAGGCAGCAGTCTGTTGCCGCAATACCTTTAAAAACAGCGGATCAGGAGCTACCATACCCATATTCCCTGCCACAGGCTCAAGAATCACGCAGGCAATCTCCTTGCCTCTGTCAGCCATAAGCCGTTCAAAACTTTGAATATCATTGTATGGCAAAGACAATGTATTGCGGATCACATCAGCAGGAACCCCCGGGCTTCCGGGAATGCCAAGGGTGGCGACACCGGATCCTGCGGCCACAAGCAAGGTATCTGCATGGCCATGGTAACATCCGTCAAACTTGACAATCAGATCCCGGCCCGTCACGCCCCTTGCCAGACGAATGGCACTCATGGTCGCCTCGGTGCCTGAGTTAACCATCCTGATCATATCCACGGAAGCCACTGAATCCACAACAAGCTGGGCCAGTTTATTTTCAAGCGCCGTGGGCGCACCAAAGCTTGTGCCTGACTCCAGCACTTTTTTTAAAGCCTCAACCACAGGAGCCGGACGATGGCCAAGGATAAGCGGCCCCCAGGAGAGGACATAATCAATATAAGTGTTCCCGTCAGCATCGAAAATCCTGGCACCCTCTCCTTTTTCGATAAAAACGGGTTCTCCGCCCACTGAACCGCAGGCCCTTACCGGAGAATTAACCCCGCCCGGAATCAAATTTCTGGCCGATGAAAATAAAGCGGCTGATTTAGTAAGTTCCATATCTAATCCTTAATATATTTACAGGTAGTGTCACAGTTAACATTAATTAATCTTGGAAAATGGAATATACCAAACTGAGTTCAAAGGGGTCAACTGCTTTGATTTTTACCCGGCATATAAAATAGTGCCCCTTAACATTTGACCTCATGGAAAAAGCCTTATATAAGTTAGGGTTGGATTATGGACGATGAACATTACATGATGCTTGCCTTGGATGAGGCAAAAAAAGCTGAAAAACATGACGAGGTCCCGGTTGGAGCCATCGTGGTGGACCAGGCCGGCAAGGTAATCGGACAGGGATATAACTGTCCGATATCTGAAAAAGATCCCACAAGCCATGCTGAAATAAAGGCTATTCGTTCGGCCTGCAGATTCATGAATAATTATCGCCTGCCCAGGACAACGCTTTATGTAACCATAGAACCATGCATCATGTGCATGGGGGCAATAATCCATGCCAGAATCCAGCGACTGGTATTTGGGGCACTGGATCCTAAATGGGGAGCTGCAGCCTCCCTCTACCAAATGGGATCGGATGCACGATTAAACCATCACCTTGAAATTGTTCAGGGAATATGTGAAGAACAAACAAGACAGATTATTAAAAGTTTTTTTGAAGAAAAAAGGAGAAACCGTGACAAACACAGTTGTTGTGGGAACCCAGTGGGGTGATGAAGGAAAAGGAAAAATTGTCGATCTGCTCAGCGAATACGCTGATTATGTTGTCAGATTCCAGGGTGGGAACAATGCAGGGCACACCATGGTGGTCAACGGAAAAGAAATTATCAGCCACTTGATCCCCTCCGGGATACTTCAGCAGAAAAAATGCTTTATCGGCAACGGTGTTGTGGTTGATCCTTTTGTATTACTGGATGAAATAGATTATCTGGCGGACAATAATATTGATGTATCCCCCAACATGCTGGAAATCAGCAATCGTGCCCATATCATCATGCCCTATCATCAGGAGATTGATAAAGCCCGGGAAATAAAAAAAGGGAAAGATAAAATCGGTACCACCGGCCGGGGGATCGGCCCCTGCTATGAAGATAAGGCAACCCGCGTGGGTATCCGGTTCTGTGATCTTCTTGACTTTGATCTGTTTAAGGAAAAAGTGGAGACGGTCATGGCGGAGAAAAATTTTTACCTGAAAGAGTATTTCAAAACCGACCCCATGGACCCGGCACTTGTTCTTGATCAATTTGAAAATATCCGGGCCCGGCTTCTCCCCTATATTTCCGATGTTTCCGTATCCCTTGACCAGGGCATCCGGCAGGGCATGCAGATTTTATTTGAAGGTGCCCAGGGCACGCACCTTGACATTGAACATGGCACCTACCCCTTTGTCACCTCTTCCACAACGGTTTCAGCCAACGCGGCAAGCGGCAGTGGCGTGGGGCCAGGCCAGTTGAATGAAATCATCGGCATTGTCAAGGCATACACCACCCGGGTGGGCGCAGGTCCTTTCCCAACTGAACTATTTGATGAAACCGGTGAGAAAATCCAAAAAACCGGGGCCGAGTTCGGCGCCACCACCGGACGCAAACGACGCTGCGGATGGTTGGACATGGTGGTTCTGAAAAATGCCGTCCGCCTGAACAGCCTGACCGGACTTGCCATCACCAAACTTGATGTTCTGGATGACCTGGATGAAATTCAAATCTGTACAGGATATGAATATTGCGGAAAAATCACCACAGATTTTCCGGCCCAAATTGATCTCCTGGCAAAATGTTCGCCTGTTTATGAAACACATCCCGGCTGGAAAACACCGACATCTGATATGACCGATTTTGATGATCTGCCGGAAAAAGCCAAAGCCTATCTTGCACGGATAGAAGAATTATCAGAAGTCAAAATTAAAATTGTGTCCGTAGGACCGGGACGTGAGGCCACCATTGTTAAAGAAAATATTTTCTAAATTGACATTCTCTCAATTATGGTATATTAAATGACGTCTTATGCGTCGGGATGTGGCTCAGCCTGGTAGAGCACCTCGTTCGGGACGAGGGGGTCGGAGGTTCAAATCCTCTCATCCCGACCAACGATTTAAAAAGGTATTCAGCTTTATTTAAAAGCGAATACCTTTTTTTTGTTCCCACATTGAATGTGGGAACTTTTATATGTTTCGTTTCACATTTCACTTCTATCATAGGCTTCAGCAAGATCATCCGCCCAGTTTCCGTTCCAAACATCGGGAACGGTCTCTTCTACCAAGGTGATGCTTTCCCAGCTGATGCCGATTTCAGTAAAAATATCCTTGAGGATTTCTTCAGTGGGGGCCAGCCAGATGCAGAAGCGCATGCCTTTATCTTTGTTATAGTAAGTTTTGATCCAGGTAGCCGCTTCAACACCTGCCAGCTTACGCCAGTTTTCCTTTACGACTTCCCAGTCGACTTCAGGGGAGTTATGAATCATCATATATTTATTCGTTTTACTCATGGCTAATCTCCTTATATTTTATTAGGTTAAGTTGATTTACCCTTCAGCCATGGACTGTCCGGTTAAATACAACTAACTCAATAATCATACCAAAGATTGTTTCTATACTTCAAATCTTAGATAACCATACGTATATATTAATAAACCTAAAGTATTTTCCCCCTTACACATTCCAACGCCACAAAAGATTGACAATCTCCTGTCCGCCACTTATGATACAAACAGCTTTAGTGGCGCTACAAGTAGCGCCACTAAACCACTCTAAAATAAAAAATCCAACAATGGAAAACATTCAAGAAGCGATTGAGAAAAACGAACTGCTCAAGCGGTTGCTGGAAGCCATCGGTGACGGCGTGTTTGTGTTGGATACCACCGGAAAAATCGTGGTATGGAATCCAGCCATGGAAGCTATCAGTGGGTATTCATTCCAGGAAATTAAAGGAAAAAACTGCCGGATATTGAAGTTCAGCCAATGTTTCGGCAAGGAGTGCCCTTCCGGGATCAATGTCTGCAGGATACTTGAAACTGGAAAAATGACACCCACTGAATGCGTAATCAGCCACCGGGACGGGCATACCCTTTCAGTGAGCAAAAATGCCAGGGCCATTAGAAACGACCGCGGACAGACCATAGGGGTGATCGAAAGCGTCACGGATCTGACTAAACTTAAAAATGCCCGACTGAAGATGGAAAAAGCCACCCGCCGCCTGAGCGAATTAAATCGGCTGGGTGGCATTATCGCCAAAAGTCAGGTAATGCAGAATGTATTCTCTTTCATAAAAGCGTCAGCAGCCACCGAAACGTCCATTCTCATCCAGGGTGAGAGCGGAACGGGAAAGGAACTTGTGGCCAAGGCCATTCATTCCATTGGTGAAAGAAGGAGCAATCCCATGATTACGGTCAACTGCAGCGCTTTATCCGAATCATTACTGGAAAGCGAATTGTTCGGACATGTTAAAGGTGCATTTACCGGGGCTAGCCGGGAGCGGATCGGGCGATTTGAACAGGCTGATCAGGGCACTATATTTTTAGATGAAATCAGTGAAATCTCACCCTATATTCAGGTAAAACTCCTGCGCGTACTTCAGGAAAAAGAGATAGAACGCGTCGGGGATTCCCGAAAACGCAAGGTGGATATCCGGATCATTACCGCCACCAATAAAGATCTGAAATCACTCGTTGATGAGGGCCTTTTCAGGGAAGATCTGTATTACCGGCTCAAGGTCTTTCCCATTTACCTGCCCCCCCTGAGACATCGCAAAGAAGACATCCCGCTGCTAGTCAACCACTTTATTAAGCACAATAACAAGATATCCGGCGGAACCGTTACCGGCATGGCAACACCGGCCCTGAAAACCTTCATGGAATATGATTGGCCCGGAAATATCCGGGAGCTGGCCAATGCCATTGAACATGCATTCGTGCTCTGTTCCGGCCGCCAGATTGAACAGGAAGACCTTCCCGTTGAAATCACCGGCGGAGAGCATACCACCTATGCAGCCCCTCCCTTATCTTACCCGGAGCCGCCCCATCCTCGTAAAAAGCAGCGGCCGTCTCTGGATCGGAAGCGATTACTGGCTATCCTCCGTGAGTCAGGATGGAACAAAGCCGAAGCGGCCAGGCAGACCGGCTTCAGCCGGGCAGCCATCTGGAAATACATGAAAAAATGGGATATTCCCATGCAGCCCGAATAACAAATCAAACCACTGAATACACGGAAAGACACGGAAATGAAGCTGTTTTTTTCTGTGTTTTCCGTGTATTCCGTGGTTATAAAAACAAAGAGGGGTAACCATGAAAATACGCCTTCATAAAAATGCCACGACAACCCCTGCCCAGCGGGCATATATTCAAAACAATCCCCATCTCTCCGTTGCCACGCTGGCAAAAAAAACCGGGGTCAGTAAAACCACAATACGCAGATGGCAAAAACGAATGGACGTATATGACCGCCCCCATACACCCAAACGCATAAAAACCGCGCTGACACCCATTGAAGAGATTAAAATTATTATCTGCCGGATGGCATTCAGGGCAGGCCTTGATGATCTGCAACAAATTGCGGAATCTTTTTTTAAGATCAGTTGTTCCAGGGCCAGCCTGAACAGATGCCTCAAGCGGTATCAAATATCCCGGATGCCCAAACTTAAGCGATCCGTACCATTTAACCTTAAAGATTACACAGGCACATATCTTTATTACAATTGTTTTCATCTACCCTCTTTTCTCAAAGATAAAGAGCCCGTGGTACTGCAAACCCTTCTTGACTGCTCATTCAGGACCTTTCATGCCCAGTACGCCACAATGGCGAACACATTTATTTCAGATCATATCCAGAATTTCCCTTTAAGAGTTTTAGGCGTTATCTACAATAATCCGGTAAGGCTTTGTGGTGAAACCATAGACAGTAAAAAGATACCCAAGAAAAATCCTGACAGTGACATTGAGTTTTTATGCAAGGACTTGGGCATTTCATTCTTTCAGATGGATGATCTGCATACGGATACCATCAACGAATTAAACTTGCAGGTGAAAAAAATTATTAACACATCTGACCCTGAAATAGATACAACCACCTGGGAAACAAACGAAACATTGACCAAACAGATATGCCATTACAACTTTGAACTGCCCCTTGGCTTTTTAAAGCAAAAAACACCCTACCAGGCTATGGAAGCGCACTACACGGATTTTCCAAACAGTTTTAAACACAAACCCAATCTTATTATTTCCTGATCACCCGGTCCTGTTTTCCTATGGATTTGAATCGGAAAGAAACCCATATCCGCAGACTGGGTTTACCTGTCATGCCGGGCAAATAAAAAGCGGACCGGTTTTCACCGGCCCGCTTTATAAAATCAGGCAGTATTGACTAAATTAAATTTGATAAAACTAAATTAGAAGTTGATCTGCCATTTGGCGCCGAAATAGGTGACTTCATTCTCATCATTACCAGCCGCGTTGTCCATGTAATCAACAACACCTACTTCAGGAACTATATGCACACCTGGAGCCAGGGTGATGGGCAACTGAATGTAATAAGATTGCACTTCGTCTTCTTGAGAATCGGACACATCAAATTCAGTCTGCTGGTAACCATAACCAACTTCTACACCAAGCATTTCATTAATGGTATAAGCAACGGCAATACGCCCGCCCATGGCGTCGTTATCAATGACCTCATTACCAACAACAGCAGCGTAACCTGACCCAACAACAAGATCACTTACCTCAATATTGTAAATGTTGCCAACGTTGGTACCGCCGTTAACCTGAGCGGTAAAGCTGAAAGCACCGAAGGTAGCAGCAACATCAAGACCAAGACCCCAGGAAGTTACATCATCATCAGCGATTCCGTCATCAACATCAAAAGTCTGATAACCACCGGCCATGGTAATGACAAAGTTGTCAAAAGTAAGAGCATACTGGAGCTGAATCATAGGAATAACAACATCAACAAAAGCATCGGTTGTGTCGCCAAAAGCAGCACCATAATAATCAGTGTTATTTTCAACAAAAGCAACCTGGAAATCGCCGAAAGTCATCTTAATCTGAGCACGACGACTACCGTCAACTTCGCCCCATCCGGAAAGTGCGGCATCATTACCAACTACCTGATTTGAACCAGTCAGATACATGGGTACATAATCTTTACCAACGAGCAGTTTGCCCGCGCCAAAGTCCCATTCGCCGTAAAGCAGACGGACGTTGGCAACCCCACCGGAAGCGCCGTATTCAAAACGGCCGGTCAGTTCATCGGAAACTTTAACATTGGCGCCAATACGGGCGTTGCTTTGAAGCTCTTCTGTAAACTGAACGTCTTCCAAATAATCGTCAAATTCATCAAGCTCAACACCATCAGCATCGGTATCAGACCAGAAAGTAGAAACACGAGCAGAACCATAGAAATTCCACTCAGCTGCATACGCCGAGCCTGCCATCAGAGCAAGTGCTGCAACAGCTACAATAATTTTTTTCATCTTTTTCTCCTTTTAGAATTATTTACTGCCTGAAATTTCAGCACCCTGCCTTCCTTTTAAAAACAGGATACCAAATTAGTTTCTCTTTTAATTCTATTTTAATGCGTTTGTCAATTATTTTTTCCGATAATTCTAATTTTATTCTCTCACAAAGCCACAAAGTCACAAAGATTTTATGGTCCTTTGTTGTCCTTTGTGACTTTGTGGCTTTGTGAGAGTTTTTCAATGTGCCACGTATTATTTTATTTCAATTTATAAGAAATAATGTTCGACGTTTTATCCTGGGTAAGGATGGCTATCTTGGACCGGGTCACAACGGAAATCACCAGCTCTTCAATCCCGTCATTGTCTATATCCGCAATATCAAAATCAGAGACCCAGCCCTGCAACGGTACGGTCTGAAATACCGGCGCAAGGGCAATACCGTTCCAGGACATGATTTCAACCCGCCCATCTTTAAACCGTTTAATCCGCCCAATGGAGCCGGCACCAAACTCACTATTTGTAATCAGAAAAACCTTATTTTTCTGATCCTCTCCCACGGGATGAAATTTGATTCTGGGATTAAAATAGTCGCGTTCCCGGACAGTTTGATCTGCAGCCGGTTCCCCTGTAATCCAATAATTATTGGTCTTCCCGTATTTTTCCGTACTCTCCCATTCATTTGACCCGGCATCGTTGATGAGTACCAATCGATGATGCTGGTTAATGTTTAAAAATTCATTGCCACCGTCCTCCCGAACCGGTCCCCTGGCCAGGGAAAGCACAGATGTCCCCTTGGGCACACGAATGGGCTTTTCCTCCAGGTAGGTGTCATTGGCCGCACTCATGATATATATTTTTCCGGCATATGGACCTCTGCCTTTATCCTGGGCATAGAGCACAGGATTGCCGTCCACAGAATCAATTACACGAAAATAGTAGGAAAGGCCGTCCTGGAGCGTTGTATACGATGACCCATTATATTCCACCACAAACGAGGAAAGGGTTTCCCTGTTTATTGTCATGGCCGTGACAAAAATTTCCGGATACCCGTTACCGTTAATATCTGCCACATCCAGTCCGATAATTCTCAGATAGGATGCATAATCCAGACTGATCTCTTCGGTGAGCAGAGTCCCCTCAAGATGGTATATCTGAAGTGCCGAATCCGTTGCGGTAACCACCTGAAGTCGACCATCTTTATTCAAGTCGCCGGTGGCCATGGCACGGATCACTTCCTCCACCTTAAGATGGGTGGTGAATCCCTGGCTTGCCTGCATGGCCATCATACCGCCGCCATAACTGTCGCCACCGCCGGCATACTGAAGCCCGCCAAGGGTCGGATTCTCTTCCTGGGGCCGGGCATACAGCTTGTTATCTATATTGCGGTTGAACACCTTCATATTGATATCACCGGCAAAGGAGTTCACCAGGGGGATGACATCGCCCATGGAATTGCTCTGCTCGAAAAAGGCAAGGGTTTGCTTTTTTCCTGAAACATCGACCATAGAGGCATCTAAACTGATACTTTCACCATAATGGGTAAGACTGCCGAAAAGGATGTAATCCACCCCCATCTGCGCGCCTATATCCCGGGCTAAGCCCTCATTCAGAGGTCCTTTAACAAGCCCGCCGGCCTTTGCCTTGGCCAGGGCGTTGTCAACGGTTTCCCGATCCAGGACATCCACTTTCCCGGCATCGGAAAGCCTTGAGGAAAGCATTGAGAACAATCCGTTTTGCAGGAAACCAAGATCCTGGGACGAATTCATTTCAAAGGGGAAGACAGCTACGGTTTTGGCGTCACCGCACAATCCCGTACCGATAGCTGCCCAGAAAGCAAAAAAAGTCAAAACAGCAACCATTGTTTTGAAAGCAAAAAATATTTGCATAAATTTTCGCATGGGTTTTCCTTACACTCCTGTTAAAATTGAACAAAATCGAGATTCCCAAGGTTTATATCCCATCCCCCGGACTCACACAAGTCTTTTGAACAGCTTTTCAAGACTGCGGGCATCAAAAGAGACAAAAACAGGGCGTCCATGGGGACAGTGCATGGGATTTTCACAGGTAAACAACTGCGCCACAAGCGCTGTCATCTCCTTCAGTGACATGGACTGTCCACCCCGCAAAGACCTGTGGCAGGCCATGGTGGCCAGGGCATCTTCAAGCCAGTCATCTTTAAGACCCGTGCCGTTGGCATGGCTGATTTTCTCAACCATTTCCACCACCATGGGCCCCACATGCTTTTGCGCCACCAGCACAGGCACGGCTTTTATTACAAACGATGTCCCGCCAAAGGGTTCAACCCGAATGCCCAGATCAGCCAGATCCGTCATGATGGATTCAAGGACCAACGCTTCCTTGTGGCTCAGTTCCAGGACCTCGGGAACCGCCAGGGACTGGCTTTGAACATCCATACGCTTGTAACGCTTTAAAAGCGCTTCAAAAACAATACGTTCATGGGCAGCATGCTGGTCAACCAGTATCAGGTGGTTCTCCTTTTCCACTACAATATAAACATTGAGTACCTGACCTATCACCCTTAAATCCGACTGAGTTGCCCGAAACGGTTCAATTTTCGAAAAAGGCGTTGTGATATCCGGACTTGAAGGTTGATTTGCATGGCTCACCAAAGGCGGCTGATTGTGCAGGGTTGTTTCCGGCTCCGGTACCCAGGATTTTTCCGGGGATTCCGCAGCCTCAAAGGATTCAGGGGGTGCATCAAAAAATTTATACACAGACGGCAACTGGGAAGCAGAAACGCTTTCAAACAAGTCGGGCGTCAATCTTTTTTCTAACAGGGATGCCGATTTCAGTGCGGCCTGAACAGGCGTTGGGGACTCCTTTTTCTCAGTCATCACGGCCCTGGCATAGGACCATTTGTTCTCCTGACCACGGGACAAGGCTTTTGCCACGGCAAGGGACAAGGCTTGGTATACCGGACCGGGTGTAATAAATTTAATTTCACGTTTAGTCGGGTGCACGTTTACATCCACCTGGTCACAGGGCAGTTCCACACACACCGCCCCCACAGGATAGCGTCCCTTCATGATCCTGCCCCGATACCCTTGAAACATGGCGGAGATAAGCCCCCGGTCATACACAAGACGCCGGTTGACGAACAGAAAAATCCGGTTGGCGGTACTGCGTGTAATACCGGGATTGGCACACACCCCGCGGATACATAGCCCGGCCAGGCCACGATCCGTGCCGTCATCGGTTTCCGGCCACTGCATTTCGTACAGAGAATCTGCCGCCTCTTTACCCAGCACCATCTGGGCCCGCTGAAAAAGGGTCTGGCCCGGGGGATAACTTTTAACGGATCTGTGGTTGACAACAAGGCGGAATCCCACCCCGGGATTGCCCATGGCAAGTCCTGCCAGGGCATCGGCAATATGACCGGACTCGGTGTTTTCGCTTTTTAAAAATTTTCTTCGGGCAGGTGTGTTGAAAAACAACCGCCTAACTTCCACCATCGTACCGACAGGCGCGCCGGTATCCGTTACACCGGAAAGCTTGCCTCCATTCATATCGACCCGGGTACCGATGGCGTTATCCGCTGTACGGGAGACAAGACTGAACGTTGATACGGACGCAATGGATGGCAGCGCCTCGCCCCTGAACCCGAATGTGGAAATGGAAAACAGGTCTTCCTTGGTGTAGATCTTGGATGTGGCATACCGCTCTATTGACAGCACCGCCTCATCCCGGGAAAGCCCGCACCCGTTGTCTGAAACACGGATTAAGGTTTTCCCGCCGTTTTCAATCTCAACGATAATCCTGTCAGCCCCCGCATCCATGGCGTTTTCCACCAACTCCTTAACCACGGAAACCGGCCTTTGAACAACTTCACCGGCAGCGATCTGGTTGGACAGGATATCAGGAAGAATCCGGATTCTGCTCATGAAGGCGTATTCAGGCTTTCCTTTACAAAACGCAGTAGAAATTCGCTGTCTTTTGGACTTAAATCAAACTGCAGACAGGCATCATTAACCAGTTTTTTCACATTCTGGTCGGGCTGGGCCGTTCTTTTTTCAGACACCCATGCAATGGCTTTTTTCAGGGCATTCCCCTGGGGTATGACAGTGGACATATTGACATTCCTTTATGATAACCACGGAAGACACGGAAAGCACTGAAAGTTAGAGCGCTAAGCGCTCAATCTGTACTTTTGGGTGACTGCCAAAGTTAATCAGTAATCCTAATTTCAAGTTCGTTGCTTTCAAGTAATTGATAACCTGTGCTTTATGTTCGGGAGAGATATCCTTAACCGCTTTTAACTCCAATATGATTTTGTTGTAACAGATCAAATCGGGCTTGTATATTTGATGAAGCGGTTCTCCTTTGTACATCAACGGGATCTCCTTCTGAGCAACAAATGGGATGCCCCGTTTGCTTAACTCCACCTCCAGACACTCCTGATAAACCGCTTCCAGAAAACCACATCCCATCTCTTTGTAAACCTCAAAAACAGCACCACGAATCAAATAAGTTTCTTCTTCAAAAATCAAACTCATTTTCCGTGTTTTTCCGTGTATTCAGTGGTTTATAACTCAGGGGGGTCTGGATGTTTACCCACAGCCTGCTCAAATCCATATCCTGCCCGGATCAGTGACATTTCATCAAAATGCCGGGCCATCATCTGAAGACCCATGGGAAGTCCGGTGGAGGAAATACCCGCGGGCACTGAAATCCCGGGAACACCTGCCAGATTGCAGGAGAGGGTAAAAATATCGCTTAAATACATGGTCAAAGGATCTTCGATCTTCTCACCGATTTTAAACGCAGGTGTCGGTGCCACAGGAGACAAAATAATGTCGCACGACTCAAAGGCGCGTTTAAAATCATCCATGATCAAAGCCCGAACCTGTGAGGCACGACCGTAATAGGCATCATAATACCCTGAAGACAGAGAATAGGTGCCGATAATAATCCGGCGCTGGACCTCCAGTCCAAATCCTTTGGACTTGGTTTTCTTGTACATCTCCATAATATCGTTGGCATCCATATCCCTGACCCCGTATCTCACCCCGTCGAACCGGGCCAGATTGGCACTGGCTTCACAAGGGGCAATGATATAATAGGCAGCCACCGCATAATTGGTATGGGGCAGGGAGATCTCTTTAATGTCAACACCCAACCCCTCCAGGGTTTTCCGGGCGTTTTCAAACATTGTTTTGACTTCGGGATCAATGCCTTCGAGGCTTAAAAATTCCTTGGGGATGCCTGCGGTCATTCCGGAAAGACCTTGCTCCTTGAACAGGGCAATGCCCTTTAAAAAATCCGGCATCGGTTCAGGTGCACTGGTGGAATCTTTGGGATCATGACCCCCCATGAGATTGAGCATCATGGCCGTGTCCGTCACATCCCGGGTGATGGGCCCCACCTGATCCAAAGATGACGCATAGGCCACCACACCAAACCGTGATACCCGGCCATAGGTGGGTTTCAGGCCTACCACACCACAATGGGAGGCGGGCTGGCGGATGGAACCGCCCGTGTCCGTGCCCACGGCCCCGGAACAGAACCGGGCCGCCACAGCAGCGGCAGATCCGCCGGATGAGCCGCCAGGGACATAGTCCGTGTTCCAGGGATTGCGGGTAACAAAAAAGGCTGAATTTTCGGTGGAAGAACCCATGGCAAATTCATCCATATTGGCCTTGCCGATCAGCACGGCATCCTGGGCTTTAAATTTTTCCACCACCGTGGCATCGTATTGGGGCACAAAATTTTCAAGAATTTTAGATGCACAGGTGGTCTTCACCCCCTTTGTACATAAAACATCTTTTAAGGCCACGGGTATCCCGGTAAAAGCCTGGTTCTCCCCTTTGGCAATAATCCGGTCCGCCTGTTGAGCCTGTTCCAGGGCAAGATCCCGATCAACAGTAATAAATGCTGAAATCGTGTTGTCATATTTATCAATACGGTCAAGGAAGGCCCGTGTCAATTCAACGGAAGATATTTCCTTTTTGTCCAGAAGATCTTTGGCCTGGGCAATGGTCAGGGTATGCAGATTCATTTTAGTTCCTTACGCTTTTTTTGGGGGCTACTTCACCACTCTTGGCACCACATAAAAGTCCTGGTCACGTTCCGGTGCATTGGCCAGGGTCACATCCGGGCCCGGGGACGGTTTTTCCTCGTCTTCTCGGAGCACATTATTCATGAATGCCGCCCCTGATACCGGTGTCACCCCGTCAACATCCACATCCTTGAGAGCATCAATATAATCAAGGATATCACTGAGCTGTTCTGCCAGGGTCTCCTTGAGTTCATCATCCACATCCAGCCGGGCCAGATGGGCTATTTTCTCCACTTCCTGCTGTGATATTTTCATTTTTATTCCTTTTTTATGACGATACCGTTAACACCTGAACCGGCAAGCTTTGCCAGCCGGGCTCCGGCTTCTTCCTGATCGGAAAAAGAGCCGGTCCTGATCCGGTGCCAGGTCACCCCGTTGATCGTCACACTGACCCGGTAGGAGGTAATCCCCTTTTTATTCAGAAGAGCCATCCGGGATAAGGCATCATTTAAATCCTTATATGACGCAACCTGAATGGTGTATGCACCATGGGTCGATACCGGCGCCCCGCTATCGGGCCTGGTTTCTTTGGAGACCGCAGCTGTTTTTTTACCTGTTTGTTTTTTTGA
Organism: Desulfobacter postgatei 2ac9; assembly: GCF_000233695.2. Lineage (NCBI taxonomy): Bacteria > Pseudomonadati > Thermodesulfobacteriota > Desulfobacteria > Desulfobacterales > Desulfobacteraceae > Desulfobacter > Desulfobacter postgatei. The sequence goes on along the minus strand of NZ_CM001488.1, from coordinate 2,980,486 downwards.
TTTTAAAACATTGGGGGCAGGCGGGATCACAGTCCGGTTTTCACTGGTTTTTGTATCTGTTTTTACCGAAGCACTCTTTTTAAGTAGTGGTGCCGGGGCATCACCATTGTCTTCACCCTGCCCGACAGAATACCAGGTGGCCAGTTTTTTACTGAGCTTGACAGGAATCTTTTCAGCCTGGGGCGTATTGGGTGTCGACTCTATCGAAGCTGATTTCCCGGTTTCCCGGCCCGGGGCAATTTCTCCGGAATCATCTGTTTTTTCTTTGATCAGATAGGAGACCGGCTCGTCAAGAACATCATAAAATTTAAGATCTATTTTTTCCTTTTTAGGCAGTTTGGCAGAACGCTCACTCACCATTCGGCCAAGGCGTTCCTGGAAAGGTCGGGTTTCAAACAGGACAGGAGTTGAACCTCTGCCTACAAAAACGCCAAGACCAAACATCCAGATCCCGATTAAAAGATACCAGCCATATGTCCCAACACCACGAATCTTAAATTCTCCTACATTCTTTCAGGGGCAGAGACACCTAAAAGGGTCAACCCGTTACGGATCACTTTTTTAACTGCCAGAACCAGAGAGAGCCTGGCCAGGGACAGCGATCTATCTTCCATGATAACCTTATGCCGGTTATAGTAGGCATGAAAGGCCGAAGCAAGGCTCATCAGGTAGGTGAAAACCACATGGGGATGAAGGGTTTCCGCGCTTTTTTCCACCTGTTCCCGGAAAGCGGCCACCTGCTTAATCAGCTTGAGTTCCTCTTCGGCCACAAGTTTTTCAAGGTTACTACCGGCGTTGAAGTCAGTCTGGTCAATAAGGCCTTCATCCTTTGCCTTGTTTAAAATTCCTGTAATCCGGGCATGGACGTACTGCACATAATAAACAGGATTATCAGCACTTTTCTTCTTAGCCAGTTCCAGATCAAAATCAAGCCCTGAATCATAACTGCGGCTTAAAAACATGAACCGTGCAGCATCCTTTCCCACCTCGTCCACAATATCCTTAAGCGTCACAAACTCTCCGGCCCGGGTGGACATCTGCACGGGATTTCCGTCCCGCAGTAAATTGACCAACTGGACCAGAATTACATCAAATTGTTCGCTCTTTCGTCCCGTGGCCACCACAGCCGCATCAATACGCTTGATATATCCATGGTGGTCCGCCCCCCATACATCAATGACACGATCAAACCCGCGCTCGTATTTTTCGTCATGGTAGGCGATGTCCGATGCAAAATAGGTGGTAAGTCCATTGTTGCGCACCACCACCCGGTCCTTTTCATCCCCGAATTTTTCAGTACGGAACCAAAGAGCCCCGTCCTTTTCATAGATCAGGTCTTTTTCTTTAAAATTGTCAATGGCTGTCTGGACCCGACCCGAATCATAAAGGCTTTGCTCGCTGAACCAGTTGTCAAACCGGACACCGAAAGCATCTAAATCGGACCGGATACCGGCCAGAATTTTACCGGCGGCAAATCGGGCACAGATCTCAACGCCCTGTTTTTCATCGGCATCAGCAAGGTCTTTTCCCCGGCCATCAAGCACCTCTTTGGCAATGTCGCGGATATAGTCACCCTGGTAGCAGTCCTGGGGAAAATCCACGGTTTTTCCCTGCATCTGTTGCAGCCGCAGCCACACTGATGTGCCAAGGGTTCTGATCTGGCGGCCGGAGTCATTAATATAATATTCCTTTTGCACATCAAAACCTGCAAAGGAAAGGATATTGCCGACGGCATCCCCCACAGCAGCTCCCCGACCGTGCCCCACATGAAGCGGACCTGTTGGATTGGCCGATACAAATTCAACCTGGACACGTTTCCCCCTTCCCAGGGCAGACGCGCCAAAGGTTGCATCCTGGTTCAGCACTTGGTCCACCACCGGGTGCCAGGCCCCGGGGGATAAAAAGAAATTAATGAATCCGGGGCCTGCCACCTCTATTTTTTCCAGTACAGAGCCCAAAGGGGTGTGGGGAGTGTCGGAAATGGCCTCAATAAGACTTTTGGCGATCTTTGCCGGGGCCATTTTCTGCAATTTTGCCGACACCATGGCAAAATTGGTTGAAAAATCCCCCTGGCCTTCATGTTTAGGGGTTTCAACTTCAAATTCAGGCACCTGGTTGGAAGGCAGAAACCCCTTTTCAAAGGCTGTACGGGCCGCATCCAGGAGGATGGTTCTAATTTTTGTTTTCATAAAGGATTAATTCTCGTGTTCAGAGGTATCTTCAGGGGTGAATCTAGGGGTATCGTCCTCGGAATCAATTTCTTTCATCTCGTCTTCCTTGGTGTCCCCATCTTCATCTAACAGTGCATCCAGCTCAACATCATCGTCTTCAAGGGAAAAATCCTCTTCGCCGGGCAATGTGTCCACATCATTATACTCAATGACCATCTTATCCGATTCAGGATCGGCAAAAAATTCAGTAGCATTTTCAAACAACTTTTCGGACAGCTCCCTGGTGGGAAAAAAACTGCGACGGCGAAATACGTTAAGAAACGCCTGAAATCCCTCTTTGCATGCCGCACTAATGACGTCAAGGGCATAGTCTTCTTCATGCAAAGGCAAAATTACACCGGGATCCACCTCGGCAGATTCAAGAACCGTCAGTATATTGTCCGCTATATTTTTTTCAAACCTGATTTTCTGTTTCATTGGGTTCTCCTGTTATCATCCATTAACTTGAAACTTCTTAATATAGCCCAACCAATTCCCGTGTCAATAATTTAAATCTATCCCTTAAATCCCTCCCGGAATTAAACAAACTTTTTAATTGACCCGCCCGTGTCAAGATGCTATATTAATCGGGTTAAATTTTGGAGGAGTGGCCGAGCGGCTGAAGGCGGCGGTCTTGAAAACCGTTAGGTGTTAAAGCCTCGTGGGTTCGAATCCTACCTCCTCCGCCAAAAAAAATGTGGAGAAGTGACCGAGTGGCCGAAGGTGCTCGCCTGCTAAGCGAGTGTATGGGGAAACTTGTACCGAGAGTTCGAATCTCTCCTTCTCCGCCAATAATTGGGGGTCACAGTAAAATTGAATTTTACTGTGACCCCCAATTATATTTTGGATGACTTTTTAATGGAAAAAGAACAGATATATCTGATATACTGCCTGCCATATCAAAAATATTATCTGCCTGCCCAACAAGGCGCAATCTTTCATCATAATAGGCTTAAAGGAGTTAACCGATGCAATGCCATGAAGTGGATTACCAAATTTTCGGGGATGACATGCAGGCCGTTGAGGTGGGGCTGGATCCCGGCGAAACCGTGATTGCGGAGGCCGGTGCCATGAACTGGATGGAGCAGGGCATCGCATTTGAAGCAAAAATGGGAGACGGCTCTGAAGCGGACAAAGGGCTTATGGGCAAACTCTTTGGCGCAGACAAACGGGCGCTCACCGGTGAAAGCCTGTTTCTTACCCATTTCACCAACCAGGCACATGACAAAAAACGAGTGGCCTTTTCCGCACCCTATCCTGGAAAAATTATTCCCGTTGACATGGCAGCGTTTATTTGCAAAGCTTGCCCTTCTCCCGCCTGGCAGACCGTATCATCAGCCATGCGCCAAGCGCCGGGGGTTCATCTAAAGGAGAAGGTTCTGTCTTAGGCGGCCTTGGACGGCTGTTGGACGGAAATTAAATAGCGTTTTTACGAGGAAATTATGCAACGTCTGATTTTCCCTGTGCTTGGGTCCGTGCTTTGTCTGTTATGCGGTTGTGCCACAACGTCCAAAATCGTCATGCGCGATGATCCGTTAATCGGCACCGTGGTCAAAGGAGACACCGGGGAGCCTGTCCGTTTTGCCGGCCTTATGGAGACGCTGCTCCACAGTGATCTCATCTATCTGTCCGAAAAGCATGATAATCCCATGCACCATGCCATCCAGCACCGGATTATCCAAGCCCTCATTGACCAGGGGCAGGCGCCAATCCTTGGCTTTGAATTTTTTTCATACCAGGAGACCCCGTTGCTGCTTAATCTGGTAGATGCCGGCAAAAAAGCGCATTCACCGAAAATGGAAAAAGCCGTTGAACAACGAATCAGGAACAAACTGGGATGGAAAACCCAATCCGACACCATGTGGGGATACTACTGGGATTTGATAAAGCTTGCGGCAGATAATGACTTTCCAGCCGCAGGCCTTGACCTCTCCGCCACCCAAAAACGCAGGATTACCCGAAAAGGGCTTGAGGGCCTGTCCCCCATTGAATTACAGCAGCTGTTTTCCACCGGACTTTCAAACTCAGCATATGAATCGCACATGAAATCGGTTTTTGTATCGGTTCATTGCGGCATGGACCATGGCCGAATGACGGACCGGTTATATGATACCTGGGTAGCCCGCAATGACCGGATGGCCTTGTCCGTGGTTGAACTGTTCAATGCCATGCAAACCCAAGACCACGATAAGGCAGGACGAAAAACAGGCCCTGTTGTCATCATCATAGGTGCAGGCCATACTGAGTATGGTTTAGGTCTCATGGACCGGGTACATCACTTGAAACCAAATGCCGTCCAGACAAATTTGGCCATAACGGAAATAGAAAGAGAACCTGCGGAGCTATCGCACTATTTAAAACCCCTGTCCCTTGAAGGGTTTGATCCGATGCCCCCTGCCGATTATCTGTGGTTCACCCAGCGGGTTTCCTATGAAGATCCGTGTGAAGAATTTAAAACCACACTGGAAAAAATGAAAAAGCGTAAAAAAGGACTCTAACCTTTCACCCGCAATACGCCTAAAGTTCCGGTCATCTCAAGCACCTCATAATGCCCGGTTGCCAGGGCCTCTTCATACACCTGGCGTGGGGGCTGCCCCCCTTCTTCGGGATTGAAAAATATATCATGAATGACCAGAAATCCGGCCGGGATAATATGGGGGGCCCAGGTCAAAAAGTCCGTATGCACTGCTTCAAAAGAGTGCCCACCGTCGATAAACACCATGGAAAGCGGTGTCTTCCACATGCGGCCTGCTGTCTTGGAGGCACAGACAATGGGCACCACCGTATCTTCCAAGCCTGCACGGAAAAGCGTCTGACGAAACAACGGAAAGGTATTGACGCTTAAAGTTTGCGCATCGTATAGGTCAGGATCAAAATATTGTTCGCCCGGCTGCTGTTCTTCGGAACCTGCATGATGGTCTATGGAAAATAAAATGCCGTTGTTCTGTTTGCAGGCAGAACCGATAATGGCGGCAGACCGCCCGCAATATGAACCGATTTCAAGCACCGGACCAATCATAGAAGCAGCCAGGGAAAGATCATATAAACGCAGGGCCTCATCATCATCCATAAATCCCTTGATGGTATTTAAAAATTCAAAATCAAGCGGGCGGGTCATGAAATCTTTTCCTCATCATAACTTCTCACCAATATTTCCCGGGGCTTGGAACCGATCTGGGGTCCGACAATGCCTTCATGTTCCATCATCTCAATGAGCCGGGCAGCCCGATTGTAACCGATTCGCAACCGACGCTGGACATAGGAAATGGAGGCCTGTCGATCCTTGGTTACCAAGGCCACAGCCTCGTCATATTTTTCATCATATTCGGATTCGTCAAACATTTTTTCCTGGCCGTCGTCATCACCCTGAACCACCTCTTCGTTATAATCAGGGCGGCGTTGATCTTTAAGAAAGGATGTGATCCGGGCGATCTCTTTTTCGGAAATAAAGGCGCCCTGGATACGCATGAGCTTTCCTGTGCCGGGAGGGCAGAACAACATGTCTCCGTTGCCAAGCAGGCTTTCAGGTCCCCCCTGGTCAATGATAATCCTGCCGTCAATTTTTGAAGAGGTTTGAAAAGATAACCGGGTGGGAAAATTAGCCTTGATTGTGCCGGTGAGTACGTCGGCAGATGGACGCTGGGTGGCTATGATCAGATGGATACCTGCGGCCCGGGCCATCTGGGCAAGGCGTGTCAGGGCATATTCAACGTCTTTTGAAGCCACCATCATCAGATCCCCGAGTTCGTCCACGATCACCACAATAAAGGGCAATTTCTCCAGGGGAAGACCACCGGGAAGCACAATATCCTCGGGCGAGGTGTCCGGTGAAATATCCCGGAGCCGTTCGTCAACCATCTCATTGAACTGCTTGATATTTCTTAAGCCCGACAATTCCAGCAGCTCATACCGGCGGTCCATTTCCCGGACAGCCCAGAAAAGTGCATTGGTGGCTTTCTTCATATCCGTGACCACAGGGGTGATCAGGTGAGGAATATCATTATACACCGAAAGTTCAATACGTTTGGGGTCAATCATAATCAGTTTGACCTCATCGGGGGTGGCTTTGTACAGCAAACTGATGATCATGGAATTGAGCCCCACACTTTTACCCGTACCGGTGGCCCCGGCAATGAGCAGGTGGGGCATTTTATCCATCTTGGTGGCCACGGGCTGACCAAGAAGATCCTTTCCAAGGCCAAGGGTCAGTAAGGATTTGGACTGAACAAACTCCTTGGATGCGATCATTTCCCGTAAATTTACCAATTCACGCTCATCATTGGGAATCTCAATGCCCACCACATCCCGGCCCGGAATAGGGGCGACAATGCGGATGGAAATGGCCGCAAGGGCAAGGGCAAGATCATCGGAGAGCCCTACAATTTTTGACAATTTGATGCCGGGCGCCGGACGATATTCAAATGTGGTGATAACAGGACCAGGAAGAATTTCCACCACTTCGCCCTTGACATTGAAATCCTCCAGCTTTTTCTTCAAGATGCTTGCCTTGTTCTGGAGTTCATCGGTGTCGATCTGCCTGCGAAGTTTTTGTTTCTCATCCAGAAAAGACAAACCAGGCAGAATAAAATTGCGCTTTTCCCGGATATCGTTTATGGAGGGGTCCGCCACATACTCTTTGTCATCAGTTGCCACTTCCACAATCGTGGGACCAACGAATTTTTCGGACTCGGATTTTTTTGGGGGTGAAGAGACTTTGCCGGAACGGGGCATGGGGGCATTAATCTTTTTGGGGCTCAGATTTGCGTCTATTCCCGGCTCAGAAAAAAAATCGGGCACATGAATATCAGCCTCAACATCATCCCCACCATCTTTTTCATCGGATCTTGGCAGAACAGTCAAGGCTTTTAATTTTTCGGCCCAAACAAACCCGGCTGCTTTTCTCTGCTCTCTTTTGTTTTCCAGGATTTGCCTTAAATACCCTACACCTTCGGCCATCTCCTGCTTGATTGTCAGGGAAAGCCGAATCAACCAGTACCAGATAACATCAAGCACCGCTTTTAATGAAATGCCGGTAACCAGCATACCGCCCACCAGCACAAAAAAACATAGAAATATGACACAGCCGGTGATATTGGCATATTTGAGCAAAAACCCCGCAAGCCAATCGCCCACTTTTCCGCCGGCAGAAATCGTGGTGTCGGAAAACGCATAGGTTTCACTAAACAGGAAAAGAATACTACCCGTGGAGATTATCAGGATCACTCCCCCTGCAAGGGTCAACCCGATCTCTTTCCGGGATTTTTTTCTGATAAGCCACAGACCTAAAAGACAAAGAATCAATGGTACCCACAGGGAACCAATACCAAACAAATAGATAAACAACCCGGCAACATGTGCTCCGATCAGGCCGAACTGATTGTTCACATGGTGTGGGAAGGTAAAGAAATGATTACCCACACACGGATCGGCAGCATGGTATGAAAAAAGACTTACCGATGTCAGGATAATCAAAAATATTAAAAAGACGCCGAACAGTTCTTTTTTCATACTTCGATAATAATGGGTACAATCAAGGGCCTGCGATTTATGGCAAAGGCAAAATACTGTTTGAGCGCCCGCTGCAGTTTTTTTCGAATCAGTTCCACCCGGCACTCAATCCCGGCTTCAATCTCTTCAACAATCTCCAGGATTACGCACTGGGCATCGTCCACAAGGTAGCCTGTGGCGGAATCAAATACAAACCCTTTGGAAATCAGTTCCGGTCCGTACAGTACCACCCCTGTCTCCTCGTCAATAATCATGGTCACCACCACAAGACCGCCTTCGGACAGTTCCCGGCGCTCTTTAAGCACGGAGCGCCCCACATCACCGATACCTTTTCCATCCACAAGAATCCGGCCGGTCTGCACCCGGTCTTCAATCCTGCCCCCGTTTTCCCCATCAAAGGCGATGACTTGACCGTTTTCAGCGACAATCACGTTACTTCGAGGCATTCCCAATTTTTCGGCAAGCCTTGCATGCATCACAAGATGCCTGTATTCGCCGTGGATGGGAATAAAGTATTTAGGTCTTGTCAGGTTGATCATCATCTTAAGCTCTTCCTGGTGGGCATGACCCGACGCATGAATCTGGGCGATCTTGGAATAAACTACATCCGCGCCCCTTCGATAAAGCTTGTTGATAATGCCGGCAATGGCTTTTTCGTTTCCGGGGATATGTTTGCTCGACAAAATCACGGTATCCCCTTTGCGGACATTGATGTGCTTGTGAACGCCCGAGGCCATTCGGGCCAGAGCAGACATAGGCTCCCCCTGGGTACCTGTGGTGATGATCACCACTTCATGGTCCCCAAGCTTATGAATCTGTTTGATATCCACCACCAGTCCCGGCGGACAGTCAAGATACCCTAAGCGCATGGCCACATCCGTAATCTGCTCCATACTGCGGCCATTGAATATGACCCGGCGGTTGTTGTGCCTGGCAATATCAATCACCTGCTGAATCCGGAACACATTAGATGCAAAAAGCGCAACAATCACCCGTCCGGGGGAGGCTTCAACCAGTTCTCCCAAATTTTTTGCCACCTCCTGCTCAGACATGGCATACCCCTCTACTTCCACATTGGTAGAGTCGGAGAGCAGCGCCAGCACGCCCTTTTCGCCGAAACGGGCAAAACTTGAGATATCGGTATTTTTCATGATATCGGCGGAATGGCTGATGCGGAAATCTCCGGTATGTACCACCACGCCTTCAGGGGTTGTGATGGCCATCCCCACACCGTCAATGGTGGAATGGCTGACCCGGATAAACTCTATGTCAAAGGGTTCAATGGTCAGCACCTCTCCCGGGTTGACCAGATTAAGATCCACATGGGTGTTGAGATCAAACTCAATGAGCTTGTTGCGCACAATCTCCAGAGTAAAGGCCGTACCATATACCGGCAGACGGATTTCGCGCAAAAGGTAGGGCAAGGCCCCGATGTGGTCTTCATGGGCATGGGTCAGGATAATGAATTCGATTTTATCCATATTCTCCCGAAGGTAATCCATGGCCGGGATAACAATATCCACGCCCAGCATATGGTCTTCAGGGAACATGATGCCTGCGTCAATGATGAAGATAACATCATTATACTCCACCACCATCATGTTAAGGCCGATTTCACCAAGCCCTCCAAGGGGTATGAGTTTAAGCATGTAAATTATCCGGAACCGATATCAAACACAAATGGACAGCTTTTCAAGAACGGCGTCTGCCCAGTCAACCAGCCAGTTGCGCTGCTCAACCGTGGCGTAGCCCATACAATCACACCTGATATTGGTTTTAATTCTTACCAACAGCTCACAGAAGAGGGCATTTTCTTCCAGCATCAGGGCAAACACATGGGGCCCGCAGGCCTTATGGGAGGCCTGGGTTTCTGTCAAAACACCCGAATCCAGCTCAAGCCAATAGATCCCGCCCACGGTGGCAGCCTCAAGATAGGTGTCAAAATACTGTTTTAAAGCTATGTAATCCTTAAGCGTAAAGCCGTCTATGATATACTGTTTCATAATCCGGTAAATTAACACAGAAGGCGTGAGCTATGCAACCTGAACTTAACGCCTTGAGCAGGGCAATCGCATTAAAAAATAGGGTTTATCTCCAAATTAAATTTATTCTTGGCGTTTCACAGCACAATAAATGTGGTGGATAGATAATTTGAAAAAAGTATTCAATCATACCATTTTGCTCTCCTCTCACAAACCCTAAAAACGTCTTTAAAAAAGTTAGCAAGACCTAAAAAATGCCACTTTTTTTTCACATTGTCACTTTTTTTTCACAACTGGGTCATGACTGTCACTTTTATTTCCTAAGGGAAACCCCTATTTTTTTCCGATTAATTTCGCGGGAAAGGATAAGATAATAATTTGGTAATTATTTTGAATAACATGAAATATCATGGCAATTCTGGGCTCAGTCAAAAGAAAAAAAATGAATTTCACATCACGGTATCGTTTTTGCTAAGATAGTAAATTGATTTGTCTAAGTAGTTGTATGTTGTATTTGATTTTTAATGTTGATGACAGTTCTTCGGAGGATATTTTGTAAAAGAGAGCACCGAATATAGACAAATAGAAAAGCCAATTCTGCACAGATGCAGAAACGGAAAGCCATAGGGTCTATGATTTAGATAGCCGGGTTGCCTCGTTTTTAATGAAAGCAGCTCGGCTTTTTTTGTTTTTACCACTGGTTTTGAGCTGTTCGATACTAATCAATACTTCGGACAGTTTTTGAACGGTCGAAAGGCACTGTTATCAAGGTTTTGATGGACTCCAAATAATTATTTAAACTCAACGTGTAGGCTGAGTTTCAAATAAATAGCTGTATAGCGGGAATTTCTCGATTCAATGGGCTAAAAACTGCCCGAACTATTGATTAATGAAGTTTTTTATTTAACCAAGAAAGGAGAAAAGATGAAAAATTGGAGATTTTCTGGATTTTTAATGTTTCTATTTTTTGTAATTTTTTATACTGAGGGCTATGCGACCACATTATCTGTCGAATTGCAGTCAGCAGTTGCTGGGATACCTACACCTGGTATTGTCATTATTGATTTTATCGACGGTGATGGTTTTTCAGGAAGCACTGCTACTATTAGTAATTTCTCTGTAAGCCCATTCCAATTTGAAGGTTCAGTAACTGAAACAATACCAGGTGAATACTTCTTCACCGATACGGAACTACTATCCTCTCTATATTTTGATCTTGATGATGTGTATTCTGGTTTTTCTTTTCAAGTAAATGCAAATTTTATAGATCCGAGTGGATTAGGGTTCCCAGATAGTTTGGTTCTTTCTATAACTGATTCAAACTTTTTTCCACTCTTTTCAACAGCAGATCCAAGAGGTACGGATTCTTTGTTTATTTTAAGTCTTTTAGGGCAAGAGATTTATGAGCCAGATGGATTCAACCTTTCCGTAACAGAAGAATCGAACCCTGTTCCTGAACCAAATACATTACTATTGATATCAATAGGTATCTTTATCTTTATTCCAAAAAAAAAGAAATTCTTAAAATGGGGAATATTTTCATTAACATTGTTTGCCTACTTGCCAGCACATGCAGCGCTTATGAATGTTACCAGTCAAGTAGTCGTTGATCGCTCACCACTTGTTTATAATCGTGCCACAAAAACTTTTGATGGATTAGTGTCTATCAACAATGTTGGCAGTAACAATCTCGAGTCTCCAATGTTCCTTGTAGTTTCAGGACTTCCAGATAGTGTGTCAGTCTACAATGCTACAAGCCTTTCGCCAGATGGGAAACCTATGTTAGATTTGCAATTAGATTCAAGTGGATTGCCATCCGGACAGTCCATTCAAAATTTCAGGATAAAGTTCCACAACCCTAACAATCTTAAATTTACTGCAATTTTATTAGTTTTGGCAAATGATGGAACACTTCCTCCAGACCCAGGTGACATGGGTAAGGTTACGTTAGAAGGTGTGGATTCAAATACGAATGGAATACGTGATGATTTAGAAATATATATAGATGTCAATTTTGGCACCTCACAAAAAAAAAGAGAAGCCCTTAATCAATTAGCACAATCACTCCAACAAGGAATTATAGCAACAACAGAGCAAGAATCTATGAATGCAGCAAATTCTTTTAGTCGTTCAATGGAATGTTTAGAATATATAGATTCTGAAAATCAAGAATGGAAGAGTGTGCAAAGTAAAGCTGTTGACACGCCAGAAAGATTAGACGCTTGGCTATCTCATGAAACAAGAATATCAGGCAAGGTATTTCCAATTCGTCCTTTGAGTGAATGGAAGACAAGCTGTTCTTTCGACATAGATGCACTTGACAATTAAACCTACCGGAGGCTAAAGGGTATGAAAAAAATAATCTTCCTTTTAACAATTATCTTGGTTTTTATTTCCACATTTCATGTGTTTGCTGAAGATTTATGTAGCCCAACTTTATCGACTGTATATTTTGGTAATGGTGTTGGTCGTGGGATTGCGACATATGGCGAGGCAAACACTAGCACAATTAAGCTTATGTCGATATTCATGGCGAACTTAGATGATCCAAATGAGCAACAAGATTATGAGTTTAAGTTGGCATTTAATAATTCAAGCGGAACCATTACTGATATAATTGAAGCTGCAAGACAAACTTTAGGCGATAATTGGCCTACTCTTCTTGTCGCTTTTCTTCTTCGGGATACTTATATATTAAGCCTATTGCCAGACAGTATTGTGCAGGAGTTTAATGATTTTTTAACAAACCGAACTATTCAGGAAATGATCGCTCCAACTAGTAGTATTGATGATGTTAACAACCATGTTAGTTCATACAAGTCAGACATTGGGGAAGGTAAAAAGGTAATCTTAGTTGCCCATTCGCAAGGGAATATATTTGCAAATTGGTCTTTTCAACGTCTTAGCTCCAGCGAGCAAAATTATTTCACAATAGTTCCGGTTGCAAGCCCAGAATCTATTGTTCGAAAAAGCTTAGTAGGGCATATTCGCTTTAGTGATGATTTGGTTATTGCTGGTGTTGAGGCAGGGAAAGCATTAGTCGGTCTTTTACCTCCTTTAGCATCAAACGACTCGGATAATGTTAACTCCCCTTGGCCATGGGACAACGATTCAGATTGGCTATCACATGGTTTTAAAAAAGCCTATCTTGTTGATCCATCCGCCAAATATTTCATAATTAATGGTATCATCAATAGTGAAAATCTTTTACCTGATCCGCCAACATCCGCTGAGCAAGGAACTATTACAGTAACTCTTACATGGGGGAGCAATCCTGATGTAGATCTACACATCTACGAGCCGACAGGTAGGCATGTATATTATGCGTCAAAACAGGGACAATTTGGCTACCTCGACGTTGACGATACCAATGGATATGGCCCGGAACATTACTATGTTTCTTGTCAAGATTTGGTTGACAATGCATCTGCCATTGGACGTTACCGTTTTGGTGTAAACTATTATTACGGCTATTCACCTGAAGTAGCGACGTTAACTGTGAAAACACCCAGTGCTGAAGCAACCTATTCCAAAATTTTAAATTCTTACAGAGGTTCTGCTGGTAATAACAGCATGATACCAGTAGCAGACGTTGTGGTTTCTAGAAATCCAATTTCAGGAAGGTTCGATTTTACAATAGAAGCACGATAGTCTATCATAGCCCAATCATAAATTTCATGAGCCTCTGCGTTTGCTATTGATGGAAGAGTTAAGACACCAGGCAAAAGTGGCGGTTCATGAAATCATTTACTTTAGTGAAAGCTGACCCTAAACCCTTTCATGAGTATGATTTCAAATATCTAAATTGAGTAGTTTGTTTGCAAAGAGTGCAGTATATTCACCTGTTGACTTTGTCTATAAATGATCACTTTTCAAGAAGTTGTGCCTGGCACAACATATTGTGGTACGCTCCGTCTTCTGTTGAGGGAAAATTATACTTTATACTCTGTATGAACCATTTGAAATATGACATCAAGAAGGTTCCCGGGCCAGAACAAAGCTCAATCCCGCCATGACCGGAATAGTCCAGACATAGCCTTCTGTAAAGGTAAGAATAGTAAGCGCCACTACCGGTACCACGGTGATGGCATAGGACACCTTGTCCCCCCCATGATTCCGATCAAGGTCAGATAGGTACCAAAGAGCCACGATTAGACAAACAGAGAACAAAAAACTAAAGATCCGATATATTACAGAGAAAAAGAAATTTCCAAATTTTTCCCCAGACAAAGGCTAACAAATACAAGCAACAACGTACCATATGCCATGCCAAAGGCATTGGCCTGGATCACGGGTATATGTTCCATGAACAAAAAAACAGGATAACAAGATGTTACATAAAATAATCAGCCATACCCTGCCCTATTTTCCACCCCAATTAATCTGGCGGTTCTCAAAAAGTTATATCGCAGGCGAAACCACCCGGGACGCCATTAACGCTTCAAAAGCCTTGAACCGGGAAAATATTATGGTGACCCTGGACATTCTTGGTAAATTTGTCAAGACCATGCCCCAGGCAGCAGAGAACCGGGATGCCTACCTTGCCCTTATCCGCACTATTGAAGCCGCAGGAATTGACGGCAACTGTTCCCTGAAACCCACCATGTTCGGTCTTATGATCGATAAGAAAACATGCTTTGAATACATGCGGGAACTTACAGCCGAAGCAGCATCCCATGGCAATTTTGTCCGTATTGACATGGAAGATTCCCCCTGTGTAGATGGTGCCATTGATATCTTCCGCCGGCTTAAACAGGAATTTCCCCGAAACATAGGTCTGGTGCTCCAGGCCTACCTGAAACGCACCTTAAGCGACCTTGAATCCATGCTGGATTTACGTCGCGACGATGCAGCGTTGAACTTCAGACTGGTCAAGGGAATCTATGTGGAACCGGCAGCCATCGCATATAAGGATTACCACGAGATTAATGCCCACTTTCTTGAAGACCTTGAATTCATGTTTAAAAACAATGTCTATGCGGCCATTGCGACCCATGACACCCCCCTGATCCAGGGAGCCCTTGCCCTGATCGACAAATACCAGGTCCCAAAGGACAAATATGAATTTCAAATGCTTTACGGCGTCACACCCAAAAAGCGCCGGGAGCTTGTTCAAAACGGTCACAGGATGCGGGTTTACGTGCCTTTTGGTGAAGAATGGTTTGGCTATTCCACCCGCAGACTTAAAGAAAATCCGGCCATGGTCAAGCATATTATTAAGGCGCTGTTCAGTAAGGGATGACAATTGCCCTGCCGCGGCTCGTCCCAGGTCAAGGCTTTTTTTGACGTCATCCATCAGATTATGTTTTTATTCTTTCTTAGGCGATTTTGCCGGTTTCACCCCGATTTGGGGACAGTGTTTTTCAAGCACACAGCGGTAACAATGGGGGCCAACCGGGCGGCATGTTCCCTGGCCAAAGGTAACCAAAATTCGATTCACCTCTTTCCAGAATTTCTTCGGCAGCTTTTTTCTTAATGCTTTTTCCGTATCCAGGGGGGTTTTTGTTTTTACATACCCCCAGATATTCATGATCCGGTGTACATGGGTGTCCACACAGATGGCATCCTTATCAAAGGCCACGGCCCTGACCAGATTGGCGGTTTTACGCCCTACACCCGGAAGTGTCACTAAGGCGTCAATCTCATCGGGTACTTGTCCCTGGAAGGCGTCCAGGGCTTCGGGCAGTTTTGATAAATATTGCGCTTTGGACTTGTAGAACCCCACGGGAAAAATCAGTTCCTGAATCTGAGAAATCGAAAGCGCCTTTAACGCTTCAGGGTCCGGGGCCTTTTCCAGCAGTCGCCGTGCGGCAACCGCCGTAACTTCATCTTTGGTTCTTGCAGACAGGATGGTGGCCACAAGTACTTTAAAGGCAGAGCGGCTCTGGACCGCAATCAGTTCCACCACCGGCACCTGGTAGGTCTCAACCTCCTGCTTCAGGGTTCCAAGAAAAAAAGCAATATCAACGGCCATGGTCATGCCATATAGTTCACACCGTTTTCAAACAGCCGGATCCCGGTGGTGATGGTCTCTTCAAGGGATTTTCCCTGGCGCGTTGCCGCAGCTTTCTGCCTGGGCCAGTCCGGATGGTTGCCAAAATGATTGTATCCTTCGGGATGGGGCATCAGACCGAATATTCGCCCTGTCGGATCACAGATCCCCGCGATATCATCCAGGGACCCATTGGGATTGGCCGGAAAGGCGCCGTTTGCCGGTGTACCATTGGCATCTGCATACCGGAACACCACCTGGCGGTTGGCCACAAGGCGTTCAATAACTTCGGTTTCGGCAACAACCTTTCCTTCACCATGGCGTACCGGATAGTCAGATACACCCAGTCCTTTTGTAAACACACAGGGGCTGTCTGCATCAGGCACAAGCCGGACCCACTGGTCCCTGAAATTACCACAGTCATTATAGGTAAGGGCAACGGATCTGCGGGTATAATCCTGGTCCAGTCCGGGTAAAAGACCTAAATTCACAAGAGCCTGGAACCCGTTGCAGATACCGATAACCAACTTGCCGGCATCTACAAAGTCCAATAAGTCTTTACCGATATTGTTCTTCAGTTTCAGGGCCTGAATCACCCCTGCCCCATGGTCGTCCCCCCAGGAAAAGCCTCCGCCGAATGCAAGAATCTGAAAATCCGCCAACCGGACATCGCCTCTGATCAAGGCGTTAATATGCACCCGGTGGGCACAGGCACCGGCCTTTTCAAAGGCAAAGGCGGTTTCATAATCACAGTTCAGGCCAAATCCCGTAAGTATAAGGGCTTTTACAGCGCTTGTGCCGCTCATATCTTATCTCCAAAGGTCTTGTTAAATGCCGAATCAAGGCTTGCAACCGGCAAATCTGCCACAGAGTGAGCGTTGGCTGCAATTTTGAGCCGGTCATGGCTGTCAGTTACCATGCCGATGCATGCGCAGGGCAGTCCCTTGCACAATTTTTCAAAGGTTTGTTTTTTATCCGGCGCCACAGTAACAATGAACCGTCCCGCAGACTCCGAAAATAAGGCTTTTTCACTGGAAAGTGGCAGATTGTCCGTCAGGGGCAGTCGGGCCAGATCAATGTCAAGGCCAAGCCCCCCGCCCATTGCCACAAGACTGAAGTGAATGCCTAAACCGCCGCGTCCCACAGCATGGCAGGAGGCAACCAGTTCGGTTTCAATGGCTTTTTCCAGGGCCTTATACAAAGTTTTAAACTTTGAAAAGTCAACCAAGGGCACATTAAGACCGGTTTTGTCGAACATTTCGTAATATTCCGATGCTCCCAGTTCATCCCCGGTGCTGCCCAGCACATAAACAAAATCGCCCGCTGTTTTGGGTTCCAGGGTCACACAACGGCTGACATCGGAAACCAGGGATACGGCGGAGAACTGAACCGTCTCAAGGGCTGACACTTTGATGCGCTCACCAAACGCCCCTTCCAGATGGCCGTCCACATACATGGAGTCCTTCCCAGAAAGCAGTGGAATCCCATAGGCCATGCAGGCATCTTTCAGGGCCCGGCAGGCCCGGACAAGCTGGGCAGCCTTGAATTTCCCGTCCGGATTGGAGAATGCGTCATATCCGATATCCGGCCAGCAGAAATTATCCACGCCGCCGATATGGTCCAGCGACCCACCCACGGCAATGAGTCGACGAACCGCCTCATCAATGGTACAGGCCATCATATGATAGGCATCAATTTTTGAGTACCAGGGCAGAATACTTTGGGAAAAGGCAAGTCCGCGCTCGCTGGTCAGCACAGGCCGGGTCACCGACGCATCCGTGGGGATGTTGCGTTTGATGCCAACCAGGGGCTTGATCACGGAGCCGCCCTGAACCTCGTGGTCGTACTGGCGGATGATCCACTCCTTGGCGCAGATATTTGGCCTGGCCAGCATCTGTTCAAGCAGGGCGTTAAAATTTGTTGGTGTCGAAATAACGGGTTCTGTCAGCCCCCGGGCCCCGGGCGGCGTCCAGACCGCATCAAATTCCCAGGCCGGAAATCCTTTGTCCAGAAGATCCATATCCACGTAAGCACAGGTCTGGTCTTTGTACTTGATATGCAGCTTGCCGGAATCCGTATATTTACCAATGACTGTGGATTCAACCTCATGGAGATCAGACAATTCCATGAACCGGTCCAGATTTTCGGGCTTAATGGCAATGGTCATGCGCTCCTGGGATTCGGAAATCCAGATTTCCCACATGTCAAGGCCCTCATATTTCAAGGGCACTTTATCCAGCCAGACCTCACACCCGTTGGAGAGCATGGCCGATTCGCCCACGGAAGAGGACAACCCACCGCCCCCATTGTCCGTAATAAAGGTGATCAACCCTTCATCCCGGCATATCAGCAGAAAATCATGCATCTTTTTCTGGGTATAGGGATCGCCGATCTGGACATGCCCGGCAGGGGTGTTCTCGGAAAAACTCCTGGAGGAGGCCGTGACCCCGTGGATGCCGTCTTTGCCCACACGACCGCCGCTCATGATGATCAGCTCGCCCGGGGAAGTGGTTTTTTCATGGCTTGGCTTACCATTCACGGTTTTAGGCATAATCCCCAAAGCGGTGACAAAAACCAGGGATTTGCCCATGTAGCCGGGATTGAACAGGGTCTGACCAAAAGTCGTGGGCACCCCGCTTTTATTTCCGCCGTCCTTGACACCTTCAATAATGCCGTCAAGCAGACGCCGGGGGTGAAGAGGAGGCTTTAGCGGGCCATTATAATTGATATCTCCCACGCAGAATCCGAAACTGCCCATGAACAGCTTGGAACCAAGGCCTGTGCCCATGGGATCACGGTAAACCCCCACAATTCCTGTGATGGCACCGCCGTAGGCTTCCATATTGGAAGGAGAGTTATGTGTTTCTCCTGTGATGACATAGTTGTTCTCATCATCAAAAGATCCCACACCGGCATTGTCCCACAACACGGAAACCACCCAGTCTTTGGTATCTTTCAAGGCCAGGGTGGGGGTTTTGATATAGGTTTTAAACAACGAATTTTCAACCGTGATTTCACCGGTTTCCGTGTCCGTATACTTGAAAATGCCATTAAACGTGTTGTGACAGCAATGGTCTGACCTGGACTGGGAAATATATTCAAGCTCCACATCCGTGGGCTTTGACAACCCCATCTGCGCGCGCTCTTCAAGAACCTTTGCATCCAGAAAATATCCCCGGATCACAGGAATATCCCTGGGATTGAGCGACAGACTGCGCTCATGAGAAATTTGGGCAAGGATCTCATCAGTATCAATATCCATGGTATCAAAGCCGGGCGTATGATTTAAAACAACCTTGGCAGGTTTTACATTCGCCCCGATCTTTTTGTCCCATTCGTCTTTACCAAACACTTTGTACTGCTGGATGATACTGTTGGACAGAATCTGACCGGCGATCTTTTCAGCATCTTCCCGGGTCAGATCATTGCCGGTCAGGCAGTACCGTTTAGATGTATAAATATTCTCATGGGGCAAAAAATCTTTTTTAAGAAGATCCCTGACCGCTTCCACAGCCGTGGCCCCTGCATTGTCCCGAACCCCTGGACGAAACCCCACCCAGATGCAAAAATGAAAATCAATATCCAGCGGCGCAAGGCTGGATTCCTGAATCACAGGATTGGTAAACACCTCCCGGCGTATGGTTTCCAGTTCCTGCTCATCCAAATCAGACTCCACGGTCACGATATTGATGCAGCGGGCATCATCCATTTTAATACCGAAATAGGCATTGGCCTTTTTCACCAGGGACTGGCCTTCGGCATCCCTCAAATCCTGCTTTAACGTGATTTCGATGTTGGAAATCATTGTAATCCACCGTTGAATAATTTGACTATGTCGTTATAAAAGACAAAAATCATTAAAGTCATCAGCACAGCTGCCCCGAACTGAACCATTTTCTCCCGCACCCGGGTGCTGACAGGACTGCCTTTAACCGCCTCAATACTTAAAAATAAAAGATGTCCCCCATCCAAAACCGGGATGGGTAACAGATTGATGATCCCAAGGTTTACAGAGATGAGTGCAATAAACCACACAAAATTTTCAAACCCGGCCCGGGCCTGGTCCCCGGCCATCTTGGCAATCATGATGGGACCGCCCAGATTGTCGGCAGACACTGCCCCCGTGAACATTTTCACCACGGACAAAAGTGTCAGCTTCACCATCCCGTAGGTATCGGATACGGCGCGGACAGCCGCGTCAAGAGGGTTTAAGGGATGGTGAAAGGTTTCTCCGGTGCCGATAATACCAATCACAAACCGGTTGACGGTTTCACCAAACAGGTTCTTTTCTTCCCGGGTCCGGGGTGTAATCATAACGGAGCGGACTTCTCCTTCCCGTTCAAGAAGAATAGCCAGGGGCTTGCCTTCACTTTTTGAGACAATCTGGGAAATTTGTTCAAAAGACTGAACCGGTAAGCTGTCAATTTCCTTGATGACATCCCCTTTCTTAATACCTGCAGCCATGGCCGCAGAATTCTCCACCACCTGGCCCACCTGGGGCAGTCCCATGTACATGCCGCAGGTTTGATATAAAAGGTAAAAAATCACGATGGCCAGAAAAAAATTAAATGCCGGACCGGCAGCAGCGATCAGCGCCCTTTTCCCCACGCTTTTATGGGTAAAGGAGAGATGACGGTTTTTTTCATCCAGGACCTGGGCAGCACCGGGCTCCTCTCCGGTCATTTTAACGTATCCGCCCAATGGAATGGCTGAGATACAATAATCGGTCATTCCCCGTTTAATTTTCAAAATTTTTGGTCCAAAACCCAGGGAAAAAACCTCAACCCCCACACCGCAGGCCCGGGCAACAAGGAAATGACCCAGTTCATGGACAAAAACCAATACGCCAATAACAATGATAAAAGCAAAAAGGGAATACCCCATATCGATTTTCCTAAAATTTATTACGCAAGACTTTGGATCAGGGATTGTGCTTTCTCTCTGGCCCAACGATCAGCCTCAATAATACCTGAAAGCTCAGGATTGTCAATGCAGGTATGGGTTCCCATAACCCTGCTCACCAGGGTAAAAATATCGGCAAAGCTGATACATTCTTTAAGAAAAGCTTCCACGGCAATTTCGTTGGCCGCATTCATAACAGCAGGCAGGGTACCACCTCTGCGGCAGGCTTCATAGGCAAATTCAAGGGATGGGAAGCGTTTTGTGTCAGGGACGTCAAAGGTTAATCCATCCATGGCAGCAAAATCAGGAAAATTCAGGCTAAGATCGATACGCTCCGGATAGGAAAAAGCATAGGCAATGGCGTGCATCATATCCGGTTCGCCTAATTGAGCCATAACGCCACCGTCTTTGAAGCCCACCATGGAATGGACAATGCTCTGGGGATGAATTAACACCTGGATCTGATCAACACTGATATCAAAAAGCCGGACCGCTTCAATGACCTCTAACGCCTTGTTCATCAGGGTGGCGGAGTCAATGGAAATTTTGGCCCCCATATTCCATGTGGGATGGTTAAGGGCCTGGGTCGGTGTGATGGTCTTAAACCGGTCATGGGGCAGATGCCTGAAAGGGCCGCCTGAAGCCGTAAGAAAAATTTTTTTAAGATCGCGTTTCCGGTTGCCCTGAAGGCATTGAAAAATGGCGCAGTGCTCGGAATCCACGGGCAGAATATCCACCCCGTTTTCACGCGCCCGTGCCATAACAATGTCACCGGCCATGACAAGGGTTTCCTTATTGGCAAGGGCGATCTGCTTGCCGGCGTCAATGGCGGCCAGGGCCGGGGCAAGTCCTGCAGCACCCACCATGGCGGCAAGCACCATGTCCGCATCTGCCCATTGGGCTGCAGAAATAAAACCGGATTCCCCCCACTGTATTTCAGGACAAAAGTGGCCTGAAAGCCTTTTTGCCAGACGATCAGCATGCTGTTCGTCCAGTACGGCCACCATGGCCGGCTGAAACTGTTTTATCTGCGTTGCCAGAAGATCAATATTTGCGGCACAGGTCAAACATTTGACACTGAACTTGTCCGGGTGCATGCCCACCACTTTAAGGGCAGAGGTGCCGATGGAACCTGTAGATCCAAGTATAGTGAGCGATTTCACAGAACAAACACCGAAAAAAAATAGAATACAGGGATGGCCAGAAGTAACCCGTCAATGCGGTCCAGCATGCCGCCGTGACCCGGCAGAATCTTTCCCGAATCCTTGATATGGCCAACCCGCTTCATGGCAGATTCAAAAAGGTCACCAACCTGACCGGCAACCGCAACGCATAACGCACAGGGTATACAGATCAAGGCGAGGAGTATATCGTGAAAAAAAATCAAATTAAATACAAATCCGGCAGTTACTGATATCACCAATCCACCCACAGCCCCTTCAATGGTTTTATTGGGACTGATTTTAGGCGCAAGTTTATGTTTGCCCTTAAAGGTTCCCACATATAGCGCACCAGTATCATTGGCAAAACAAACGATAAGCAACCAGATCACCCACAAAGCCCCGCCCGCCATATTCCGGATCAATACCAGAGTAGCCAGAGACAGGGGGATGTATACAACACCAAGCACCTGCCGCGCCACCAGGTCAAAAATATGGGGTACCGTGGAAAAACGGGCCAAAACAAATACGCAAAGGGCTATCATATCCAGTGCAAGAATAAAAAAAAGGATCTGCCAGGACCCTATGCACGCGCCCATGACCAACACGATACAGGCAACATAGGAGACAATCCGGGTAGTCTGGGAGACAGGATCGGTGTCATTGGCACAAATGATATCAAGATATTCAAATATCGCAAAGATTGAAACCCCGGATACCAGGGCGGCAAACAACAGTATAGACCCTTTGATAATAACCCAGAGCAGAAATGGAACAAGAATCAGCGCAGTGAGCCATCGTTTGAAGTGCTGCATCATACCTTTCCGAAACGCCGGTCCCGTTGCTGGTAATCAATCAAAATCTGATAAAACTCCTGTCTGGTAAAATCAGGCCAGAGCGTCGGTGTAAAAACCAGTTCAGAATATGCGGCCTGCCACATCAGAAAATTGGAAAGCCTGAACTCTGCAGACGTACGGATAATAAGATCCGGATCAGGCATGCCGGCAGTATAGAGGTGATCAGAAACGGTTTTATCCGTAATGTCTTTGGGATCAAGACTTCCGGATTTGACATTTGCGGCAATCTGCTGAACCGCCATGGTAATTTCTTCCCGTGCCCCGTAACTGATGGCCAGGTTTAGAATCATGGCTGAATTATTTTCCGTGACCGCCATGGCCTGTTCCGCTTCCTTTCGCACATCGTCGGGAAGCCGTTGAATCTGGCCGATGATATTAAGCCGGATATCCTTTTTTCCAATTTCTTCGATTTTGGTCCTGAGAAAATATTTAAGCAGATGCATCAGTGCCTTGACCTCTTCCTTCGGCCTGGCCCAGTTTTCCGTGGAAAAGGCATACAACGTAATCACGTCAATGCCCAGTTCCCTGCAGGCCATGACGACATCTTCAACAGTCTGTGCCCCCCGTTCATGACCTTTAACCCGGTTCATCAGTCGCTTTTTTGCCCAGCGGCCATTGCCGTCCATGATAAATGCCACATGGGCGGGAAGCAGGTTGAAATCCAGTCCGTCAGGCACCTGGATCATGGCATCAGACTTCAAGAATCTCTTTTTCCTTGGCGGCAAAAATGTCGTCCAGTTTCTTAATGGAAGCATCGGTGAAGTCCTGGACCTGTTTCTGGGCTTTGAAACTTTCGTCTTCGGAGATATCACCCTCTTTTTGTAAGTCCTTGAGCATCTCGTTGGAATCCCGGCGGATGTTTCTGACCGCCACCTTGAAGTCCTCACAGGTTTTGGCTACGCTTTTTACGATTTCCTTCCTGCGCTCTTCAGTCAACGGCGGAATGGAAATACGAATCAGCTTACCATCATTGGAAGGTGTAAGCCCAAGATTAGCCTTTAATATTGCTTTTTCCACCTCATTGATCACTGAAGCATCCCAGGGCTTTACGGTGAGCAACCGGCTTTCAGGGACGGATACGGTGGCCATCTGGGGAAGGGGGGTCTGTGTACCGTAATAATCTACCCTGACGTTGTCAAGCATGGACTGGGATGCCCTTCCGGTACGCACTTTACCAAGTTCGGTTTCAAAGGCTTTCTCTGATTTGCCCATGCGGTCTCTGGTTTCTTCAAGCACCTCATTAATCATATTCTCACATCCTTTTATGTATTATAAATCCGTGTACCGATTTCTCCGCCGGTGACGGCTTTATAAATATTGCCGGCCGTGTGCAGGTTGAGTACCTGTAAAGGAAGGTCATGTTCCATCGCAAGGGATATGGCTGTCATATCCATGACATGAAGCTGTTTTTCAATTACCTGCATATACGACAGCGTATCAAACATCACAGCATCATCATGGATTTGGGGATCTTTGTCATACACCCCCTCCACCTGGGTGGCCTTGAAAAGAATCTGGGCACGGATCTCGTTGGCACGAAGGACCGCCGCCGTGTCCGTTGTAAAGTAAGGGTTTCCGGTACCGGCTGCAAAAATTACCACCCTGCCCTTTTCAAGGTGACGGATGGCTTTTCTGCGGATAAAAGGCTCGGCCACCCTGTCCATACGGATAGCAGACTGAACCCTTGTGGGAATATCAAGCTTTTCCAGGGCATCGCATAGCGCCAGGCTGTTAATAACAGTGGCCAGCATACCCATATTGTCGGCAGACGTCCGGTCCATACCGGCAGAAGATCCTGCCACCCCGCGAAAAATATTTCCGCCACCCACAACAATTGAAACTTCAACGCCCAGATGAAACACCTTGGCCACTTCAGCAGCCACATAGGCTATCATCTCGGGCATAATACCGAAGCCCTGATTACCCATCAGGGCTTCGCCACTCAACTTGATCAGAACCCGTTGAAACTCAGGTTTCGTATCCAAGCGATTATTCTCCTATCTGGAAGCGTGCAAATCTTTTAATTTGAATATTTTCGCCGATCTTTCCGATGGTTTCTTTAAGAACATCTTCAACGGTTTTCTGGGGATCTTTAATGTACTGCTGGCTTAACAGGCAGACTTCTTTATAAAATTTTTCCACCTTGCCCTCCACGATTTTGTCAATAATATTTTCGGGCTTTCCTTCTTCCAGCATCTGGGCACGATAGATTTCACGCTCTTTTTCAATAACGGATTGATCCACATCTTCGGGAACAAGACCGGCCGGGTTGGCCGCAGCAATGTGCATGGCAATATCTTTGGCAAACCTTTCAAAATCTTCAGTTTTTGCCACGAAATCAGATTCGCAGTTCACTTCAAGCAGCACACCCAGTTTTGCACCGGTATGAATGTAGGAGTAGATAATGCCTTCGCTGGTGGAGCGTCCTGCGCGCTTCGCTGCTTTAGCCAGGCCTTTTTTACGCAGAAGATCGATTGCGTTGTCCATATCCCCGTCAGCCTCGGCCAGGACTCTTTTGCAGTCCATAATTCCCGAGCCGGTAGCAGCACGAAGGTCCTTTACCATTTGTGCAGTAATCTCTGCCATTTTATATGCTCCTTTGTTTCGAATATTTAAAATTTTAAATTTTTTTTAGACGAGATGAGCCCGTGGGTGTTATTCAGCAGCTACAGGTTCCTGAATTTCTGCACTTTCCCCAGCAGTTGTCTTTCTTTTGATTTTCTCAATCACAGGTCCGTCCGTACCGTCAGAAACAAGCTCAATACCGATTTGTTCTCCTGAAATGCCAGATGTCTTACCGGTACCTTCCTCCTTGTCTGAATCCGCACGCTGCCGCTCTTCCCAGATCTGATGACCTTCAATTACGGCATCGGCAATCCGGGAGGCAAACAGACGGATGGAACGGATGGCGTCATCGTTGCCGGGAATGACATAATCAATATCATCAGGGTCACAATTGGTGTCAACCACAGCGACAATAGGGATACCCAGTCGTTTTGCTTCTTTTACGGCGATGGTCTCATTTTTGGAGTCAATAATGAACAGGGCTGCGGGCAGCTTTTTCATATTTGAAATACCGCCAATGGCAAACTCAAGTTTTGCCTTATCCTTTAGCATTTTTGCCTGTTCTTTTTTGGGATAATTTTCCAACGTACCGTCATTTTCAATGGAATTTAAAAAATGAAAGCGGGAAATATTATTTTTTATGGTCTGGAAGTTGGTCAGCATGCCGCCTAACCACCGATTTTCAACATAAAAACTTTCAGCTCTGTTGGCTTCTTCATAAATGGCTTCGGATGCCTGTTTTTTTGTAGCGACAAACAGCACATCACCACCGTTTGCAGCAATGTTTTTAATGAAATCGTGGGCCTGCCTGTACAACTTAACGGTCTGCTGAAGATCAATAATATAGATTCCGTTTCTGGCACCGAAAATGTAACGTTTCATTTTGGGGTTCCAGCGTTTGGTCTGATGTCCGAAATGTACCCCTGCTTCCAGTAATTCTTTAATTGTAATGTAAGCCATTTTTTCTCCAGTTTTTCAATGGTTTTTAATTTTCATCCACTTGCCTCATCCCCGAAATCGACTTCAAAAAAGCACCGGATCACAGGTCCGCAAGTGTGTGTTATATATTTGCAAAAGCAAAATCCCAATTTCTATATCAAAAAGAGAGGGAACAATCAATTTATTTTTTGAAAACAGCGAGCCGGTGATGTCCTGCAAGATCTTTGATAAAATCCAGCTCAGTCACCCAGGAAAACCCTTGGACAAGGCTTTTTATCAAAGGTTTCTGGTCAAAACCGATCTCAAGGATCAAACGGCCGGAAGATAAAAGCCGGTCTCCTGCCTGGGCAAGAATCACCCTGACGGCATCCAGGCCGTCAACTCCCCCATCCAACGCCTGGCGGGGCTCATGATCCCTGACTTCCGGTGCCAGGAATTCAATGTCAGCACTCGGGATATAAGGCGGGTTTGACACAATCAGGTCAAACAGAGGCTGCGGCGCGACAGCAGCAAGCCAGTCTCCCCTAAAAAGTGACACCGGGGTCCGGGCAAATGACTTGGCGTTGGCGCAGGCCACAGCAAGTGCAGCCGAGGAGAGTTCACTCCCAAAATAGAGATGACTTTTACAGGCATTGGCAATGGAAATAATCACTGCACCCGACCCAACCCCAAGCTCTATCACCCGGGCCTGCCTGCCGCAATCTTCCATTTCCGACAGTATTTCCACAGCCGTTTCCACCAAAGTCTCCGTATCAGGCCTGGGAATGAGCACGCCCGGTGCAACCCTAAACTGATCCTTAAAAAAGCCCTTGTGGCCTGTAATATAAGCCACAGGTTCCCTTGCAATCCTGCGCCGGATAAGAATTTTAAACGCGGCAAGTTCCTGTTTTTCCAAAGGTCGGTCATGCTGGAGGTAAAGATCAAGACGCCGCAGTCCCAGGGCCTGTGCCAAAAGGATTTCGGCTGTAAGCCTAGGGCTGTCAACACTACGCTGTGAAAAATAGGTGTCTGCCCAGGAAAGAATGGATTTTATGCTCCAGACATTCACAGATCAACCATTCCAGACTAATTATGTTTCAATGCCAGGGCCTGGTTGTGCGCTCTCAAGGCATCAATAATTTCCTGGATATCCCCTTCCATGATACTGTCCAGCCGGTACAGGGTCAGACCGATACGATGGTCCGTCATCCGCCCCTGGGGGAAATTATAGGTGCGAATACGACCGGACCGGTCACCTGTACCTACCTGCCCTTTACGGTCCGCAGCCCGTTTGGCCTCCTCTTCCTGAATCTTGGCATCCAAAAGACGGGACTTGAGAACATTTAATGCCTTGGCCTTGTTTTTATGCTGGGATTTTTCATCCTGGCAGGTGGCCACAACGCCTGTGGGGATATGGGTAATGCGGACAGCGGAATCCGTGGTATTTACTGACTGGCCGCCAGGTCCCGAAGAACGGAACACATCCACCTTCAGGTCAGCAGGATTGATATCAATATCGACATCTTCGGCTTCAGGCAGCACAGCCACGGTCACCGCAGAGGTGTGAACACGGCCCTGGGTTTCAGTTTCAGGGACCCGCTGAACCCTGTGGATACCACTTTCATATTTGAACTGGGAATAAGCGCCTTTGCCCTGCACCATGGAAACCACTTCCTTGAACCCCCCTGCAGCCGAATCGTTCTTCTCAATGATTTCGATTTTCCAGTGCTTGGACTCGACATACCTTGAATACATACGGAAAAGGTCACCAGTAAAAATGCCGGCTTCTTCACCGCCAGTGCCGGCCCGGATTTCCAAAATAACGTTTTTCTCATCCCGGGGATCTTTGGGCATCAAAAGAATGTTAAGTTGTTCATGCAACTGCGAAATTCTGGATTCAAGTACAGGTATCTCTTCCTTGGCCATGGCCCGGATGTCGGGATCACTGTCCTTGAGAAGTTCTTTGGCCTCCTTAAGCTCTCCCTCTGCCCCCTCATATTCGCGAAACACCGGCACAATTTTATTCAATTCACCATGTTCCTTGAGATATCCCTGGTACTTTTTCTGATCCGCCATGACCGCCGGATCACTGAGCAGATGCTCAATTTTTATAAATCGTTCTTCAATGCCTTTTAATTTTTGAATCATGCTCAAATTGTCCCGGATGAAAATTCAAAAAGGGGTCTTTATTCAAGACCCCTTTTGCATACCTGTCGATAAAACAGCTAAACCAGCTTGGTTGCGTCAAATCCTGCGTATTTTTTCTTGAAACGGTCAATACGGCCTGCAGAATCGACCAGTTTCTGTTTCCCTGTAAAGAAAGGATGGCACTGGGAACAAATTTCCACTTTGATATTCTCTCTTGTGGAACTGATGTCAAATGTTGCGCCGCAGGCGCAGGTTGCTGTTGTTTTTGTGTAGTTCGGATGGATGTCTTTTTTCATCTTACACGTCGCTCCTTGTAGTCTTCGTTATAAAAGACCGTAATAGTTAAAAAAAGTTTCCTGTTATGAATTCATCATATCAAGAAACTCTTTATTATCCTTTGTTCCGTTCATTTTTTCAAGTAGAAACTGCATTGCATCCACAGAATTTAAACTTGAAAGCAATTTTCTCAAAATCCAGACCCGATTCAACACTTCAGGGTCAAGGAGAAGTTCCTCTTTCCGGGTACCGGAACGGTTCATATCAATGGCAGGAAACACACGCTTGTCCGCCAGTTTTCGATCAAGCACAAGCTCCATATTACCCGTTCCTTTGAATTCTTCAAAAATAACCTCATCCATTCTAGACCCGGTGTCAACAAGCGCAGTGGCAATAATTGTCAGACTGCCGCCTTCCTCTATATTTCGGGCGGCACCGAAAAAACGTTTGGGACGGTCCAGGGCGTTGGAATCCACACCACCGGACAGAATTTTTCCGGAAGGCGGCATCACCGCATTGTAGGCTCTTGCAAGGCGTGTGATACTGTCTAAGAGAATCACAACATCGTGGCCCTGTTCCACAATTCTCTTGGCTTTTTCAATTACCATTTCAGCCACCTGCACATGGCGCTCGGAAGGCTCGTCAAAGGTGGAGGAGATCACTTCGGCATCTACAGAACGTGCCATATCCGTCACCTCTTCCGGACGTTCATCAATGAGCAGGATCATGGGAACAATATTTTTGTGAGCCTTGATCATTGAATTGGCAATGTTCTGGAGCAGCATGGTTTTGCCGGCCTTAGGCGGGGAGACGATAAGACCGCGCTGGCCGAATCCGATGGGGGACATCAGATCAATGACCCGCATGGAATAGTTATCAGATTCTGCCTCAAGGTTCATTTTACGATCCGGATACAGAGGCATAAGATTATCAAATAAAATGGTTTCAGCTGCCATTTCAGGATTCATGAAATTAACGGCTTCCACTTTCAGCAAGGCAAAATACCGTTCGGAATCCTTTGGCTGGCGGACCTGGCCGGAAATGGTATCTCCGGTGCGCAGGTTAAAACGCCTGATCTGGGATGGAGAAACATAAATATCGTCGGGACCGGGCAGATAATTGTACCCCGGCGCCCTCAAAAAACCAAACCCATCCGGAAGGATTTCAAGGGTGCCTTCACCGTAAATCTGTCCGCTTTCTTCAATATTGGCCTGGAGCAGCGCAAAAATCAGTTCCTGCTTCTTAAGGCCGCCAATACCCTGGATATTGTATTTTTTGGCAAGCTTGGTGAGCTCACTGATTTTCATCTTATTGAGTTCTACAAGATTCATTCAATCTCCTGATCTGATCCATCCGTTTGGTTAAAGGTGTTATGAATTCATAATGCATTTTTTTTTGGGGATGCCTTTTTGACAAATTGGAGGCCAACCGAGCCCTGGGGGAAAAAAAGACAGATAATGTGAAACGTCAGTAGTTTAAAACCCTATTAAAATATTATTATTTTTTTGTCAAGCGCTGATTGAGAAGTTTTTGATACAAAACGTCCACTGATTTAAACACAGCTTCCGGCTCGCCTCTATTTTCAATGACATAATCCGCCTTTTGAATCTTTTCAGCCTGGGGCATCTGAATGTCCAAAAGCTTTTGGGCACTTTCCCGATTCACGCCGTCCCGACCGGCAATCCGATCAACAAGAGTGCTATCCTCAGCTGTCACCACCACAACCACATCAAAAAGATTTTCCATGCCAAGTTCAAACAAAAGAGGCACCTCAACAGCACATGACTTTTGCTTTGAAAGGACGGCTTCATCCATCAACCTGACCGTTTCACTGATAATAATAGGATGCAGGATGGATTCAAGTTTTTCCCGACTGCCTTTTGTGTTTACAATCATACGTCGCAGAGCCGGGCGATCCAACGTGCGGTCCGGGGCCACAATCTTGGTCCCAAACGCCTTTACCACCTGATTATAGGCAGCCTGCCCCGGCTCCACCACCTGCCTTGCAATTTCATCACAATCCAGGGTTATCAGACCGATACGCCGAAATCCATCACACACAAGACTTTTTCCCGAGCCAGCCGATCCTGTCACGCCTATTTTAAGCATTTTGGTCCATCGTTATATTAGTTTATTTTTCCCCTTCAATTCCCAACGTTTATCGGGTTTGACTTATAATATATTCCTGTGATATTTATCAAGCCCGTTCAATCACCCATTAACTTTAAATTATTATTAATTATTACAAGGGGAACATACGTGGAAAGGACCTTATCCATTATCAAGCCTGACGGAGTAGAAAAAAACGTCATCGGCGAAGTCATCAAACGCTTTGAAACCAACGGCATTAAAATCGCAGCCATGAAAATGATCCATCTGAGTAAATCCCAGGCCCAGGGGTTTTATGCGGTCCATAAGGAACGTCCTTTTTTCGACAGTCTGACTGATTTCATGACATCGGGACCCATCGTTGTAATGGTACTAGAGGGCAAAGATGTTATCGCAAAAAACAGAAAACTGATGGGCGCCACAAATTTTAAAGAAGCAGAAGAAGGAACCATCCGAAAGGACTATGCCACGGATATTGAAAAGAACGTTGTCCACGGCTCTGATGCCCCAGAAACTGCTGCATTTGAAATTGGTTATTTCTTCAATGATTTAGAGCTGCATTCCCGTTAGTACCGTCCGAAAAATTCCATCCCCGGCACTCTTATGACGCCGGGGAGGATTCGATCTATCTTTAACTTTATACGCTGGCCGCCGGGGTATAACCCTCCAAATCAAGGCATACAGAATAAAAGCCCGCACGTTTAAACGCCTCGACTATTTCCTGTCTCACATCTGGTTCCCAAAAGCGGCGTAATTCATCAGGCCCAACTTCAATTCTAGCCAAATCCCCATGACATCGAACCCGGACTTGGACGAAATCCAACTCATGAAGGCAATTTTCCGCCTGTTCAACCTTTAAAAGCTTTTCTTTGGTAATGATATCTCCTTGGGGAATGCGGGTAGCCAGGCAGGACTGGGCAGGCAAATCCCAAGTCTCAAGCCCCAATATTTTTGAACACGCACGAATTTTCTCTTTTGAGAAACCAGCCTCCACCAAAGGCATCTTAAAACCCAATTCCCGGGCTGCATCGATGCCGGGCCGAAATTCCTGCAAATCGTCGAGGTTTATCCCGTGCAACAAGGTACGAATCCCACGTTTCTTTGCCTCCTCCATGACCCTGGAAAATAAAAACAATTTACAATAATAACAGCGCCTGTCCGTATTCCGGGTCACCCTGGCATCATCCAGAATATTTACAGGAACAAGAATGGGGGCTATACCCAAGTATTGGCCCAAACGGATCACCCGTTCTTTTTCTCCAGCCGTAAAAAAATCAGAGACAATGGTAACAGGTAATATCGATTTCACTCCGGCAATAAGCGCGGCCGCAAGCAGAAATGCCGAATCTGCACCACCTGAAAATGCAATAGCCAGACCCGAATCATGTTTTAATACATCAAGAAGATGAGAAAATTTTTTATCTTTAGCCGGCAGCCTTTTGCCTAAGTCTCTCCAATTAACCATGCTGTTGTTCATATGTTTTAATTAATTATAAGATCTGCTTTAAGTCGGTGCGCTATATCTAAACGATCTACCATTGTTGACCCAATGATATTGATTAAATCAGGAAATAATAGCCTAATTCAATCTCAACTTTCAACGAATATTTTCTTGACTTCAATCATCTCTTTATTGTATATACCCTGACGTTGTTCCTCTGCTGGCTGATCGTCCAATGGCAGGACTACGGACTCTGACTCCGTCAATCTAGGTTCGAATCCTAGTCAGCCAGCCACCGATGATAAAGGCTTTCAAGGTTTTTCCCTGAAAGCTTTTTTGTGTTCAAAAAGGTTTCTCCCCACATTCCCCCCACTGTTCAAGTGAAGAATCCCCGATTTAAAATTCATTTGAAGTCAGAAGTTTAAAGTTTTTTTATGTCCATTTTTAAAGTCGCCAAAACCCCGAGTTTAGGTCGATCCAAATATGAGCGGGCTGTAAATTCTCCTAAGCGCTCAAGGGTTTTATATATTATAGGTAGCTGCAACAGTAATCGGTTACAGTGTGAATCTTCAGCTTGAAATTGGAATTTGGCGGCACTTCAAAAGATTCCCCACCTGATATCTTTTTCCAACTTTCCCCAGGCAATTGTATTTCTAAGTCGCCCGAAAGGATTTCCATCAACTCTTTCGAATCGGTATTAAAGTCGTAGGCGCCAGGGAGCATGATGCCAAGGGTTTTTTTAGAACCATCAACGAAAAATACTGTTCTACTCGTAACTTTGCCATCAAAATAAATGTTTGCCTCTTTGGTGATTGTGACATTGTTGAATTGTGACATATCCAAATACCTCCTTTTTGTTAAAAAAACCATCACAGCAAATTGCGACCTTAGATTTGAGAATCAATCATATTTGGAGATAATCATTCATTGCCCAGAAAAGCAAGATCAACCTTTTTTTCATTTGGTTGCTAATCTTCAAATGCTCAAATCGACAACTGAACCGCCGTTCTCTCGGATTTTTTCATCAATGGATTCTAAACTTTTTGCCAATGTTTCATATGATATTTCCGGCAGTTTACCTCCCCAGGCTTTTTCCGCTTCCTTAAACCCTTCAAGAATGCCTTCTCGTCCCGATTTCAAACGCTCTATATCACCGCCAGCACCCTTTATGACAAAATCAATGATGCGTTGGGATGTTTGATCCACTCCAAAATATCCATTTTCACCGACAAGCTCGGTAGCCTGCTCGGAGGAAAGTTCAGAAATAGGATGATTGTTATAGATCAAAGAAGATTTAAGATCCTGATCCAGTTGACTAAAATAAGTAAGAGCATTCTGAATCTCAATGTTGTGTTGGCTATCTGTTCTGACTTGCAGGCTGAATTGTATGATCTCACTCTGCACTGAATATTTTGAAATCGATTTATTTCTCCCGATTCTATTGTTTGGTTGAAATAATGTGGAATCAATCCCGGTGAGGTTATTTGCACTGCCAGACACATTTTTCATCGTCCATTCTCCCTGTTTGGTGTTTCTATCTATTATCGGTATTTAAAAGAAACTTCTAAATTTTTAAGTGAAGGGATTCCATCATGAAAAGGGAAGTAAGGTGATCAACGATAATATCCAGGATTATGCCAGGGATATCTCCCCATTTTTGGAGTGGGTTATATCGTTCAGGCATTAAAAAAAGACGTTTTTAAGACTCTCTGAATCGTGACTCAGTAGTGTTTTTCCATAAAAAAAGGCTCTCAGCAAAACCGCTGAAAACCCTTCTTTTTTATTATGGTCGGGACGACTGGATTTGAACCATCGACCACTTGCCCCCCAGATAGAAAATGATGATTTTCAAGGCATTTCACACTGTTTTTTATCGTCCTGAAATAAACCGAAAGACGTTGACTTTATAGGGAATATTTTCTATTTTGCGTTCCATAGTGTTTCACGACATTTCATCCCCAGTGACACACAAACTTGTAGCCCGGTTTGTAGCCCAGGCGTGGGCATGGCTAACATTATCCACAGGAGCAAAATGGCAAAAAATAAAACCAAAAGGTTTACGGATATCGAAATCAAAAACTTAAAACTGAGCCCGGAAAAAAGATACCTTGTTATGGAATCAGGTGGCCTTGGTATCCGTGTTAAAAATGAAAAAACTTTTGTTTGGAGATATTTCTTCGACGGCCGAGATCGTTGGTTCACCATCGGAAACTATCTCCGGGTAGAAGCATCGGTTACCCGATGCCTCCCCCACAGATCCGTACGTGCGGAACTCCCGCATACGGTTCCTCAGCTTCAGCTCTTTTTACCAAGCTGAAGATCAAACGGGTTTCCCCGTTTGGCGCATAACTGTGCTATCCTATCGACATTCAGAAACTATGGATTATTCTTGGCTTGGGTAGTGGATATTTTGCAGCCAGCTCTTGAAATTTCACTTTTCCTTTGTGACATCTTCTGCTCAGCCAGAACCTCCAGGCCTTTGTAACATAGTAATGTGCTTTTGAGAGCGCTTTATAGTTACAAATCACTCCAAAGTATTGATAATACCCTCTGAGTTTACTGCACAGAGAATCATGCTGTTCCTGTATAGGTTTATGCCTGTTTACTTTGCACCACTCCCATACTCTTTTATTGAATCGGCTGAGCCTTTTCTGAACTGTCTTTTTCTTAATCACCCAGTAGTTCTGTCGTGATTTGCCCCAGTAAAAGGTAAACCCAAGAAAATCAAAGGTCCCAGGCTTGTTTCCCTTACAGCTTTTAGCTGTTGGTCGGCCGAAACGTATCAGTTTAGTCTTATCCGGATGTAATTCAAGGCCAAAACGGTTAAACCGCTTTCTCATTGCCGTCATGGTTTTAACTGCATCTGTTTCCAGCTCGAAACCGGCTATAAGTCGAGTAGCCCGAGGGAACCACCCCCTCAGGCCCTCACAGAACCGGACGTGAACGTCTCCGCTCATCCGGCTCCTATTGACCAGCCTATGCATAGAGTAGTCTCCAATGGGCAAACAAATTTGGCTGTCTTCGTGCAATTCGAGCCAGCCACTGACTTGCCCTTCGTCGATGTCCCCTAAAACGTTTGTATTTCCTTGTTGCCCAAATCACCAACCGGCGATCCAGGCACCTTAAGGCCGGGTAGAGTGCAGATTTATAAAACCTGCCATAGTAGTTAATCCAACCTTGAATGACAGGATTGAACATGTGGGCTAAATCTTCCAGGCTCTTGTCACTGCGCCTGGGCCAATTCCACTTTCGTGAGGTTTGCCGAATTGCTTTTGCTGCTTTATTGCTGACAGCAGGAGAAAAATTAATGAAGAATTTTCCCCATCGGTTCTTTGATTTCCGAGCACGAAATGTATAACCCAGAAAATCAAAACTTGTCAGGGCATAATCCTTTTGCCGGTCTGTATCCTTGCAGTAGACTATTTTCGTCTTCTCCGGATGTAATTCCAGTCCCACATTCTCCATTCGCTCATTCAGCTTTCTAAGCAAATATTCAGCCTGGGCAAGGCTTTTACAATGGCACACTGCATCATCCGCATAACGCTCAAACGGTGTGGCCGGGCACTGCCTTTCCATCCAGTTGTCAAATGCATAATGCAAAAAGAGATTGGCCAGCAAGGGACTGATAACACCTCCTTGCGGGGTTCCCTTCTTTGGATGGAATAGTGTGTGGTCTGTCATCATCACAGGGGCTTTCAGCCACCGTTCTATATACAGAAGCACCCATCTGTCATCCGTGTGATACCGAACTGCTTTCATCAAAAGATCATGGTCAATATTATCGAAAAATCCTTTAATATCAAGATCCAATACCCAGTCATATTTCCAGCAATTCTCCCGGGCTTTCCCAACTGCATCCAAAGCAGATTTCTCCGGTCGATAGCCATACGAATCCGGATGAAAATGTTTTTCCAATTCCGGCTCCAATTGCTGTTTGACTATCTGCTGAGCGATTCTGTCCGACACTGTCGGTATTCCCAACGGCCTCATTCGACCGTCTCCCTTGGGTATTTCCACCCTCATTACCGGAGGAGGGAAATAACTGCCGGAGGACATCCGATTCCAGAGCTTGTAAAGATTGTCCTTTAAGTTAGACTCAAACTCTTCGATTGACTGTCCGTCTACACCGGCAGCCCCTTTGTTGGCTTTAACCCGTTCATATGCCTCCATAACCTCAAGTTTAGGAATACAAAACGGCTTTGCTTGGTTCAATCCAATCCTCCTGTTTCCAGTTGTTTTCTTTACTTCAAGCTGGTCAATGCTTCCCCTTCGCTCCAATTCCATTACAGAATCTTCATCACTACTACGGGTCGCTCCGCCCCTGTGCCCTGCATCGGTACTCTCATACTTACGGGTCCTCCGCTTGTATTTCTCCCTTAGCATCAGGGCGACAGGTTCCCACGTTCCACACAAAAGCCTGTCCCAAGTTCACGCCACCTTTATGCCGGAGGCCGCCCGGCCAGTAAACAGGTAACCGCCGAACTTATCCCGGGTTAACGACTACCCCCCGGTTTTGACCTCATCCCTACGCTTTCGACACTTCAATAGTGATTCACTTGCGTTCGTCTCCTTGGAACCTACCTGACAAGATCTTGTCCTGCCTTTTCCGTAACGCTCACCACCCCGGCTCTTAACCGGCGCAGCTTACGGTGGTTTGAAGCCTCCACCTGCATGGCGGCTTCGAGGGGCCTTCCCTCATCTTTTGTGCAGCATGGCTGCACTGTTTATTGCAACAGTGTCTGCCTTCGTGGCACACAATCATCAGCAAACCTGATAATAAAACTTCGACCTTTCATTCTTGGCTGGACTTCCTTAACAAACCAGTCGTCCAGCACGTTGTGAAGAAAGATGTTGCTCAGTACGGGAGATATGACCCCGCCTTGTGGCGTGCCGGATTCTGAATGGTAGTATTTTTCTTCTTCCATTACACCTGCTTTCAACCACTTTCCCAATAGCCGGATGATTCCACCATCATTGACCCGTTGCTTTATGAATTCCCTTAGATGGCCGTGGTCAATGTTATCAAATAATCCTGTAATATCTGCACTCACAATCCAGTTGCTGTTACACTCTATGCAACTTTCCCGCAGCTGCTTTATTGCCATGTGCTGGCTGTGTCCGGCTCGAAAGCCATGAGAAAAGTCATAGAAATTTGGCTCGTATATAGCGCTCAGTATCATCTCTACAGCTTTTTGGACAATCTTATCCTCAAATGCCGGTATACCGATTGGACGCATTTTGCCGTTGTCTTTCTCTATCCATATTCTTTTCACTGGTGTTGCAACGTACTGACCTCTGCTCAGTCGCTGATGTAGATTATAGAGGTTTTTATCAAGCTCAACCGCATATTCTGAGGCTGATACTTCATCAACACCGATGGACTTGCCTTTCTTAATCCTTCGGTGGGCTTCATGCAGTAATGGCAGGTTTATTCTGTGTGCCACTGCTGTGAATACCATTTCTGGATTCTCTCTTGCCATACCGGCAATCTTTTGCAAAGATGCTTCCCCAACAAGCACCGGAGGTTTATCCTCGTCTGCTAAACGGTTCTGGTTGTTGTGAGTGGTCTGTTCCACACTTTTACGGTTCTGTTCTGATGTGGTTTGTGACCTCTGTGTGTCTTCCATAGTTCTTCACCTTAAAACGTTATGCCCGGTTTCACCTTCCCTGCAGTGGGTCGCTTGGACATCACTTCCCCACCTTACCAAACAACGGATTTCCGTTGATTAACGGTACTATGTTCCACTAAGACTGCCTAAAGTCCATCTCAGGTTTGTTTGCTATTCGCTCTCCTCGCCTGATACCTTGTGTGTTCCCCTTATTTGTAGCTCCGGAATACATTCCAAATATGCATTCCAGACTTGCTCAGAAGAGGAAAACGATCGTCCTGAACACCGGGAGTTTTTTCTTTTTGGTACGGATCTCCTGGAACCGTCAATAATACAAGGAAACTTTGGGCTCTCTCAAGTTCCCGAGCCACCCCTTTGAATACATGCCCTGGTCTCAGACTACGGTGGTGTCCTCTATTCTGGCCTGAACGTATAGAGAACTGCTGCCTTCCGTTTTATCGAGAACGTCGGCTTTCATCACCACGCTTGGTGGGAATTTATCCAATGACCACAATAATACTTTTTTCGGAGCTCAATACAGGGCCTGCATCCTCACTCATGCCCGGCTTAGGATTCCCGTCTCCGGGTTTACCCTCGGGCATTGCTACTGAACTGCTGGCCATGCTTTATTCAGATGGGACTCTCACCCATTGGGTAACAATAGCAAATTTCCTGGCTTTACTTCCTCCTTTCCCAATGCTTCGGGCTTGCTTGACGCAACAATAATTAAGTATTTTGAGATCATCCCCAGTGACACACAAACTTGTAGCCCAGTTTGTAGCCAGGCATGTTTCACAACAAAAAAAGGCTCCCATCAAAACCGCTGAGAGCCTTTATTGGCAATGGTCGGGACGACTGGATTTGAACCAGCGACCACTTGTCCCCCAGACAAGTGCGCTACCAGGCTGCGCTACGTCCCGTTAAAAGCAACATCGTGATATTTATCACCTGCGTTTGCAGGTGTCAATAAAAATTATTTTTTTCTTAAAAAAATTCTAAAACAAGAGTTTTTTGAATACTCCGTTAAAAGGAAAAGGCTCATGTTGCGTTTCAGGGTCGTATAATGGTAGAGGATAAATTTTTTGACTCAATTCACCATAGGACCCCAACGGATGTAGCTAAATATAAAGACGCTGATTGATGATAGACAATGTTATGAAACTGTTCGGGAATTGCGCTGGCCGGAAGGATGCCAATGTCCGTTTTGTGATTCCAAACGAGTAATCAAAAGAAGATTCAATGAAAAAGAACCTGCCAAACAGCGCTATGAATGTAAAGATTGTGGCAAACGCTTCGATGATCTGACGGACACCATTTTTGCCGGACATCATCAAGCACTCAAAGTATGGATATTGTGCCTCTATTTTATGGGACTGAACTTGTCGAACAGGCAGATTGCCCAAGAACTGGACCTGGACCGCACCGATGTGCAAAAGATGACCACCCAACTTCGTGAAAGCGTGGTAAAAAAAGCCACCAGTAACCCTCGAAGACGAAGTTGAGTGCGATGAGGTCTACATTGTGTCAGGGCATAAAGGAAATCCAGAAGCAGTAACCCAAAAAGGACGGGAAGATCGTCGGAATCGTTTAAGGGGTGCCGGTGGTCGGGGTACATTGAAAAAAGAGAAACCAACCGTTTTCGGGATGATTCAGCGATGCGGCTTGATGGTAATTCAGATGAAAACGGACTCATTGGGAAAGCCAACATCATTATTGATATCACCCACAACCTAAACATAAAGGGTGCGGAAAAAATTTTCCGCACCCCTCTTTTATTTTCTGTACTCCTTTAACAAGGGATAATTACACCAGACCCAAAATAAAAAAGTTTTCAGGAAAAACCCGAAAACCTTTATTTGTTTTTTGTGGCGCGCCCGGAGCGATTCGAACGCCCGACCCCTTGATTCGTAGTCAAGTACTCTATCCAGCTGAGCTACGGGCGCCTAAAAAAACTCAATATTTATATCAACCTTTAAGTAAAAATGCAAGTAATTTTATTAATTCCGATAAAAAATTTTAATCCAATATCCAAATAATTTAATCCAATATTAAAATAAAAAGCCCACGTCAATGCATTATTGACGCGGGCTTTTTGAAAAATAATCCGGCGACGTTCTACTCTCCCACACAGTCTCCCATGCAGTACCATCGACGCTAAAGAGCTTAACTTCCGTGTTCGAGATGGGTACGGGTGTGACCTCTTTGCCATTGTCACCGGATTAAACTGGAATTATTTAATCTGTTGCAGTAAAAATCAAGCTTGCTATATTGCTCTATCAAAGAGTCTAAATTTATTCGTGGAAAAAAGTGGCTAAGCCTCACGACCTATTAGTACTGGTAAGCTCAACATGTTGCCATGCTTACACACCCAGCCTATCAACCTTGTAGTCTTCAAGGGGTCTTCAGTCATAAAGATGGGATATCTAATCTTGAAGTTGGCTTCCCGCTTAGATGCTTTCAGCGGTTATCCTTACCCAACTTGGCTACCCAGCAATGCCGCTGGCGCGACAACTGGAACACCATTGGTTGGTCCAATCCGGTCCTCTCGTACTAGGATCAGATCTCCTCAAATATCCTGCGCCCACGAAAGATAGGGACCAAACTGTCTCACGACGTTTTAAACCCAGCTCACGTACCACTTTAATTGGCGAACAGCCAAACCCTTGGGACCTGCTCCAGCCCCAGGATGTGATGAGCCGACATCGAGGTGCCAAACCGCCCCGTCGATGTGAACTCTTGGGGGCGATAAGCCTGTTATCCCCGGCGTACCTTTTATCCGTTGAGCGACGGCCCTTCCATTCAGAACCGCCGGATCACTAAGACCTACTTTCGTACCTGCTCGAAATGTCTCTCTCGCAGTCAAGCTCCCTTATGCCCTTGCACTCTACGGCTGGTTTCCAATCAGCCTGAGGGAACCTTCGCGCGCCTCCGTTACTCTTTGGGAGGCGACCGCCCCAGTCAAACTACCCACCAGACACTGTCCCAGATCCGGGTTACGGACCATGGTTAGAACACTGAAACATGAAGGGTGGTATTTCAAGGGTGACTCCACCGATACTGGCGTACCGGTTTCATAGTCTCCCACCTATCCTGCACATCATATCCCAAAATCCAATGTCAAGCTGTAGTAAAGGTGCCGGGGTCTTTCCGTCTTTTCGCGGGTAGACGGTATCTTCACCGCCACTGCAATTTCGCTGAGTCCCTGGTTGAGACAGTGTGGAAGTCGTTACGCCATTCGTGCAGGTCGGAACTTACCCGACAAGGAATTTCGCTACCTTAGGACCGTTATAGTTACGGCCGCCGTTTACTGGGGCTTCAGTTCAATGCTTCGCTAAAAGCTAACAAATCCCCTTAACCTTCCAGCACCGGGCAGGCGTCAGACCCTATACCTCGTCTTGCGACTTTGCAGAGTCCTATGTTTTTAGTAAACAGTCGCTACCACCAATTCTCTGCGGCCCCCAACCGCTTTGTAAAGTATAATACTAACAATCAGGGGCATACCTTCTCCCGAAGTTACGGTATCATTTTGCCGAGTTCCTTAACCAGGGTTCTCTCAAGCGCCTTGGGATACTCTCCCCACCTACCTGTGTCGGTTTACGGTACGATCACCTGTTATCTCGATAGAGGCTTTTCTTGGCAGCATGGGTACAGTCACTTTATGGGATAAATCCCTCGTCATCACTTCTCGGCCTTAAAGATCCGGATTTGCCTGAATCTTCAGCCTACAAGCTTAAACCGCCTATTCCAACAGACGGATGACCTGCCCTCCTGCGTCCCCCCGTTTCTCAAACGATAACAAGGTGGTACAGAAATATTAATCTGTTTTCCATCGACTACGCCTTTCGGCCTCGCCTTAGGGATCGACTAACCCTGAGAAGATTAGCTTTACTCAGGAAACCTTGGGTTTTCGGCGAGCGGGTCTCTCACCCGCTTTATCGCTACTCATGTCAGCATGGGCACTTGTGACATCTCCACACAACCTCGCGGTTGCGATTCTGCGACGACACAACGCTCTCCTACCGTCAAGAAACATAAATGTTTCTTGGCCCGCAGCTTCGGTACTATGCTTTAGCCCCGATACATTTTCGGCGCAGATCCACTCGACCAGTGAGCTATTACGCTTTCTTTAAAGGATGGCTGCTTCTAAGCCAACCTCCTGGTTGTCTGGGCATTCCCACATCCTTCTCCACTTAGCATAGATTTGGGGACCTTAGATGGCGGTCTGGGTTGTTTCCCTCTTGTCCGCGGAACTTAGCTCCCGCGGGCTGACTCCCGTATTCTGACTTTTTGGTATTCGAAGTTTGATTAGGTTTGGTAATCTGGTAAGACCCCTAGCCCATTCAGTGCTCTACCTCCAAAAAGAAACATACGAGGCTATACCTAAATATATTTCGGAGAGAACCAGCTATCTCCAGGTTTGTTTGGCCTTTCACCCCTATCCACACCTCATCCGAACAGTTTTTAACCTGTGACGGTTCGGGCCTCCACGAGATTTTACTCCCGCTTCACCCTGGACATGGATAGATCACCTGGTTTCGGGTCTACTCAATGCAACTTGCGCCCTGTTCAGACTCGCTTTCGCTACGGCTACACCTATCGGCTTAACCTTGCCGCATTAAGTAACTCGCTGACTCATTATGCAAAAGGCACGCGGTCACACCAAAAGTGCTCCCACAGCTTGTAAGCAAACGGTTTCAGGTACTATTTCACTCCCCTAACAGGGGTACTTTTCACCTTTCCCTCACGGTACTGGTACGCTATCGGTTGTCAAGTCGTATTTAGCCTTATGTGATGGTCCACACAAATTCCCACAGAGTTCCTCGTGTTCCGCAGTACTTGGGAGTGCAAAAATAAGAGAGATCATTTTCACTTACAGGACTGTCACCTGCTATGGTCAAGCTTTCCAGCTTGTTCAGCTAATGATATCTTTTGTAACTTATTGACCCATCCGAAACTGGATCCAATTGCATCCCGCGACCCCGTTAACGCAACGCTTTCGGGCTTGACACGTTAACGGTTTGGGCTGGTCCCCGTTCGCTCGCCGCTACTTGGGGAATCGTTTTTACTTTCTATTCCTGGGGGTACTAAGATGTTTCAGTTCTCCCCGTTACCTTGCCTTTCCTATCTATTCAGAAAGGCATGACACGGTATTAACCGTGCCGGGTTGCCCCATTCAGAAATCCCCGGATCAAAGGATGTTTAGCTCCTAACCGAGGCTTATCGCAGCTTTCCACGTCTTTCTTCTTCACTTGACACCAAGGCATCCGCCGTTTGCTCTTAGTAGCTTAGCCACTATTCCACAAATAAGTTTAAACGCTTTGATATTTAAAATTTTGATATTTACTACAACAAATTGTCAAAGAGCAAAGAGAGTACGGCTACTTTAATTCGCCGGTTTGATCTCTCAAAGTTGGCCAGTGAAGCCGAAAAAAGCTTATTTATTCTTTCCTTTGAAAGGAGGTGATCCAGCCGCTGATTCCTCAACGGCTACCTTGTTACGACTTCACCCCAGTTATCGACCATACCTTAGGCGCCTGCCTCTAAAAGTTAGCCCAGCGACGTCGGGTATAATCAACTCCCATGGTGTGACGGGCGGTGTGTACAAGGCCCGGGAACATATTCACCGCGGCATGCTGATCCGCGATTACTAGCGATTCCAACTTCATGGGGTCGAGTTGCAGACCCCAATCCGGACTGAGATAGGCTTTTGGGATTGGCTTCCCCTTGCGGAGTCGCTGCCCTTTGTACCTACCATTGTAGCACGTGTGTAGCCCTGGATATAAGGGCCATGAGGACTTGACGTCATCCCCACCTTCCTCCCGGTTGACCCGGGCAGTCTCGTTAGAGTTCCCATCTTTAAATGCTGGCAACTAACGATAAGGGTTGCGCTCGTTGCTGGACTTAACCAAACATCTCACGACACGAGCTGACGACAGCCATGCAGCACCTGTCTCTGTGCTCCCGAAGGCACTATCCCAATTACGGGATATTCACAGGATGTCAAACCCAGGTAAGGTTCTTCGCGTTGCGTCGAATTAAACCACATGCTCCACCGCTTGTGCGGGCCCCCGTCAATTCCTTTGAGTTTTAGTCTTGCGACCGTACTTCCCAGGCGGTACACTTAATGCGTTAGCTTGGGCACAGCAGGTTTTAATACCCGCTACACCGAGTGTACAACGTTTACTGCGTGGACTACCGGGGTATCTAATCCCGTTTGCTACCCACGCCTTCGCGCCTCAGCGTCAATATCGGTCCAG
The DNA here is from genome assembly GCF_000233695.2 of Desulfobacter postgatei 2ac9. Classification (NCBI taxonomy): domain Bacteria; kingdom Pseudomonadati; phylum Thermodesulfobacteriota; class Desulfobacteria; order Desulfobacterales; family Desulfobacteraceae; genus Desulfobacter; species Desulfobacter postgatei. Next base: position 2,936,552 of record NZ_CM001488.1, on the reverse strand, counting down.
AAAGCTGCCTTCGCCATCGGTGTTCCTCCTGATATCTACGAATTTCACCTCTACACCAGGAATTCCGCTTTCCTCTCCCGTATTCAAGTCTTGCTGTTTCAAGTGCACTTCCGGGGTTGAGCCCCGAGCTTTCACACCTGACGGACAAGACCGCCTGCGCGCCCTTTACGCCCAATAATTCCGAATAACGCTTGCGCCCCCCGTGTTACCGCGGCTGCTGGCACGGAGTTAGCCGGCGCTTCCTCCACAGGTACCGTCAATACAACCATCTGTTAAACAATTGTAACTTCTTCCCTGTTGACAGAGCTTTACGACCCAAAGGCCTTCTTCACTCACGCGGCGTTGCTGCGTCAGGGTTGCCCCCATTGCGCAAAATTCCTCACTGCTGCCTCCCGTAGGAGTCTGGACCGTGTTCCAGTTCCAGTGTGGCTGATCATCCTCTCAGACCAGCTAACCATCGTTGCCTTGGTAGGCCTTTACCCCACCAACAAGCTAATGGTACGCAAACTCATCTCCAAACAATTGCTTTCAAGAAGAGGCAATCTTTCATCAATCTACTTGTGTAAATCGACTTTATCCGGTATTAGCTACCCTTTCGAATAGTTATCCCAGGCTTGAAGGCAGATTATCTACGTGTTACTCACCCGTGCGCCACTCTACTCGGGATTGCAAGCAATCCCTTTCTCGTTCGACTTGCATGTGTTAAGCACGCCGCCAGCGTTCATTCTGAGCCAGGATCAAACTCTCCAGTTATAATCCTTTACTAAAACTTTTTAAGGTCTGCACTTAAAGCTGTTACGCTCCAAAGTGCATTGTCATTGACCCGCTCTTTTCTTTTTCACTGACCAATTTTCAAAGATCAAAATTCTTTTCAATACCTCAAAAGAACTTGACGAGAATATACAAAAAAAAAATCTTTGTCAAATGTTTTTTTATTTTTTATTTTAATATTACAACAGAACAAGACTGGAGGGCAGACGCCCTTTAAACTGTGTATTTTTTTCTTTAATACCCATAACCATCCACGCTCATACCTGACGATTTTACAAAGTAAAAATTAACATGCTGACATAAAAAGTCAGCATGTTAATACCATAAAAACAGCACACTAAAGGTTCGCAATAACGGCTTGTGCCTGGGAATCAAGATTTACCGGTTTCATTTATCCTTAACGGAGATTTGATCTTTATTGGCTTCAAAAACCTTCGGTCCGATTCCCTTTACCTTCATTATATCTTCTATATTTACAAAGGGTGTACTTGTACGAAATTCGATTATCCTGTCAGCAAGAGCATCACCAACATATTTCAACGTTGTCAGCTCTTCTTTAGGCGCGGTATTAATGTTCACCATCTTTGCGCCAGCTATTGCCGGCAGCGAACAGAGGGTCACCATCACACAAACCAAAACACAAAGGCTCTTTCTTAACTTTGTTTCCATAATTCCTCCATATTATTGTGATAATAAAAGTCTACAGATTTAATTTGCAGACGCTGAACGCATTTTTGATTAATATAAAAAAAGAAGATGGAAGTTGAACAAAACAAATATTAAAGTGTCAAATCAAAAAACAGCTTAATCAATTCAAGAAAAATACATTGGCTTATATTAATAAAAGTCTAATAAAACATCAATAATTTTTTTTGCATTTATCGTAGTTGAACAGAACCACAAAATCAAACAAAATTTTGATTTTCACTCGCGTCCGGATAGTCAAATGGCTGGTATTCAGGAATGCTTTGCTTCAACAGGGTTCTGATGGCTCTATGATCCCTGGCTGCAGCCGCTTCTTTCAAACGAATCAAGTCATTGTCTAAAGAAATACCGACAACCGGGCAGCTGTTGACCACCATAATTTTTTGATGGGCTGTGGGCACAACATTTTCCTGGGCTGTGACCAACTCTTCATAAAGTTTTTCCCCCATCCGCAACCCTGTATATTTAATCTTTATATCTACATCGGGTTCAAATCCGGAGAAGCGAATCAAATCCCTGGCCATTGTATCAATACTTATAGGCGCTCCCATTTCAAGAATATAAACTTCACCGCCTTTACCCATGGCACCGGCCTGAAGAATAAGTTGACACGCTTCAGGGATAAGCATGAAGTAACGAATCATTTTAGGATGCGTAACCGTTACCGGTCCCCCCTCTTTTATCTGCTTCTTGAATAGAGGCACAACGCTTCCTACACTTCCGATAACATTACCGAATCTGACTGTTATAAACCAGGGACCTCTATCCGTGTCACTATTTTCACGTTGGATTAAAAGTTCAGCAAACCGCTTGGTTGCCCCCATGACGTTGGTGGGATTGACTGCCTTGTCTGTGGAGACAAAGACAAAACGCTCGCATTGAAAGGTCCGGGCGGCTTCGATAAGGTTGCAGGTCCCGACAATATTATTTTCAACAGCTTTCCAGGGATGGACTTCAAGCATGGGGACATGTTTGTAGGCAGCTGCATGAAAAACAATTTCAGGTCGATATTGAGAAAAAATCCTGATCACTTCGCCTGGGTTTTGAATATCTCCTAAAATAGGCACCACATCAATATCGGGAAAATTCTTTTTAAGCTCCAGATCAATCTCAAACAGAGGGCTTTCGGCACGTTCAAAAAGAATCAACTGTTCAGGTTTGTACCGACAAATCTGACGGCACAGGCCGATTCCAATGGAACCGCCGGCACCTGTAACCATCACAATTTTGTGCCCGAGGTATTCACCAATACTCTCCTGGTCCAGACTCACGGGCTGACGCCCCAAAAGGTCCCTGTACTCCACATTACGAATGGCATTTAATGTAATTTTACCATCAATCAGTTCTCCCATGTCAGGCACGGTTTTAAATTCAACACCCGCCTGACGACACTGGGTAACAATCTGCCGCATTCGCCGGGCACAGGCATTTGGAATAGCAATAATGACTTCGTCAACGGATTTTGACCGTATGGTATGCTCAAGATTATCAATGTTATTGAGCACAGAAACACCATGAATTCTCCTTCCGATCTTCCCTTTGTCATCATCCAGAAAACCGATCACCTGGGATTTCACATTGGGATTTTCTTTGAATTCCCGACATATTCTCTGGCCGCAGTCACCCGCGCCAATAATAACCATGCGACGGCCTTTTTGCGCCAATTTTTTGCTGAAAATCTTCTTCAGAGCAAAACCGATGATTGCTGGCCCCACATCCCCGGAAAACTCCTCAAAGCACAACCGGGTAAAGACCCGAATACTTGTAAGGCCAATCACGGTAAAGCACCAGTCAATGACGAACACTGATCTGGAAAAGTGCTTAAACCGGGTTGCAAACAACACGACTACAACAATAAAGATTGTAGCCAGGGCAGACGCTTTGACAATATCAAGGATGTCTTTCAAACTGGTGTATCGCCACATGCCCCGGTAGACATCAAACAGATAAAAACAGATTAGCTTAAACATCAGCACATAGGCTAACGTCTCAAAAAATCTTTGGCGGGCCCAGTCCGGAATGTTAAAATCGTAACGGATCAGATGCCCCATGTAATAGCTGACTGCCAGGATCAAAAGGTCAACGGCAAGTGTTAGAAGGAAATTCCTGGATAACTTAATTTTCATTGGAAAAAGACGCACCTCAACGCATCAGCCTCTCATAAATTTGGGTATATTTTCCTGCCTGTTTTTCAAATGACATGATTCCAACAGCTTCAGCAGGTGATGTGGACGGCAGTACGGTAACCCGGAATCTGTCCAATACATAGTTCAAAATCATATCGTGTTGATAGTCTCCCCCAGTTCATTTTTTGAACCTGTGAAACAAGGGTTATTGACTCTCCACGCTGCAGCCGACAGGATGGCAAACCCTTTGTATCATCTTAACACGCCGACAAAAAGAGCAAAGTCTCCAAATAGAATAAAAATCAATCCAAAAATATTAAGGGGGGGGGTATAATTACCAAGAGTATCGAAGTGCAACGCCAGCGGTAAACCCTGGGTTTCGGGTTATGGAATAGAGACCGGGTGTTTTATATGTATTGTCAAACAAATTCTTTGCAAACAGGTCTACATCAAAGGGGAAGTAGTTTCTTATCCTCAAATTGACGTCCATCACCCAGGCCTGCCCGCATGACAGGGTTTCGTCCGCCACAGGGGAATAAATGCTCTGGCTGCTAAAATATCTGAGTTCAGGCACGAGGGAGAAATTCCGGTTGATATCCCAAACCGCTTTGACCGTTCCCATAATGTTCGGGCCGGTTTCATAGGCATAGCGCAACGCAAGGTAATGTTTAGATACATTATCCTCTCTATCAATGAAGTCGTAATCATTAAAATAATACGTTTCATCCGTTCCTGAATTGTTCAGCAATGTCAAATTTGCGCACAGTGTCAAATTTTGAAAAAATTGATGTTCCACTTCCAGCTCCAGGCCAGATATATCCTGACTATTTGGAGTTGGAATGCCAAACCCTTCAGTCCGCTCCTCAATAACAAAATTCTCTATTGCATTTCTAAACAAAGTGGCAGCCGCCCGTGTTCCCATATGTTTCCATGAGAGACCTAAATTCAAAGAGGTTATCTTTTCAAGACCTGAATTCAAAGTTATCTTTTCAAGCCCCGACTGAGACGCATCCTCCAGGTAAGACGCCGGTACTAACTGGCGACCAAAAGGCGTCCTGTAGCCGGTGCCGAAAATCCCTTTAAGTATGAACTTATCTATGTTCCAGGCAAACCCTGTAGTATAGCTGATTTTGTCCTCATAGGCTCTGTGGTTATCATAACGCGCTCCGGCCCAGATTTCCACAAAATCAAACTTATGACGGTATTGCCCAAAAACAGAAAACAGATCATTGGAAAAGTTAGTTTCTTCAATTCCGGGCAAAAGAACATTCGACTTTTTATCCTTGTCCTCTGGAAAAAACAATGGGAAAAAATCTCTCCACACAGGAATCCGGTTATATTGATCAGATTTCAGGGAAACTCCTGTGGTCAAAAGCGACTTGGAAAGAAAAAAAGACCTGTCATAAATCAATTCGGCAAATAGTGAAGATTCCTCGCGGTCAAGGGTGTTGTCTATAATGGTATAATCCAAAGACTTTCCGGACAGGTAGCCTGTAAAACGCACCCCGGAATCCTGGTCAATGGATTTTACAGCTTCAAGCTTTACCATATGCCGGGTAGATGCGGCCTGCTCTTCCCAAGTAAACTCATCATCCCAGTCAGACACCGTATATGCGTTAAGGTTGTCTGACAAGTGCAATGAAAGCGTCAGCCAGTTCTCATAGGTCATGCTCCCGTAAAAATTGACAAAATGGGAATCATCCGCATTTTTCCTCCCATACCGATCTTCAGGCGGGGTGGGCTTACCGCCGTCATTCCAGAAACGGACAATATTGGTTTCAGGACCGTCATCTTCTGCAAAACGGCCTGAAACAGAAGCAAACCCCGACCAACTGTCTTTGTTATATCCATAGTTCAGGTAGGCTTCCCCTGATTGATTGTCTGACGATAAGTTAAGGCCGGTTTGAACGCCATCAACATCCTTACCTGTAAGAGGAACAATATTGACTACCCCGGCAAACGCATCCGGTCCCCACAAAACGGAACTCCCCCCCCTGATCACTTCAATACGCTTGACGGCGGCAAGACTTGTTTCATAATCCATATAATTTTCGGATTTCAGCACACCGGACCCCATGGGCACTGTATCAAAAAGGGTCAGGGCGGAATTAGAAACACCTCTCAGGTAATAGGTGCTGGACCTTTCAGTTTGATTGATATGAAATCCGGGGGTTCCTTCAAGGGCCTGGGAAAGGGTAAATGCATTCTGAGATTCAAACTCCTGCCTTGTGATGACATCAACAATGGCCGGAGCGCTCCAGGCAGCCTCTTCTTTTCTGGAGGCAATGGAGAGCATCTCCAAATCCTCACCCACAAACATGAGCATGGTATCTGATGCCCATACCCGGGAAGCCCCCAAAGAGATCCAGGCAGAAAATAGAATGATTACGGCAATTTTAAGTTTACCTATCAACAGTCCACCTTTACTGGTCCGGTTCCATATTTTTCAGCAGCACCCTGAATTTGGAACGACTTATACCCAAAAGCTTTGCGGCATATGTCTGGTTGTTGCCGGATTTATCCAATGCCTGCTTTACCAGGCTCATCTGAACCTGCTGCAACGGGATGCCGCTGGACGGGAGCCTGATTACCGTATGCTGGGCCGGGCTGGCCGGCTGAGCAACCTGCAGAAAAGACAATGTCTGGGAGGTAATCTTTTGTGTATCCCTGGTCAATATCAGGCAGCGCTCAAGAACGTTGGCAAGCTCCCTGACGTTTCCCGGCCAGGGATACTCCATAAGCTTGGCACAGGCGTCTTCACTGAGTTGATGCTCTGCACCAAAGGAAAATGTAGTGATAATATGTTTAGCCAGCGGGACAATATCTTCTTTCCTGAGACGCAATGGCGGAATTTCAATGGGAAATACATTAATTCTGTAATATAAATCCTGGCGAAATTTTTTATTCATCACCATTTGGCCAAGGTTCTGATTGGTTGCACAGATTACCCTGACGTCGACGGGAATCTCTTCATTCCCCCCGACCCTTTGCAATTTCTTCTCCTGCAGGGCCCGTAAAAGCTTGCCCTGGGAGTCCAGGGGCATATCCCCTATTTCATCAAGGAACAGGGTACCGGAGTCAGAAAACTCAAATCTGCCCCGGGTCCTGGCAGCGGCGCCTGTAAAGGCGCCTTTCTCATAGCCGAACAGTTCCGACTCCACAAGGTTTGAAGAAATAGCTGCGCAGTTCACTGCCACAAATCTTTTATCACACCTGGTGCTTTTATTATGAATATAATTCGCAAGCACTTCTTTGCCTGTGCCGGACTCCCCTAAGATCAACACTGCAGTATCCACTGTGGCCACATTATCCGCTAAAGCCACCACGTCCTGCATCGCCTTTGATTTATAGATAAGATTCTTTGACTTCTCTGCCCCTGAAAGGGCCTGTTTCATTTCCTGATTCTCGGTTATCAGCCTGGACAGGTTTATTGCCTTTTCAACGGCCAGATAAATTTTTACTGAGTCAAAGGGCTTGGTTATATAATCGCATGCGCCTTGTTGCATCATTTCCACGGCTGATTCAACGGTTGCAAACGCTGTAATGAAAATTACGGGTGTTAAAATATTTTTCTCCCGCATTTTGCTGATAAGCTGTCTGCCGTCCATGACAGGCATTTTAATATCTGAAATGATCAAATCATAACTGTTATTCTCCAGCATTTCAAGCGCATTGGCACCATGGATCGCTTTATGGGTTTTAATACCCTTTCTTTCAAGCATCATTGAAAGAAGATGTCGCAATTTTTCTTCGTCATCAACTATTAATATCTGTGTCATAAACTTTTAACACCTCTGGTTCCCGAATATTTGAAAACAATGTTACACAAAAGCAGCAGCCTCCACTCTCTGGAGATTCTATGCTTATGTTTCCACCGTGGGCCTTTATTGCCTGATCCGCAAAAGCAAGGCCCAGACCTGTTCCGGTTGACTTGGTGGTAAAAAAGGGTTCAAAAATTTTAGTCTTTTTTTCCCGACTGATACCCGGCCCCTGATCTTGAATAAAAAGCTCCCATTTGTGTGGGGTTTTATCCATCTTATAATGTTCCACCACGCTTATAGTGACCAACCCTTTATGCTCATTGGCTTCACAGGCGTTTTTAATGATATTGCCTATCCCCCGCGCAAGCAGGTCAAAATCAGCCTGGGCCTCAAATTTTGATTCAGGAATTCTGCAATCGAGTTGGACTCCGGTCGTTGATGATTGGATATCAAACCCCATGGCGATCTGTTCCAGTAACTGGTTTAAATCTACCTTTTCAAACTGTGGTTTTGCAGGCTTTGAAAACATTAAAAAACTTTCAATCAAGTGGTTCAGACGAACAATCTCCTCCTCTGCATACCTTAAAAGCAAATCATCCTCCGGAATATTGAATTCAGATTTAATTAATTCAAGGGAAGACTTAATAATTCCCAAAGGATTTTTAACCTCATGGGCGATCATCATCGAAAACTTTCCGACTTCCACCAAAGCCTGTTGCCTGGTCAGTTTCTCGTATGTGCGTACAAGGGTTTTGCGGCCCTTGGCCAAAGAGTCAAGCATATTATTGAACGCCTGACTCAACCGGATAATTTCGGGAGTGGTGCCGGGAGCCGCCCGCACATCCCGGTTGCCCATTGACACCTTTCTGGCGGTATCTGCAAGTGAAACAATGGGAGCGACAAGGGATCTTGAAATAAAATGAAAAATCAGGCATGAAACAAGGATCAAAGCAAGGGCGCCGGCAAATACCTGCTTTTTCATTGTGTTTATAAGTTCAGTGATACCCTGAAGCGAATAAGTGATCTGCACTTCCCCTATGATTTCAGGCGCTTTATTTTTCTCCATTCCACCGATCCAGGTCAGGGATTCCTGGCTGTTTGATGAAAAAACACTTTTATTGATCTGTTCAAAGGGTCCGGATAAAATCCGGCGCCCCTCGGCAAGGGTGTTTTTGTTTTGGTCAAGAATTGCTACGGCCATGACATCGTCTTCCTCAAGTATATTTTCCACCAAGCCCTGAAGCAGATATTTTTCTCCAATCAACAGACCAAGTTCGCAGTTCAAAGCCAGGTACTGGGTCATAAAATCAATACGCTGGTGGAAGCGTTTGGTAACAAAATTACTGATCATAAATATCCCAATCCACCCTAAAATCAACGTGGTCAGTGTGATCAGTATCACTGCCGCAGAAAGAAGGCGTGCGTGGATGCTAATATTTTTAAACCCCAACATTATTTTTTAACGATGATTCCTAATTTTTTTGCCATTCTCTGATTAACAATGGTTTTAAATAGAGGAGGATCAGGCGTCCATTGGCCTGATTCCAGAAAAGATTTTATTTTTAATGCTGCCTGGCTGCCTAATGCTTTATAATCAAATTCAAAGGAAAAAACCGCACCGGACAGAGTAAAAAAAGAGTTATAACCAATTACGCCCATGCCCTGATAAATCCCCTGCTTGATCACATAGTGAACAATTTTTTCAGAAATAACCGTCTGATCCGGGATCATCCAAATGGCATCAATCTTACCTATATGCTCTTGAAGTTGTTGGGAAATCTGTGTTTTTGAGCCCACTTTTATCGGTGTGATTTCAAAAGAATGGTTTAGGGCGGCAGCCTCTGCCTGGTCATAGAAATCCTGGTTGAAGGTTGGATCGAACAAAACACCGATGGTACCAAGATTTTCAAAATGTCGACTGATCTCTTTGACCTGAATTTCAACCGGTATTTTTAAGGCAATGCCCATGGCATGTTCCGGCAAGCCGGTGCAATTTTCCGGATCAAGGATGGCTGTGTATATTTTGGGAGATTGAATACTTGTTATTGCCCAAATAAAAACAGCAGCCTCAGGTCCTATGGCTGCAATCAGTTTATAATCCGTCAATGCCAGTTGATGTAAAACATTGTCCTGAATTGATTTGGTTTCAGGGTCAAGAATAAAAAGATCAACATCCAGCTTAATCTCTTCAGATTTGGCCTGGATCCCATCTCCAACCTGGATATATGGTTTGATTTTTTTGGAAATAACAACGGCTATACGATCATTGCCGTTACTACTGCCATCAGCCAGGCAGGGGGGCTGAAACAGGCAAAGTCCCAAGCTCGTACAAAGCATTAAACCCAGACAAAACGCCCCCCTATATATGAAGAGGTCAAGACATTTCATAGTCTTGTCACGACATAACTTTATTATATCAACTCCTCCATCATATTTTTTAACTGAACCCGCCAATGGACAGGGATGATTTCGATCTTCTGCCATGTTTCGGTTTTATCAAGAACACTGAAAGAAGGTCTTTTAGCAGGCGTCGGATATTGTATTGAAGGAATTGATGAAATGGGGACAGGCTTTTCCAATATTCCAAATTCCAAGGCTATTTCCTGTATAGCTACTGAAAAATCATACCATGAAGCGACTCCGGCATCTGTCCAGTGCAGGGTGCCGCAGATATCTTTGCCCACGGCTTTCCAGATACACTGGGCCAGGCCGTTGGCCCAGGTTGGTGTTCCAATTTGATCGCCAACAACCTGCAATTCGTCTCGTTCTTTCATTAGCCGCAGCATGGTTTTAACAAAGTTATTTCCATGGGATGAATAGAGCCACGCTGTTCGAACAATCAGAAAATCTTCCTGCAAAATTTGTTTTATGGCGATTTCTCCATCCAATTTTGTTTTGCCGTAAACAGAATGAGGATTTGCAGGGCTGTCAGGAAGATAGGGAACAGAATGATTACCGTCAAATATAAAGTCTGTTGAAATATGAACCAATTTTTTATGGGTTTCACGCACAGTTCTGGCGATTTGGGCAACAGCCAAATGATTCAATTGGTTTGCCAAATTTTCTTCACTTTCAGCCTTATCAACCGCTGTATATGCAGCGGCATTGATAATCCAGTCCGAATTTGATTCTATGATGCTGTTCTTTATACTTTTCTCATTTCTAAAATCTACATCACAGTGATGAACCACATCCAAGTCAACGCCGGCAGGAGAGGTTCGTTGCAATTCCCATCCTAATTGACCGCCTGCGCCGAATAACAGAATTTTCATTCAAACACCTCGGCGTCTTTAAAGAGAGTCCCATTTTCATCTTTTGCAGATAATACCGGGGATGCGGTTACAGGCCATTTAATCCCAATTGTTTCATCAGACCAAAGCATACACCTTTCAAGCTCGTGGGCATAATAGTCCGTACACTTATAAATAAACTGGGCGCTATCGCTGAGAACATAGAAACCATGCGCAAATCCAGGTGGAACCCACAACATTTTTCTATTTTCTGCCGACAGGGTCACCCCCACCCATTGGCCAAAATAAAGAGAGGACTTACGAATGTCCACAACCACATCAAAGACCTCTCCTTCAATCACCCGGACAAGTTTTCCCTGGGGTCGCTTGATCTGATAGTGAAGTCCTCTTAAAATACCTTTTCCGGACATGCTATGATTATCCTGGACAAACCGGACATCCTGAACTTTTTCATTAAACTCATCCTCTCTGAAGGTTTCCATAAAAAAGCCGCGATGGTCTCCGAACACCTTGGGTTCGATTAATACCACATCAGGGATTTCGAGTTCAGTGTATTCCATCATGGTTTCCCTGCTTACAGATATCCATCAAATATTTTCCATAACCGTTTTTAAGCAATGGCTGGGCAATCCGTCTCAATTGTTCCTTATCGATCCACCCCATTCTAAAGGCGATCTCTTCCAGACAGGCGATCTTCAACCCTTGCCGTTCTTCAACAACTTTTATAAACGTTCCGGCATTAAGTAAAGAGTCATGGGTGCCGGTATCAAGCCAGGCTGTCCCCCTGGCAAACAACTCAACGTTTAATTGTCCCCGGGACAGATAAACATTGTTAACATCGGTAATTTCCAACTCCCCTCGTTTAGAGGGTTTGATTGATTTGGCGATTTCAATCACATCATTATCATAAAAATAGAGGCCCGTTACCGCATAATTTGATTTAGGGTGTTCCGGTTTTTCCTCAAGGCTGTTCACAATAAAATGCGTATCAAATCCGACCACACCATACCGTTGGGGATCTTTGACATAATAGCCAAATACTGTTGCCCCTCTGTCTGTTTCCGCAATTCTTTGCAAACGGTTGGATAAACCGTCAGCATAAAAAATATTGTCCCCCAAAATAAGCGTCACAGGGTCTTTGCCAATAAATTCTTCGCCAATAATAAATGCCTGAGCCAACCCGTCGGGATTGGGTTGGACTGCATATTCCAAACCGATTCCCCATTGGGACCCATTACCCAGCAGATGTTTAAAACTTTCAAGATCCTTCGGGGTTGTAATTACAAGAATGTGTGTAATACCGGAAAGCATCAGGGTTGACAAGGGGTAGTAGATCATGGGTTTGTCATACACCGGCATCAACTGTTTGCTGACTGAATAGGTCAGCGGATACAATCGGGTACCGGACCCGCCGGCCAGAATTATTCCCTTACGCAATGAAACCTCCTTGAAATTTTACATATCTCCGCGTCCCTATCCATTGAATACAACCATCAGTTGTGCACGACGTTGGAAGGTTTTCTTTGATGACTGCTTTTTGGCTTCAAACCGGTACTCCCCTGTTGAACCAATTTTAAAAATATCCGGCCTCAGGCCGTTTTTCACCATTTCATGAACAACGTTGGCAGCCCTTGATGCACCTAACTCCAGGTTGGATGGATATTTCCGGGTATGAATGGGATCCGGATCCGCATATCCGTTGACGTAAACCTTAACATCATAGGGTTTAAGGAACAGCGCCAGTTTCTTTAAAAAGGATTTATATTCCCTGGCCAGGGCAGCACTGCCGGAAGAAAAGAGGATCGGCAACGCATTGTTCATCTTCGCGCACCTGCCGTCAGCATCCACGACATCTACCCAGTCTTCAAGGCCGGCCTTTTTAACGGCCTGTTGAATGTCCGCAAGTTTTGCCCCCATATTGAATTTGCCAACGCTTTCTGCACGCTCCTCCATATCCGGTGTAGACGCAACCCTAATCTTTGTCTTCTCCTTTTCCCGGGCTTTTTTTAGGTCATAAATTTTCTGGTATTTTGCAACGGCACCGGCAAGATATTTTTTTTGCACCTCAAGCTGAGAAATTTTTTTCTCTTTCAATCCGACAGAATTATGAAGAAATTGCAGCACATGTCGCCCGGAATCAGATATACGGTTTACTTTAATAATAAGCCAGTCAAGGTCTTTTTGGGTATCATGGATTTGTTCATTTAAAGCGCCCATCTGGATTCGGCAGTCTCCAAGAATTCCCTCCAGTTCTATAATTGAATAGGTTTCCGGATCAAACTTAAATGTTTGATCCGCACCATTTGCACTATTGACATAATAACAGAGTATTACGCACAAAGGTATCATAACAAACACCTTCTTACCTGGGAATGTCGATGTCAAAGGTAAAATTCCCATGAGGCCCCCTGTTGATATTCTGTTGAATAAGCGCCTTGCGTCAGATATTGCATGCCTTTGATCTGCTTAACACCATCAGCCCTTATCCGATAGACCCATTGGCCACCAGATCATACCTTGTTTCGAAAAATTAATTCTCAATCTTAACCGGGCTGCGGTGATGCCATATTCTTTCTGGGTAATATCCATCACTTCCGTTCCTCTTAACCAAGATTGCGTATGTGTCTCGATAATATCCTGGTCAACCGCCCCCCGACCCGCTTTCATATAAGCCTGCACATAAACGCCACGTAATTTTTCAACCAGTTGCCGGTATCCATCCGCAATAGCCGCACGTTCCGCCATGAGTCTTGCTTCCCCTTTTGTCAGTGCATTTTCAGGCTCAAGCCCCTTGCCCACCACCTGAAACGTGACAATTTTCTCATTAACCGAACTTTGCACCGAAGAATCCAGAACGCCTCCCGGCCCTCCTCTGCTACACCCCCAAAAGGATAAAGCAATTAAACATGCCGACAACGCCAATAGTTTCTTCATAACACCATCTCTCCATTTTGGGGTTAACAGTTGCAAACTCAAATGCATCAGCCATTGATTCACATATTGTATTCATGCTAAAAAAGAATCGTCAGCTATGGCTTTAAACTTTAAAAACATTGATTTTCCTACGTTTACAATAAAACTAAAGCCGACAACCCACGGTTAAAACGGACAACCAAATGCAATTCTGTTTTAAAAATCATTCAAAATTCGTACCTCATTTCATAAAAACAAGAGAAGGGCTTCTCGCCGCAGGGGTTCTTTTGGTATTAATATTCTTAAAACCCTTGGCTGCCGGACATCTTGAGGGAATTGTCATTTATTATATCAGATTTGATCTTAAAAGTTCAAGCCAGCGGATCACTGACGGGAAATTAACAATGGTGCCGGCAGATCAGGATTTGAGGGCGGCAAATTTTTCCTATTTTCCGATATCCGGTATTATCCAGGCATTACCCCAGGAAGCGGCCCATATCATTGAGGTTAAAGCAAAGCAAAATGCATTTATTCAACTGTTAGAGCAAAAGGGATTAAAATCGGTAACAACCGTGAACTACGATACCATTATCAGTTATGAAGGCTGTGTCCAGGTGCCTGTTGCCCTGTTCATTTCGCCGTATGATGATAAAAATAAAGGATTTCCTTATACTGCCAGGGTTTTTTTCAGTCCATTAAGCTTTCCGGATCAGTGGGAGTCATTGCGCCGCCGGTTTAAAATAAAAGAACTTATTGAAAATTTTTTCCTTTTCTTCAAATAACCTTTTTTAACTACCATGAAAAATAAAATTCAATTGTACATTTACCTGACTATTTTAGGCCTTTTTCTGACCCTTTCCACATCTTTACATGCTTGGGCCCAAACATCAGGTATTATTTTGTCCGATGATCAGGGCAAAACAATTTATGCAAAAAATCCGGATAAACCGTTAATTCCTGCATCAACTTTAAAAATACTGACCAGCCTTGCGGCAATGAAAGCTTTAGGTCCGAATTTCCACTTCCAGACATGGGCATATTACGATAAAAAAACATTTGATCTTTACCTGAAAGGTTTTGGAGATCCTTTATTTATCTCCGAGGAAATAACCAAGTTTGCACATCAAGTATCAGACCATCTTTTCAAACAGGTATCCAACGGCCGCATCTCATCTGCGGCAGTCCGAAATATCATTGTGGATCAGACCTATTTTACACCCAAAATTACAATTCCCGGCGCCGGGTCCTCCACCAACCCCTATGACGCAACAAATGGATCAATGTGTGCCAATTTTAACACAATTTTCTTGAAATGGGACAACCGAAGCAGGCAATTTATTTCGGCTGAAAAGCAAACCCCATTCCCAGACATTCTGGCACAGCAGATTACGCCCGGATCAAAAAACACAGACAGAATTCTTCTCTCCTATGATCTTCGGCAAATTTATCCGGGCATACTGATGCATTATTTTTTAAATAAGTCAGGGGTAAAAATAACAGGCACCGTCCGGCAAGGCTTATTTCCAGAATCTGATAAAGAGCGCATTGTATACACATCCGCCTTTAGTCTAACAGACATTGTTAAAAAATTGCTGAAATTTTCAAACAACTTTATTGCCAATCAACTCATGCTGACCATGGGGGCACGCGCTTTCGGCCCGCCGGCAACCCTTGAAAAAGGACTCGATGTCCTGAATAAATTTGCAGAAGAAACCCTGGATTTAAAGGGTATTGCAATTGTTGAGGGTTCCGGCCTGTCCCGGCGAAACCACATGACGCCTGCCCAAATGAGGGATATGCTTATTGCATTTATGCCCTGGTATGAACTATTAAGAAGGGATGGAAATGAATTTTATAAAACCGGTACGTTGTCGGATGTCAGAAGCCGTGCAGGCTTTATCCGTGGAAAAGATAACCGGCTATACCCCTTTGTGATCATGCTGAATCAAACCAGCAAAGGATATGAGGCCATCAGGCGTATGCTTCACGAAAAGGTGTCAAAGGCCTGTGAATGATTTAATCCCTTGAATGCTCTATGGATGCATAGGCGCTGTGATTATGAATGGATTCAAAGTTCTCTGCGCTCACGGAAAACCAGGTGATGTTGGAATCCGCAATAAGCGCCTTGGCCACGTCCCTTACAATGTCTTCTACAAATTTTGGATTATCGTAGGCTTTTTCGGTGACATATTTTTCATCTGCACGTTTCAGCACGGAATAAATATCGGAGGATGCCGCCCGTTCAACCAGATTTACAATATCTTCAATCCAGATAAATTTATGAAACCGGGCAGCAACAAGTACCTCTCCTCTCTGGTTGTGGGCGCCATATTCTGAAATTTCCTTGGAACAGGGGCATACCGAGGTGACCGGAACCGCCACTTTTAACACGATGTCTGCTTTTTTCCGACCATTGGAAGAGCCGATGATCGTACAATTATAGTCCATCAACCCCTTGGATTGGGTGCAAGGCGATGTTTTTTCGATAAAATAGGGAAAAAATATTTCAATATGTGCAGACTTTGCCCCAAGCGAGGCTTTCATATCTTCCAGAATACTGGTCAGAGTCTCAAGAGACACCAGTGTCTTAACAACTGTATGCAGCAACTCCACAAAGCGGCTCATATGGGTGCCTTTACACTGATGGGGTAAATCCACATACATATTGATTTCAGCAACTGTGGACTGGGAGCCGTTGAGTTTATCCCGGACAACCACCGGGTATTTGAGCCCCTTAATACCGACTTTATCAATGGGAATATTCCGAAAATCCGGCTGGTTTTGTATATCTTTCATCATGGCATTTCCAAAAGATAACCAGCGGAGATATTACCCATTGCCCTGAATATATTTCCTTTTATATGTTTATTCTGCCGGTACATCGTTTCAAGCATATCTGCCACATCCTGCCTTTTCGTGTGACCGGCACTTGGGCATGTGTTAACAAATTCCGGCAGATTATAAACTTTTGCGAAACTGTTTATCTCATGCTTCTCAATATAGGACAAAGGCCTGATAATATTAAAGTGTCCACCAAAAAATGACTGATTAGGCTTCATTGTTCCTATTTTCCCCGCGTAAAAAATATTAATAAACAATGTCTCAATCAAATCGTCTTTGTTGTGCCCTATGGCAAGCTTTTTACAGTCATGCTCCCGGGCGAGTTCAAACAGTCGTTTACGCCGAAGCCTACTTCATAAAAAGCAGGGATTTTCCTTATTTTTATCAGAATGGGCAACTTGTCCGTAATCTGTGTTTTCCACCACCAGACCCTGATGAAAATCCTTATATCTTTCATTGATATAAGAATCCAGTTTTTTAGCAAATGAATTGTCAAATCCCGGATCTATATAAACAGGAATAAGTTCAAATGCTACAGGGGCTTTTATTTTTAGAGAAACAAGAAGGTGGAAAAGGGTCAGACTGTCTTTTCCGCCGGATATACCCACCAGTATCCGGTCGTTATTTTCGATCATTCGCCAATCATGAATCGCTTTGCCAAGCAGATGCATCAGACGTTTTGTCAGCCCTTTACCCAAATCTGACTATTCGTCGTCAGGCTCGGGATCTTTTTTAACAACAATCCGGTTAGCGGCAATTTCACGCAGGACAGTTACAACATCCTCGTTCTTATAAGGTGGTACAAGGAAATCAGCCCCTTCCCTAACCTGGCGGACCCGTTTGGCTGCCAGATGTACAAGCGTGAACCGATTATCCACATTTTTCAAACAATCTTCAATAGTTACACGTGCCACAACACTTTCCTTTCTATAATTGTAGGGCCATCTCACTGAAATCTTAGGGGCTTGGAAAAATCAGATTAAGAAACAACAAATCAATCAAAGGATATCAACAACCTCATAAACCCGTTTTCCGCCCGGCGCCTGGACAATGGCCTCCTCGCCCATTACTTTCCCAATCAGAGCAGACCCAAGGGGAGAGTTGACGGAAATTTTGCCTTTTTTAATATCAGCCTCATCCTCACCGACGATCATGTATTCCTGTTCTTCTTCAGTATCCAGATTTTCCACAAGGACACGGCTGGCAAACCGAACCACGTCCTTGGTCACAGTGGCAGGATCAATGACTTTGGCATTTCCAATCTTATAGGAAAGCTCACCTATCCTGCCTTCAATAAAAGACTGGCGTTCCTTTGCAGCATGGTATTCAGCATTCTCAGACAAATCGCCATGAGCCCTGGCCACTTCAATGGCTTTAATTATCTCAGGACGATCCACAGTTTTTAATTTTTCCAGTTCTTTTTTCAAGGCCGCAAAACCTTGTTTCGTTACAGGTATCTGGTCCAAAATTTAAAATTTACTCCATAGTTATTTAATTACGGCGCGGTTGGCGCCTTGTCATTTTTTAATCAGCACATTCGGCCGATAACACTGCTTCCGGCACTTGTTTTGTCCCCGGGGCTAACAAGTATTTCAAAATCCATGGGCAGATAAAGATCCAGACGGGATCCAAACTGAATCATACCATAGCGGTCGCCTTTGTTAACATGCTCATTGGTTTTTACGCAGTTGACAATACGCCGAGCAATGAACCCTGCGATCTGCACACACACATAACGGCGCCCATCCTCCGTTCTTATTACCAGGGCATTGCGTTCATTGTGGACACTTGCTTTATCAAAAGATGCGTTTACAAATTTACCCGGATTATACTGGACCTTTTCAATTATACCGCTGAAAGGGATTCGGTTGACATGAACATTGAATACATTCATGAAAATACTGACCTTCCGGCAGGGTTCATCCATGTATTCACACCGATCAATGCGCTCGACAAGAATCACCTTCCCGTCTGCCGGAGAGACCAGAAGATCGGAGCCTTCCGGGACCATACGCTCAGGGTCTCTGAAAAACCAAGTAATAAACAACGTGAGCAGCAGCGCAAAGCCCCCGGTCTTCAGGCATCCAAAATAAAAAAACATCCCCGTAACAAGGATGGCTGCAACAACGTATTTGACGCCCGGCATGGCAATGGGAAGCACTGCCTTCGCCGGCCATTTAGAATTATCCATACCCTCTACCTAATCGTGCACATCCATAAATCGCCAGAACTTAATATTTATATCAAGCATGCCAATATATTGTCAAGCACCTGTTTTCCCTTCGAAATGAATCTGCGCATCGGACTTTCTAAGATAAACCGGGTTAAGGGGGTGATTCTCAAAATCAAACACACCTTTATCAGACATCGCAGAAATAACCAGTGCACAGGCACTGACCCCGTCCATGGATGGGTAAGAGAACACAGCCTTGTCATGTGTTCTGCTGCAAATTTTTTCCCGGTATACCTTTGACCCTGACCCGACAAAAAGCGCATCGAAACCTGCCCGGTCAATAGCGGTCTCCGGCGAACACACCATCTCCGGACCTTTTTGAATAAGCTTGCCATCGTGGAAATGATATACGGCAGAATACACTTCTCTGCGTTTGGCATCCATCATCACACATACAGGCTTTTGTGAATGACAGAATCTGAAGGCAATCCCATCAAGACTGGAAACCCCTGCACAGGGTTTTGATACAGCCATAGACAGGCCCTTAATCATGCTGATGCCGATGCGAAGCCCGGTAAAACTGCCGGGCCCCCTGGCTGCAATAAATCCGTCTATTCGATCAACACGCATCCCGTCCCTGATTTCAACGGCCTGCACAACCATGGGCAAAAGCGCTTTTGAATGGCTCTTCCGGCTGAACAGGCTGGACTCAAAAACAAGGTTATTATCTTCAAACAAGGCCATGCTTGCGCCCTGCTCAGCCGTACTCAGGGCAAAAAGATACATTATTCCGCTTCCAGAGCGAAATCCAGAACCTCTCTGACATCCTTCACACAGATGAATGTCAACTTGGATTTCACGGATTTTGGGATATCATGAAGATCTTTCTTGTTTTTCTCCGGAATGATCACTGTATTAATACCGGCCCTTAATGCCCCTAATGCCTTCTCTTTAAGGCCGCCTATGGGCAGCACCCTTCCCCGCAAAGAGATTTCACCGGTCATCCCCACCTTGTTGTTCACCTTTTTGCCGGTAAAAGCCGACACCAGGGCTGTAGCTATGGCAATACCGGCCGAGGGACCATCCTTGGGAATGGCACCGGCGGGTACGTGAATATGAATATCGTTGGAATCAAAGGCCTCCTTGTCGATACCTAAGGCTTCCTGATTGGCCTTGGTGTAGGTCAATGCAGCCCTTGCAGATTCCTGCATAACCTCACCAATCTGTCCTGTGAGCTGCAATTCGCCTTTGCCCGGAAATAGAGACGTTTCAATATACAGATGCTCCCCCCCCACTTCAGTCCAGGCAAGCCCCGTGGCCAGACCAACCTGACTTTCCTCCTGATCCATTTCGTTAATATATTGAGGCGGACCAAGGTACTGGGTTAAATTCTGACAAGTAACGGCAAACCGCCCTTTTTGCCCTTCCGCAATCTTACGGGCAATTTTTCGGCACACCGAGTCCAGTTTGCGCTCAAGTTCCCGAAGACCTGCTTCCAGGGTGTATTCTGAAACAATGGACTCCATGGCATTGGGACTGAATTGAATGTTACGTCGGGTCAAACCGTTATCTTTGAGCTTTCTTGGTAAAAGATGCTGTTTTGCAATCACCACCTTTTCCTGGCGGGTATATCCGGAAATATGGATCAACTCCATCCTGTCAAGCAAGGCAGAGGGAATGGTGTCGGCCATATTTGCCGTGAGAACAAACAACACATCCGACAGATCAAAGGGCATATTGAGGTAATGATCGGAGAATTCGAAGTTCTGCTCAGGATCCAATACCTCCAGAAGCGCAGATGAAGGATCTCCTCTGAAATCATTGCCCAGTTTGTCAATTTCATCCAACATAAAAACCGGATTTTTAGTACCGCATTGACGAAGCCCCTGTAAAATCCTTCCAGGCATGGCACCAATGTATGTCCTGCGGTGCCCCCTGATCTCGGCCTCATCACGGATACCCCCCAAAGAGAGCCGATGGAACTTACGCTTCATAGCTTTGGCAATGGCACGGCCAAGAGATGTTTTGCCCACACCTGGAGGACCCACAAAGCAAATAATCTGCCCTTTTTTCTTTGGATTGAGCTTACGCACGCTTAAATACTCAAGAATTCGTTCTTTGGCCTTGTCCAGTCCATAATGATTCTGCTCTAAAACCTCCTCGGCCTTTTTTATGTCTAAGAAGTCCTTAGTGGTTTTGCTCCATGGCAACTCGACAATACAATCCAGATAGGTTCTGATCACAGAAGCTTCAGAAGAATCAAAATGCATCTGCTCCAGGCGGGTCAATTGTTTCAGTGCCTCTTTTTCACACTCTTCGGGCAGCTTGCACTTTTTTATCTTTTCTTTGAAGTCAACAATTTCGGCAAGCTTATCATCGCTTTCCCCAAGCTCTCTGTGGATAGCCTTGACCTGCTCACGGAGGTAATAATCCCTTTGATTTTTTGAAATTTCATCTTTGACATGGGTTTGGATTTTAGCCTGAACCGTTGACAAATCAAGCTCCCGGGCTAAAAGATCATTGACCCGGGTTAAACGTGCAACCGTATCCGTAGTCTCCAAAATGGCCTGACCATCCTCCACCTTAAGATTAAGATTAGAGGCCACCAAATCCGCAAGTTTACCAGGGGAGTCAATATGGGATAAAAGATCGCCCACGTCACCTGAAAACTCGCCCTTAAGTGCTAAAAGTTTTTCACTGTTCTCCTTTACGTTACGCATCAGAGCTTCAATTTCTATATCAAGAGAGTCAGGTTCGACATCAGAAATTATCTCCACCCTGACCTTAAAAAAAGAACGTTTTTGAACAAATTCAACAAGTCTTGCTTTGGAAATACCCTGAACCAGTGCCTTGATCCTGCCGTCAGGCATTTTAATCATCTTCTGGACCCGGGCAATGGTCCCGATATCATAGACATCTGAAGGCCCAGGCTTTTCCATTTCTGAATCTTTTTGGACCGATAAAAAAACATACCGATCAAATTCCACAGACTCTTCAATGGCCTTAATGGACTTTTCCCGTCCTACAAACAAGGGAAGCAGCATGTCTGTAAAGACCACGACATCCCTGACCGGCATCATGGGAATCACTTTTGGAATGTCTTCGATATTACCTTCTTTTTCAATTATTTCAATCAGATCATCTATATCTGCTTCTGCCATTTATGCTCCTTGATTACATAACGGCCATGGGCCGTGACTACATTCTTCTACCAGGTACCCCGCCGGCACATGGTGAAAGAGTATCAGACCCTTTCATAAAAAAACAGGACCATACCGAAATCCACCAGACCTTCTGTTGATTTCTGGATTGGCCCTCACATACGGGCTTGGTACACCTTGCACTTTAAATTGTATTTACAATATGACAGAAAAATATTTTTACAATATATCCTTGAAAAAATATTTTTATCATTGGATAGTTGGCTTAACTGTATCAGAAAACTGTCAAGTATCCCAGACCCACTAAACCATATTGATTATTGTCCAAGGAATGTTATGTTACCGCTATCCACTTTTATCGCCATTATCTCCTTCGTTTTTGGTACCTGTATCGGCAGTTTCCTCAACGTGGTAATCTATCGGATGCCGGAAGGTCAATCCATTGTGTCTCCGCCTTCTCATTGTCCGGCATGCACTCATGCGATTCCATTTTATTTCAATCTCCCGATAATAAGCTTTCTTCTGCTCAAGGGTAAATGCCGATTCTGCAAAGCGCCCATTTCCATACGCTACCCTTTGGTGGAACTGATCACAGGATTATTAGCCCTGGGACTTTTTTTAAAATTCGAGCTAACGCCGACTGCACTTTTTTATTTTGCATTCGGCTGCCTGCTCATTGCCATCTCCTTTATTGATCTGGATCACCAAATTATCCCGGACAAATTGTCCTTGCCCGGAATTATCATTTTTTCCACATCCTGTTTTTTTGTACCTCAAATGCGCTTTGTTTCCGTGATTGGGGGCATTCTGACAGGCGGCGGTATTTTATACCTTGTGGCCCTTTTATATTATTGTATTCGCAAGCACCAGGGTATGGGGGGTGGAGACATTAAGCTTTTAGCCATGATTGGGGCAGCCACAGGCGTAAAAGGCGTCTTTTTCACATTGTTTACAGGTTCGGTCTTCGGTACCCTTGGCGGCGTGGGTGCCATGATACTAGCAGGAAAATCCGAAAAAAGAGAGGCAAAAATTCCCTTTGGCCCGTTTTTATCTCTGGGCGCTATGCTTTACATTTTTTGGGGGGAACCCATAATTCGGTGGTATATCAATTTTCAAAAATAAAAGACATAAGTTGACATCGTCTATCAACTAATGAGTAAACAAGCTTTAAGCCAACCATCTGTCGCGTTGCAGAAAAATTTACAACCCTCACACCCTGTAGTTAGTATGCTCCGATTGCAAATCTTTCTGCGCTTGCATCTGGGCACCGTTGTGGAGATGTGCCACATCTAACGAACCGTCCAAACTCATTTTTTTATCTTCAGATACCCCAAAACCACTTTACAGACTGATGACTGTAGCATCACAAGACATATTGATAAATTCGGCAGCCGAGGCCATGCGCGCACCCTCAATAAGATCATCTTCTTTAATCTGCCGGGCACTGGCACAGGGCGTACAGACCAAAATCGGCACACCATGGGCCTGGAGATAGGCCAGAAGATCATCTGCCACATCACCGGTGGCAGCCCGGACGTGGGTAATGATGCCTTCTTTGGCCAGATACACCCCTTCGTCCAGCAGGAAAAGGCTGGTATTTTTTCCTTCTTTATGCGCTATGGTTGCAAGATGAATAGCCCGGGTGGCCCGGTTGGTGTCATTGGTGCCGCAGGATAATGCAATTACCACGTTGTCTGTCATAACTTCCTCCTCTTTTTAATTTTTTAAAATTATACGAAGAGCGATGGGCTGATATATTCTATCAACACCCATACTCAACCCACAACAAACCATCAAAGCAATTCAAAAACTTAATTTTAACTTTAATATAAAAATATCCAAGTTGAAAAGAATCTAAAGTTTGAATGCACATTAACCGCTAACGCAAAAACCTCGCCTAAACCAACCCACAACCTGACGCAAAAAGTTGAACTACCGAACATACGCCTGTTGGGCACCTTAATTTTTTCCGCTTAATGTTCATGACAAAACAGAATTTGACACACAAATGTTTTGTCAGGTGTCTCGAATCATTTCTGTATAGATACATTTTTTCTGCAACACCATATATTTAAAAACCTCTGAAATAATAAAATTGCCGGTTTTCTCCCACAAGAAAGGTCGCCTGAATGCTTTTTTACACAAGTTTTCTATCCGCAACTTAATCTTTATAAAACCTTCCCGTATGAATTTTAAACCAAAGCGGTTTCATTTTTTTGGCACGGCATATGCTTATGTAATAAAGATCAAAAAGAAATTAAAAGCATTCACCTAAAGATTTTTAGACTCTTTAAATAAGGCTTTGATCTGAGCTTAATCTTAGAAAAAGGAGAAAAACATGGAACAGCAAAAAATAAACATGCCCCTTCTTGGAGACGATTTTCCCGAAATGGATGTGGCCACCACTCACGGCCCCATGAGCCTGCCCAAAGACATGAAAGGGAAATGGTTTGTTCTTTTCAGCCATCCGGCTGACTTCACTCCGGTGTGTACAACGGAATTCGCAGGTTTTCAGAGTCGCGTTGCCCAGTTTGAAAAGATGGGGGTACAGCTGATCGGCATGTCAGTGGACCAGGTGTTCAGCCACATTAAATGGATTGAATGGATCAAAGAAAACCTTGATATAGAAATTACCTTCCCCGTTGTTGCCGCCAACGACTCAGTGGCAAACAAGTTGGGCATGCTGCATCCGGGCAAGGGCTCCAACACGGTGAGGGCAGTGTTTGTGGTTGATCCAGAAAGCAAGATACGCCTGATCCTGTATTATCCCCAGGAAATAGGGCGGAATATGGATGAGATTGTAAGGACCACAAAGGCATTGATCACATCAGATCAAAATGGGGTGGCCATGCCTGCCAACTGGCCCGAGAATGAACTGATAAAGGATCGGGTGATCATTCCGCCGCCCAAGTCACAAAAAGAAGCCGCCCAACGGTTGAGTCAATATGAGGGATATGACTGGTGGTTCTGCCACAAAACACTGTAACCAAACCAAATTGAAATTAACACCAGGCCCGGAAATTGATATTTTTTTTCGGGCGGTCTTGCGACATTAATGCATCATTATCAACAAATTAAAATGATATCAACTTACAATTACAACGCCATTGACGTTGAAAGGAGGTCTGTGACATGTATTTTAACCAAATTTCAGTAAAAGGCCTTGGGTGTCAGTCTTATTGCATTGGCTGCCCCGCAGCCCAACAGATGATGGTCGTGGATCCCAAAAGGGACATTCAGGACTATCTTGATATTGCTTACGAAGAAGGCATGAGAATCACCCATATTGTTAATACACACCTTCATGCAGACCATATTTCAGGCGACCAGGAATTAAGCGCAGCTACGGGTGCAGATATCTACATTAATGACAGTGTGGAGATCAGTTATGCCCACAAGGGCATTGAACAGGGCGATATTTTCACCCTTGGGGCTGCAAAGGTGGAAGTGCTGCACACCCCTGGGCATACACCCAACTCCATCTCACTGGTCGTCACGGATACCGGACGTTCTGATAAGCCGGAAATGATTCTGACTGGAGACCTGCTGTTTGTGGGGGATGTTGGACGACCCGACCTTCCCGGGTCCGAAATTTTGGACGAACAGATTGAAAACCTTTACAACAGCCTATACAAAACCCTTGCGCCTTATCCCGATTACCTGGAAGTATACCCCGCCCATGGAGAAGGCTCACTGTGCGGCAGGGGCATGAGCGCCAAAAAAAATTCCACCCTGGGATATGAGCGCAGCGCGAACCCCATGCTGCAGTTTGGCTCTTTTGAGGCATTTAAGGCAAACATCATGTCTGCCTTCCCGGCCCGGCCAAAAAGCTTTTCATATATCATTGCCACCAACAAAAAAGGCGCTGACCTACTGGATGCCTGCACCCTGGACAAACGCCTGACACCCGACCAGTTCCAGGAATTGATGGAAGAGGAAACAACGCTGGTCATGGACACCAGGGACAGTGCAGCATATGGCGGATTCCACATTCCCGGCAGCATCAACATCGGGTTTGAAAAGCAATTGGCCAACTGGGTGGGTATGGTGATTGACCCCGGAACGGAATTGCTGTTGGTGGTCGAAAATCGGGATGCCTACGACCGGATGCTCACCGAACTTCACCGTATTGGCTATGATGCAGTTCTGGGATATCTTTCAGGCGGCATAAATGAATGGCTGATGAGCGGCAGGCCCGTGGATCAGCTGGCCCAAATTTCCACCCTGCAGCTTCACAAAAAAAATGGTCCGGACGGCCCGTTAATCCTGGACGTCCGGACCATGGCAGAATGGAATGCAGGCCGCATTGAAAACGCTGTGCACTTCCCTTTAACCGATATCTTAGATCAGAAAATCCCCAAAGCAGACAAAGACCAAGAGATTGTGCTGCAATGCGGCAGCGGATACCGATCCAATATCGCAGCCGGTTTTCTTAAAGACCAGGGATTTACCAATATAAAATCACTGGCAGGCGGCGTATTTGCCTGGCACAACGCGAATCTGCCCCTAGTGTGATACTTTAAAAGTTTTTCGAATTCATGATCAAAATCCAACCTCTATAAATGCACAGGATTTTGATCATGAGCGTTGGTCCGCATAACACACTTCAAGAAACACTTTGCCCTTGGTTGTACGAAAGGGGATACCGACAACATGGTTGCCGCGTTCGGTATGTAAAATTTCTTCATTTCGACCGGTCACAACTTTTACGAATTTAACTTTTACTTTTTTCCCCATTTCCCCGATTTTTGTTGTCACATGTCCGGCAACCATGTTGCTGATCTCCCCCACTGCATCTAAAATTTCTTCATTAATTTCAGTCATTTCCTCGCCAAACATGGCAGACACAATGCCTAATATACTTTTTTCAGTAAAAGAAATCGCAACCGTTGCTTCCAGATCCCCCTCGACGGTCAAAAGCCCAGATATATCACCATGATGAACGGTGTTTACTTTTAAAAAAGGCGACCCGGGTTTTACTTTTACTAGGGCAGTGGTGTCAAGAATGTGCAAAGTCCCTTCAATGAAAGGATTGACAAGCGATACATCCATTTTTCCCTCCTGTTTATAAACATTCTATGCTGCCGGAAGAAAACTGGCAACGAATTTTTGAAAAACCGTAATAAATACTTGACACGAGGGGCTCAACGACGTAACGTACCCAAAAAAAGCCGGATGAAAAATATTATCACTAAATTATACGTTTAACTTAAATATTTCCTAACAACCCCCCCAAAAAAAGGAGTGAGTACGATGAACAAAGGCGATTTAATTAATAAGGTTTCAGAAGTTCTCAGCAGTAAAAAAGATGCTCAAGCAGCTGTCGACTGCATGATTGAGACCATTACAGAGGCGCTGGCTGCTAACGACTCTGTTACTCTGGTAGGTTTTGGTACATTTAAAACCGCTGAAAGGAAAGAAAGAAAAGGCAGAAACCCCCAGACCGGTAAAGAAATCAATATTCCGGCTAGAAATGTGCCCAAATTCGTACCCGGCAAAGCACTTAAAGACGCTGTAAAATAATTTCTTATACGCATGCATATCAATCAGGTAGAATTGACTCTTCCGTCAAAACTGCCTGATTGGATTATAGCTGATTGACTCTGAATATGGGATTTAAGCCATTTTACAAGATCTTTCTGGCTGGAATCAAAAGTCTGCATTGTTTCTGTTTCAATCTTTTCAAGCTCCTCAAGCGCCTTGGCGCAGGTCAGCTTGACATCCGCCTTGTATCCTTTTATAACTTTCCCAGGATCAATTCCCAAAAGGGATTCTAAATGTGCTTTAAACTCAGGTACACATCCCGGATTTTTATTGAAATTTCGCACAAGAATTCTTTGGGCCAGCATCCTCACCCTGTTGCTTTGAAAACTTTGGGTCGCCTGATACCTTTTTTTTTCTTCTGTTTTATGAAAAATTGCAATCTCTTTTTTATCCTGAAATGAAAAAAAACCACCCTGATACAAATCTGCATCAAGATCTATATCAGGCACGTGGGGATATTTAAAATTTCGGTGAAAGCTCACTGTTTTATTAAAACCGGACATGTTCTCTTTGATAAAATCCAGATTCCGCATGCACGCTGTATGCGATTTGGGTGAAAGTTTCTCCCAAAAACGATCCAGAACAGGCAAAATAAACAACTGATCACCGGTTTTTTTTCGTATTGCAATAAGATCATATACCCCAAGCGCCTCATCTACCTGGTCAAACATTCCTTCCTTATCCAAACGAATCCACAGACTTTGATTCTTATAGGGTACAGACCCACCGACACAAACCACAGGGGCCATATAGTTGCACTCTGCACCAAATGAGACTGATATCATAAGGGCTAAGTCCATTCCGTACGCCTTAGACAATTTTGAACTTTGAAGATTCTCCATGCGTTCAAGATCAGCCCTTTTGTCAAAGAAGC
The DNA here is from genome assembly GCF_000233695.2 of Desulfobacter postgatei 2ac9. NCBI lineage: Bacteria > Pseudomonadati > Thermodesulfobacteriota > Desulfobacteria > Desulfobacterales > Desulfobacteraceae > Desulfobacter > Desulfobacter postgatei. Next base: position 2,908,432 of record NZ_CM001488.1, on the reverse strand, counting down.
CCTGAACATATGACCAGATTTCTCCATACTTTGAAAACGCCTTTGCAAGACCGATAACAGACTCAACATCGTTCATGGCTTGATGAGCCCTGCCCGAAGTCGTAATTTTATTTTGCCGGGTCAAATGCTCAAGCTTCATTGTTGGCTGTCCTTTTTCGAGCACAGGCCAGGAAAGTGCATGGGTGCAGAAAAGATAATATATCAATGTGACCGGAAGCATATCCATCCGGCTACACCCGTTGGCAAACTGATGCGAATACGGATCCAATAGATTACGATAAAAAAGAAAACGTAAGAATTCGTCATCAAATCCAAGGGAATTATATCCTGTGCTGATGGTCTGCGGCGTGTTCAAAAGAGAATGAATTTTTAATGCTGCATGGTACTCGCTGATACCGGTCTCAAGTATTTCAGCATCAAGTCTATGAGTAAGAAACGCTCCTGGAGAGGGCACAATATCATCCCGGAGGCGAATGACAATATCCTCCCTGCCGATCTCATTTAAAGACATATCCGTGCGAATACACGCAAAGGTCAGCACCTGGTCAAAGGCCGGATTCAGCCCGGATGTTTCGATATCATAGAATAGAAGAGTCTGCATTATGTTAAAATTCAAAAAGGGAAAGCAAACGCAAGATTGCTTCCCCTTTGATATTTTGAATACGTAAAAACGCTGGTATATTTATCTCTTTGAGAACTGGAAGCTGGCTCTTGCTCCCTTTTTACCATATTTTTTACGTTCTTTTTGTCTGGCGTCTCTGGTAAGAAAACCCGCAGATTTCAGAACACCACGCAGATCCGGATCAGATAAAACAAGTGCCTTGGAAACGCCTTGACGAATGGCACCTGCCTGACCGGTATGACCACCGCCCATCACTGTGATTTTAACATCAAAGGCATCACTTTTATCAGTCAGAATCAGGGGAGAAGTCAACACATTCCTGTTTACCGGGATATCAAAATAATCATCCAAATCTCGGTCATTAACAATAATTTTCCCTGTACCAGGCAGAAGCCACACTTTGGCCACAGAATTTTTCCGCTTACCTGTTGCGTAAAATTGGTTTGAACTTTCCATTGATCGTATCACGTCCTTATGTATTAGAATTCGACAACCTGAGGCTTCTGGGCAGCATGAGGATGCTGATCGCCTGCATAAACAAATAATTTTTTGCCAAGTTTACGGCCCAGCCTGTTTTTCGGAAGCATCCCACGAACAGCCTTTATTAAAACATCTTCAGGTTTTTTCCCAAGCATCTCTTTGGCCGTCTGGGCTTTGATTCCTCCGATATAACCGGAATGACGGTAATAGGTTTTCTGTCCCATTTTATTTCCGGTCAGACGAACCTTGTCCGCATTGACAACAATCACCCAGTCACCTGTGTCAACATGAGGGGTGTAAAGTGGGTTATGTTTACCCCGGATTCTATACGCTATCTGGGAAGCAAGCCGCCCAAGCACTTGGTCTTTTGCATCAATGACGCACCAGGCCTCTTTATTGTCAGATCTTTTCGCACTGTATGTATATTTTTCCAATGTTGTTCTCCATGCTCCTCTAAATAAACGCAATCGGGTATAACTACATAATTTCGTTTTTAAAGTCAAGTATTTTTATAATTCTGTCTGTTTTTCTTCTTTCTGATTATTTACTCTCTTTTTTCCAAATTCAAATGCCGGTATGCATTTTCCGATGCTTTTCTCCCACTGGAAGTGCGTAGCGTAAGACCGATTTTCAATAAATAGGGCTCCACCACATCCACCAAGGTGTCAGTCTCTTCCTGCAGCGTCGCTGAAATGGCTTCGATCCCAACAGGGCCGCCGTTGTAAAAGCGGATAATCGTTTCAAGATAATTGCGGTCCAAAGGTGTCAACCCAAGATCATCAATGCCTTCCAGATATAGGGCCTCCTGGACGCCCTTAGCTGTCATAAGCCCCTGGTGCCTGACCATGGCATAATCCCGGACCCGCTTAAGAAGCCTGTTGGCAATTCTAGGCGTTCCTCGAGATCTTTTCGCAAGCTCCAAAGCACCGTCATCTGTTATACGGGTTTTTAAAAGCAGGGCTGACCGCTGAATAATCACCGTTAACTCTTCAACAGAATAAAAATCAAGGGTACGAAATATGCCAAAACGATCCCGTAGCGGTGCAGACAAGAGCCCCACCCGCGTGGTGGCCCCGATGAGTACAAACTGTTTAAGGCGGTACCTGTGGCTCCTGGCATGAATTCCTTTGTCAAAGACAAAATCCACGGCAAAATCCTCCATGGCAGGATAAAGGAACTCTTCCACCACTTTGGGGATCCTGTGAATTTCGTCCACAAAAAGGATGTCACCCTCCCCCAAATTGGTCAGAATCCCGACAAGGTCCCCGCCTTTTTCCAGGGTTGGACCGGAGGTCACGGTCAGATCTTTTCCCATTTCATTTGCAATAATATGGGACACTGTTGTTTTTCCGAGCCCGGGAGGGCCGTGCAACAGGATGTGATCCAAAGGCTCCCTGCGCATTTTTGCTGCCTGAATGGCAATCTTGAGTGTTTCCACGGCTGCGGTCTGTCCCACATAATCATCAAAGCAGCCGGGACGAAGGGATACGATCTCCTGGGAATGATCTTCAATTTTCAGCTTTTCCGAAACCACGCCCTTTTTATCTGAACTATAGCTTAAAATGCTCCCGTCAACCGTCATCTGGTCTCCTGATAAATTTCGTCGAACAGGTCTTCAGGGGAATTGATACCTGGATTTTTTTCAAGGGCTTGCTTTATCATTCTTCTTGCCGAAGAGGCAGAGTGTCCAAGCTGTTGAGTGAGAACCTCAAGCACCTGTCTGACCATCATCTGCTTTCCTTCAGGAACAAAATCCTGCGGATTTGTTGACCCAAGGTCAGACCCAGAATTTTGGGGCGCGGCAAACCCCAGAACCTTTCCGTTAAGGGTGGCGACAATTTTTTCCGCTGTTCTTTTTCCGATCCCTGTCAATTGTGACAAAAAGGCAGTATCTCGGTCTTCAATAGCTCTGGCAACCTTGGATACCGGTTTTGTCAATGCCTTTATTGCCTTCATGGGACCAATGGCGGCCACGGTGATGAACAACTGAAAAAACTCTTTGTCATCCGGAGTCAGAAACCCGATGAGCACGGGTTTAGGTTGCCGCTCTGTGACATGGTAATAAATATACAGCGCTATTGTTTCATCGGCTTGAGATTTTTCCATGCATATAGAGAGGGTATTAGTGTCCAAAAGGACCTCATAACCGATATGTCCAACCAGCAGAATGATGCCGTCCGCCTCCTTGTGAAGAATCTTACCCTCAAGATAAGCGATCATATTTAAATACTTGCACCCCAATCCCCCCCATACCGGAAAAGCCCGGTTAATGCCATTCCAAGGGCATCTGAAGCGTGGAAAGGACGAATGGGTTCATGATGATTTAATAAGTGGCGCACGGCACGTTCCACTTGATACTTATTCGCACTACCATTGCCTGAAATCACCTTTTTAACTTCCCTGACAGCCACCTCACGAATTTGGACTCCCGCCTTGAAAGCCGCTAGAATCAACACCCCTGAGACTTTACCCAGCATAATACCCGCCCCCGGGTATTTCTCAAAGGAGTAAATGTCTTCAATCACGACAAAATCCGGCCGCTGTTCAAGTAGCAAGGATTTCGTGTTCCGATAAATTTGCTCAAGTCTGACCGGCGTGGATTCACCGGCATCTGTGGAAATGCTGCCAAAAGAATATCCTGCAATATGACACCCCTGCCCTTCAATGACTCCAATGCCGGTTCCGGCAAGCCCGGGGTCAATGCCTATGATTTTCATATCCTATTTTCATAACCAGGGGATAACGCAATCAATTGATCTTTTTAAGCTTTTCACTGGCATACTTGGCTTCCTGGGAATTGGGGTATCGTGTGATCAACTCTTTGAGAATCAGTCTAGCATTGGCCTTTTCACCAAGGGCTACAAATGCATATCCCTGCTTGAGCCGGGCAGCCGCATTTTTATTGGAATTTGGATAATTCTCAAGTACTTTCTGGTATTCGAGAATGGCCTTTTCATACCATTTTTCAGCATAATAAGAATCCGCAATCCAGAATCTCGCATTGTCTGCATTTTGGGAATCCGGGTATTTGCTGATGAAATTCTCAAACTGGAGCCTTGCACTTTCCAGATCTCCCTGGTCAAGCAGCTTTTTCGCATAGCGGTACAAACCGTCCTCGGTATCCTGAATCTCACCGGCCACAGAATCATTGTTCTGCCCAGGCGATCCTGACACACTAGGCTCAAATCCCATATATTTTTCCAGGGCAACTATCTTTTCATAATTCCTGGAAATGGCATTGTCCAAACGTTCCAGCATTTTTTCCAGACTTTCTTGACTTTCCTGCCCACTTACCTCTTCTATCTGGCTCTGAGTTTTGTGGAAATCGTCCCTAAGCTGCTGAATATCATACTTCATCTCAGCATAATTCTCACGAGCGGTTTTGGAAAACTCATCTACCAGCTGTTTAAGGTGCCCAAGCTCATCGGTATTGGTCTGATCAAGCGTATTCCGGCGGCTGTTATTTTGTTCGATAACCGCCACCCGGGTCTCGAGAACCTCATACTGATTCGGTGTCACGCAACCCGATATTAAAACGATGGCTGCAAGGCAGAGATAAAAACGCAAAGGGTTCATTTTATTATACGAAATCCGAAAATAGTTAAATAATATATGGGTACAGACAGGCAATCCCGCCTGTCTGTACCCGTCAAACAATTATAAGAAAGACACCCCACCAAAATGGGTTATCTTGCCTATACCTCTTTACTTGATCACAAACTGTGCACGTCTGTTAATGCGGTAAGCGTCTTCGTTGGATGCCGGATCCAGAGGTCTTTCTTCTCCATAGCTCACTGTACTCAGACGATCGGCTGAAACGCCTAAATCCACAAGATAAGTTCTGGCGGCGTTGGCACGTCTTTCACCCAAAGCCAAGTTGTAAACCGTGGTCCCACGGTCGTCACAATGACCTTCAATCATTACAGTATCAGAGGGATTGGCCTGCAGCCAATCTGCCTTTTCCCGCAGCAAATCCTTAGCTTCACCGGTAAGCGCAGAGCTGTCAAAGTCAAACAAAACGTTCTGATTCAGAAACCGGGATTTGGCATCGGCAGTCTGGCCCTGCTGCTGATCTTGAAGCTGCTGGGCTCTAAGCCGTTCAGCTTCAAGGCGTTCAGCCTCAAGACGTTCAGCCTCAAGACGGGCAGCTCTTTCCGCATCCGTCTCGGCACCTTGTCCCTGGTATGCACTATCCGGATCCGCCACTTTTGGTTTTGAACAAGAGACCATGGTTAAAAGTCCTGCCACCAGTACTGCCATCATAACATTCATCAACACTTGTCTTTTCATCTTACTTCTCCTTTTTTTAATTTACCTTTAACTACCACTGTATTTATGCTTCCTACTCAGATGAGAAACCTGTGTCACCTGACCAATCTGGTTCACTCTGGATACCGGACATGGAAAGGAGTTGGCGCTGATCTGTACCGGCTGCGGTCATAACAAACAAATGAGCCCTTCCACCATTCCTGGTGGATTTAAAGACGATCAGGCTGCCGTCCGGAGACCAGCAGGGATCTTCGTTATCACCCTGCCCTGCGGTCAACTGCACGGAATCACCAATATGTGAATCAACAGATATCAAAAAAATATTAATTTTATCTTTTTGAATCCCCACATAGGCAATCTTTTTTCCATCCGGGGACCATGCCGGACTGGCATTATATTTTCCGGTAAATGTGATGCGCTGTGCCTCTCCCGAATCCAACCCCTGAATATAAATTTGTGGATTGCCGGACCGTGAGGAGGTAAAAGCGATCTTTCTGCCGTCCGGAGAAAATTTAGGCGACACATTAGCCCCCCAACTATTGGTAACTCTTTTAGTAATTTCTCCTTTACTGGTCAACAAATATATTTCCTGATTCCCTGAAAAACTTAGCGTTGCGGCAAGATTAAGCTTCCCGGGCATCCAGTCCGGAGAAATATTAATCCCTGCATAATTCACAACGGCCCCCAGGTTGTTGTTAATATTTTTTATAAAAATATCAGGTTTTCCCTTGGCGTAGGAGACGTAAGCCAGCCACTGCCCATTATAGGACCACGCCGGGGACAATGAAATAGTTTTATGATTGGTGATCTGTTGGGGATTAAATCCGTCAAAATCGCAAGAAAAGATCTCTTTATTTCCATTGACGGTGGAAACAAAGGCTATTTTTGATCCAAAAACCCCGAAATTTCCAGTCAGTGCTTTGGCAACTTCCGCGCAGAACCTATGAATCATGGCCCGGAGCTGGGTGGAGGGTCCGGTGTATACTTTTCCCACCAGAAGCTTTGTATTAAAGGTATCCATGAGCCGAAGCTGCAATTTGATCTGGCCGTTACTTTCTTCTATGCCGGCTGTTACGAGAAGTTCCGCACCGATGCCTGTCCAGTCTTTGAAATTGATCTCACCAAGCTGAATGCCTGATTTGGCAGGATTTGATAAAAAGGCCATCGGGTCCATAACTTTCAGATATCCTGTAAAATCAAGCCCTGCTTTCAGGATCTGTTCACCCTTAACACCTGCGATCACCTCGGCCTCATGGCCGCTGAAAGCCTTGAACGACGTCACGGCAATAGGCGTTTTGTTTAAAAAGGGTTTTGAAATACTGATATAATCATAAGTTTTTGCAAAGGCTTGGACAGAAAGGAGAACGATAATTGCCCATATCCGGGTTACTTTGTACAGCATATGCAAGCATTGGTTTTGTTTCATTAAATCACCTGTTTAATATTATTAGGATTATTTAAGCCCCTGAGGGGAGAACCCTAACACCAGTTCATAGGAGGTCATTCCCTTGGGCAGTTCCGGCAGGGGATTTGCCCGTTGTATCGCTTTTTTAGCGGATTCATCCAAATAATTGTTTCCTGATCGGGTTTCAAATGAAATATCCCTGATATCACCACTTTTTAATATTTTTATAAAAATTCTGACTTCAAGATTCTTATTGATTCCGGCCATGGCGTCATTGAAAACCCAATTCTGTTCAATGGCGGACTTAATCACCATCTGATACAGCGTTAAAGGACCGGCCTCACCAATACCCCCGCCTCGCCCAAGGCCAGAAGGATCAACACCAGAAGGACCAGCACCCCACCCGCTCCCGACGCCTGAAGCACCAACGCCCGAGCCGCTCCCGATGCCTGAAGCGCCAGCGGATCTATTGCCGCCGGAATTTGTACCCTGGGCACCATTCCCCCTTGAGGCAACCGAGGCCTTCATCCGATCCAAGGCCTTTCTAAGCTGGGTCTGATTCTCTTTTTCAAGTTTTTCAGCCTGTTCTTTCTGGGCCTTTGCCAGATCTTGTTCTAACTTTTTTTTAGCTGCTTGCGCTTGCTTTTTTTTCTTTTCAGCAGATTCTTTCTGGGCCTTTGCCAAATCTTGTTCTAACTTTTTTTTAGCTGCTTGGGCTTGCTTTTTTTTCTTTTCAGCCTGTTCTTTCTCGGCCTTTGCCAGATCTTGTTCTAACTTTTTTTTAACTTCTTGCGCTTGCTTTTTTTTCTTTAAAACAAGTTCTTCTTTTGGCGGTTCTTTCTCTACAACAAGTTCTTCTTTTGGCGATTCTTTCTCTACAACAGGTTCTTCTTTTGGCGATTCATCTTCTCTTGCCGCGATCAGATCTTTAAGATTATCGGGCTTTGATTGCAGGCCGCCGTCAGGTTTGATTGTCGGGACTTCTGCTTCAGCCGATTCAGCGGGCTGTGATGAAACGTCTGAAACAGCATCAGGGTTCACCCTATCTGCGTTATCACCAGCCGACGCATCAAGAGGCTTAGATGATTTTTCTGAACCGTGGAGCTTGGCCGCAGGGGAAGCCCCGGGAGCAAACGCAACCAAATCCACCGTAATAACTTTGGGTTTGGGTGCAGAAAACTGAAAATCATTTAGAAAAAACAGGCTGATAAAAAAAACTGCATGGCAAATCAGAGATAGGAGGCAAACGAGAAAAAAATTTCCCGGGCCGTTACTGTTGGGCTCACTGATATATCTTTGCCTGTTTTTCATTTGAAACCGGATATTCATCAGACGCCATCAACCAGCTTGCTTTTCATCCTCAGGCAGGGTGATCATGCCGAGGCTCGGGACGCCGGCTTTTTTAATCTGTGACATGATGCTGACTACCACACCATAGGGCACTTTTTTATCTGCCTTGAGGTAAACAGTCTTCTTATCCAGATTCTCCATGACCGCTTGAAGCTTTTCTGTCAGAAATGCAACGCTTATCTCCTGCTCGTTTATATATACTTTCATATCAGCATCAATGGAGATAATCAAATTCTGCTCATCCGTGGGCAACGATTGGGTTGTTGCCGTGGGCAGATTAACATTCACGCCCTGAACCATCATAGGCGTCGTAACCATAAAAATTATGAGCAAAACCAGCATGACATCGACAAACGGTGTCACGTTGATTTCAGACATTAAGGAGTCGTCTCCTGATCCAACCTGCATTTAAGCCTCCAGCTTTTTAAGAACATCCCGTTCAATAATATTCAAAAGATCCGAAGAAAAACTTTGTAATTCTGAATTCAGTACCCGTGTGCGGTCATTAAAATAGTTATATGCCATAACCGCTGGAATTGCCACGGCAAGGCCGGCTGCAGTGGCCACTAGTGCCTCGGAAATACCGGGAGCCACAACAGCGAGACTGGCGGAGCCTGAAAGCCCGATCCCCTGGAAGGTACTCATGATGCCCCACACCGTACCGAACAGGCCGATAAAAGGTGCGGTATTTCCGGCTGTTGCCAGAAAGGAAATCAACTGAGTTAATCGTCGGTTTTCTACATTAATGGCCCGGTTAAGCGTACGTTTGACACTTCCCATGGTCTGAAAAGTTGACCCGGGATTTTTTTTTGAGGCAAGATTTTCCTTATTTTCGGTTCTTGAAGCTTCCATATAAGCCGCAATAAAAATCCTGCCCAGGGGACTGGAACGAAGCGTCTTGGCCTTGGAAAAGGCATCGGCCAGGGTCCGACACTGCCAAAACACTTCGGTAAAATCAGCAGAATCCTTGAATGACTTTCTAACATACCGAAATTTTATGAAGATAATAGCCCAGGAGATAATAGAAAAAAACAGCAGCAGCAACATGATAAACTTTACAACTGGCCCGGCATTGGTAAGCATATATAACAAGCCGACTGATTCAGTGGTCATAAATCCATCCTTAAACTATCGAAACACCTTGGCAAATATAACAGATAATTAAGACATAAATCCACATCATGTTTGGGCCAAAAGTCACCTACCTTCGGCGTTGCAAAAAAGTTTTGCATCTGGGCTACATTTCGCCCAAACACGAGGTTTAATTTCCGATACTAAATATGCCAGTACCGGCTATCACGTCAACAAAAAAGGCCCCTTTGCTGAACAAAGGGGCTTAATATCATCAGGTCACATCATGGCCGGACAAATACGCTCATGGTGTCTCATAATTGACTACATCATACCGCCCATTCCGCCGCCCATTCCGCCGCCCATTCCGCCGCCCATTCCGCCGCCGCCGCCTGAATTTTCTTCAGGTTTTTCAGCAATCATGGCTTCGGTGGTCAACATAACAGAGGCAACAGAGGCTGCATTCTGCAGGGCAAAGCGAACCACTTTCTTGGGATCAATAACACCAGCTTCGATAAGGTCTTCGTATACGTCGGTTCTGGCGTTGTATCCAAATGCGCCTTCACCATCCTTAACCTTATTGATAACAACAGAACCTTCAACGCCTGCGTTGTCGGCAATTTTGCGCAACGGCCACTCAATGGCCTTGGCGATAACCTTAACACCCAATTTTTCTTCACCGTCCACATCAAGTTCGTCAAGGGCAGGAATACATCTAAGCAAAGCCACACCGCCGCCGGGAACAATACCCTCTTCAACAGCCGCACGAGTTGCATTCAATGCATCTTCTACCCGGGCTTTCTTTTCCTTCATTTCGGTTTCAGTGGCAGCACCGACATTGATTACAGCCACACCACCAACCAGTTTGGCCAGACGTTCCTGAAGTTTTTCACGGTCATAATCGGAAGAGGTTTCATCAATCTGGGCACGAATCTGTTTTACACGACCTTCAAGTGCTTCTCTGGCCCCGGCACCGTCAATAATAGTGGTATTGTCTTTGTCAATGGTGATCGTCTTGGCCTGGCCAAGATCCTGAAGGGTAACGTTCTCCAGCTTGATACCGATATCTTCGGAAACAACCTGACCACCCGTAAGGATGCCAATATCTTCCAGCATGGCTTTTCTTCTGTCACCAAAACCGGGCGCTTTAACAGCAGCCACATTCAAGGTGCCGCGCAGCTTGTTAACAACCAGAGTGGCCAGGGCTTCGCCTTCCACATCTTCTGCTATGATAACAAGGGGTTTACCTGTTTTTGCAATTTCTTCCAGCACAGGAAGCAGGTCTTTCATGGAGGATACTTTCTTATCGCAGATCAGGACAAAGGGATTGTCCAGGGAAGCAACCATTTTTTCGGTATCGGTTGCGAAATAGGGAGAAAGGTATCCGCGGTCAAACTGCATACCTTCAACAACGTCCAGAGTGGTATCCATGGATTTGGCTTCTTCAACGGTGATAACACCTTCTTTACCCACTTTGTCCATGGCTTCAGCAATGATATTGCCGATGGTTTCATCATTGTTGGCGGAAATGGTGCCGACCTGGGCGATTTCATTCTGGTCTTTGGTAGGTTTGGCAAGCTTTTCAAGAGTTTCAATGACTTTGGCAACAGCTTTGTCAATGCCTCTTTTGATTCCCATGGGGTTGTTGCCGGCAACGACCAGACGCTGGCCTTCTTCATAAATTGCCCGGGCAAGCACAGTGGCGGTGGTGGTACCGTCACCAGCCATATCAGAGGTTTTTGAGGATACCTCTTTAACCATTTGGGCGCCCATGTTTTCAAACTTATCTTCGAGTTCAATTTCCTTGGCAACGGTTACGCCGTCTTTGGTAACAGTGGGAGAACCCCAGGATTTGTCAATTACAACGTTTCTTCCCTTGGGACCAAGGGTAACCGTTACTGCGTCGGCAAGCGCCTGAACGCCTTTAAGCATAGCTTCACGTGCTTTGGCATCGTACTTAATTTCTTTAGCCATTCTATTTTATCTCCATCAAAATCTTTAAATTATATTGAAGTATATATTATATTTAAACACAACACCCTGAAATGATGTTTCAGGACAAAGCAGACATTACTCAACAATACCAAGCACATCGTCCTGGCGCATGATCAAATAATCAACGCCGTCAATTTTGACTTCCGTGCCACCGTATTTACTGAACAATACGCGATCACCGACTTTCACATCCATGGGAAGAAGCTTTCCGTCTTCACCCATACGTCCGTTACCGGTTGAAACCACTTTACCTTCGGCGGGTTTTTCCTTTGCTGTATCCGGAATAATGATACCGCCTTTGGTTTTTTCATCTTCTTTAACACGTTCAACAAGAATTCTGTCGCTCAATGGTCTTAAACTCATGATACAATTCTCCTTTAATTATAATAGTTGCGCATTTGAATTTTATTTTTGAATTAAGTCAACTTGTTAAGCAGATCGCCATCTACTTGGAATCTGATTTGGAAGCTGGCTTTTCTGATTTTGCTGATGATTGTTCTTTAGGCTTGGAACCTGAATTGGCTCCGCCGTAATCTGTTACATACCATCCGGATCCTTTAAGATGAAAGGTGCTTTGGGAAATAATCTTTTTTAGTTTACCATTGCACCTGGGACAAACTTCCAGGGGGGACTCCGAAATTTTTTGAAAAACCTCTTTTAAATGTCCACACCTGCTACATTGGTACTCGTAAACCGGCATTTTGGCTATTCCTTCCTTCTAAATTACTGAAACCGCTTCTTTTGCGGGACTCCTTGCTTGAAAGACAGAACTAAAGTAACAAGTCTTTTTTCCTTGTCAAGGATGGGTCCTTAAAATTTTTAAGGACCTCTTCATTTAGATCTTTCAATACCATTGTGCATAAAATTCAAATACTTGTGACATTCCGGGCACTGTTTTGGGCGCAATAATATCATGGGTAATCCCATGTACTTTTTTTTCTTCTTCAAGAGTCACTTCCGCTTCACAGGCATTTTCATAGCGATGTTCAAAGCGTGCAAACCGTACCACATGAACAAGCTCATGAACCAGAATATACAAAAGAAACGGCTCAAGACCAATTTGGGGTTTTTCTGCAACAAAAGAAATAATCGCAGGGTCCTGGATACAAACATGGTAGAGACTAAAGACCGAAGAGCCTAACGAAAGATCCTGTCGCCGGCCTTCATATTTAAGCACCTGGGCAAAGGGGCCTTCCACCCGTTCATGCGGAAGCAGATCCCTGGCGGTTTTAATATCATATCTGTTTTTAAGCCATTGAGATGAAGACAATTTAAAATAATTGTACACCACCTCCTCGGCCCGCAGTGCTGCTGTTGCCACCTGCTCAAGTTCACTCTCATTAAAAAACCGTGTCATTTACACGCCTTCTCCATGAAACAAAAGAATGGACACTTAATTCAAAACTATGCTATAGTCAAAATTTAGCAAATCAAATGACCGTTTTACAAATTTAAAAGGAGGTGATTTTTTTGGGTAGCGTTATAAAAAAGAGAAGAAAAAAAATGCGCAAGCATAAACATAGAAAGCTCCTTGCCAAAACCAGACATCAAAGAAAGAAAAAATAGGTTCTCTAAAGAAACTGGATTCACCCTTTTCTTTCCTAAGCCCGTGGGGAGTATTGAGTTGTATCAACTCAGCTCAATACTCATACCCCATGTGTCTCAGCCTCCAATACGGCCGTTAATCTGAGCTTTTCTTAAAATATTTCATCAACTCGGAATCCGTTGACAATATAACAGTGCTATCCTTATCAAGCGTCTTTGTGTACAGCTCCATGGTTTTCACAAACGCATAGAATTCGGGATCCTGACCATAGGCGGCAGAATAGATCCGAGTGGCCTGGGCATCGGCCTTTCCCTTTATTTCCTGGGCCTGTTTATACGCCTGGGATTTAATTACCTGCAACTCCTTTTCTTTCTCTCCTCGAATATTGCTGGCCTCTCCTTGCCCCTCTGCCCTGAATTTTTCTGCAATCTGATTTCTTTCGGCAATCATCCGGTCATATACAGAACCTCGAACACTGTCGATATAATTAATTCGCTTAATCTTAACATCCACGATCTGAATTCCGAAATCCGCTAATTTTTCCCGGGCCTGTTTTTCTATTTGGCGGGCAATTTCAGCCCGACCCAAATCCACACGATAACGAACCATCCGTTTAGGGGTATCTTCACCCTCCTTGGCTTCCAGACCCCGGATGGCATCAAACGTATCCATGGGGCGGTCTGTGTTTCTTACACTCTCCACAAGCGGGTATGCGGAAATCAAATCGCGCATGGCCGGGTCAATAATATCATCCAGCCTCTTCAGTGCAGAAAATTCATCCTTCACCGTCTGGAAATAGACAACAGGATCACTGATCCGCCATCGGGCAAAAGTATCCACCCAGATATAAGTTTTATCCTTTGTGGGAATCTGTCCCGGATCTCCGTCCCATTCAAGCAAATTTTTAGGGAAATAATTCACCTTCTGGATAAATGGAACTTTAAACTTTAATCCCGGTGTTTTCTTCGCATCACCTATAATACGCCCGAACTGGGTAATAACCACTTGTTCGGTTTCATCTATCACATAGGCAGAATTATACAAAACCAAAGCCGCAATGACTGCAATCGCGAAAAAAACGGCATTCACCCTTCCCATATTACTATTTGCATCTTCCATACTTAGTCACCTTTCCGAAGGGTCTGATCTGATAATTTAGCCCCCATATTTACAAACGGCAGCAAATTTTTCTGATCCGAATCAATAATATATTTATTTTCCAGTTTGGGCAGGACTTCAAGCATGGCTTCCAGATACATCCGTTTCCGGGTTACATCCTTTGCCTGGACGTACTCATCATAGATGGCCTTGAATTTGACAGCATCACCCTGGGCACGGTTCACCCGATCAATGGCATACCCTTCGGCATCTTTAATCACACGTTTTGCTTCGCCCCGGGCCAGGGGAATCGCTTTATTGTATTCTTCCCGGGCCTTATATATGGTCTGCTCCTTTTCCTGAATAGCCTGGTTAACTTGATTAAAGGAGGCTTGCACCGGTTCCGGCACGTTGGTCTTTTTCATCTCAATATTAACGATACTGATCCCGGCTTTTGCATTGTCCATTTCCTGTTGGAACATTTCCTTGGCCGCACTGGCAATCTCTGCACGGCTTGAAATGACCTCATTGATGCTTCTGTCGCCCACAATCATTCTCATCGTTGCTTCCGACATATGCCGTAACAGGGATCGTACATCTTTTACATTAAAAAGATACTCCCTGGGATCAGATCTGCGGTACTGAATAATCCAGGGCACAACGGCAACATTAAGGTCGCCTGTAAGCATTAAAGATGAATCCTGCCCGGAAGGGTCCACAGACGAGGGGTCGGATCCGACGCCGTTGTAGGTTTTCAACCCGAACTCTTCGGTTTCAACCTGCCTGACATTCACTTTGGTTACTTTTTCTATGCCTGCGGGCATCTTGAAATTCAGGCCGGGCTGGACCAGACGATTATACTTTCCGAAACGCTGGATCACCCCAACCTCACTTCGGCCAATGGTGAACACTGTGGAAACACTTATCACTACACCAAGGATAAGAATTCCCATAAAAAAGATGCCGGAAAATTTAAATCCTTTAAATTTTTTTAACAGCTCATCCATTTGCGGCGGCGAAGGCATCCCAGGCCCTCCACCCTGTTTCTGTTCATATTTTTTCTGATTTTCTCGAAGTTTTTCCCAATCCCAATTCATAAAATTACATCCTGTTAATGCATAACCAACCTGACAGCATCATTGTGTCCATTGGTTAGCTTGAATATTTATATAGGCAAAATACTACTCTAATTATAAGAATAAAGATTAAAAGGCAATATTTATTTAGAACAACCCCTGCTGCAAAGGGTATCAAATAAGCTTGCAACGTGCTTGGACTGTATACGTACAGATTCCATATCCTTTAATATTATGTTATGACATTATCGAATCAGGATAAATATATCACTTGGAAATTAAACATGAACAAAAAAACAGGTACAAGCCATCTGACTCATATCAGCGACATATTGTCGAAGGCTTTGTCAAAATACAAACCACCCCAGGAAACGGAAATCACGCAGATATGGAAAATATGGGATCTATCATTAGGAACCTCCATTGCGCAGAATGCCAAACCTGATACATTTAAGAACGGTCAATTACAGGTAATAGTATCAAGCTCGGTATGGATACACCAACTCAAATTCCTTGAAAAAGAGATGATTGCGAACTTGAATGCACGACTGAACACGGCCTTAATCACACATCTACGGTTTAAAATTGGAGAAATACACTACTGATCGGCTTTTTGGGGGGAAAATATCTGTTTTGCAGCCCGCAAAGGGCTACCGTTACAGCATGGACCCCTTTGTGTTATGCAGCCAGATGCCACCGGTCTGTTCCGGTGATCGCATCCTTGATATAGGATGCGGCTGCGGTATTATTCCGGTTATCCTGGGATATTGTTTTCCTCAATCCTATATTACCGGCGTTGAAATTCAAACGACACTTGCTGAAATTGCAATAAAAAACATCATCAATAATGAACTTGAACAGACGGTGTCGATTATTAACGAGGATATTAAGAATATCAATCCTGAATCCACAAACGGACCTTTCGACCTTATCCTGTCAAATCCACCGTATAAAAAACATAATACAGGAAGATTAAACCCGGATCGTCAAAAAGCCGTCGCCCGCCACGAGATTACCATGAATATCAAAAACCTTGCAGCAAAAGCAGAAACGCTGCTCGGGCACAACGGCCGATTCATGATAATTTTCCCTTCCGAACGCCTGACAGATATCCATCAGGCAATACAGGCAACATCGATTTATCCGGAGTGGATACGCTATATTCATACCGGACAAAAAAAAACACCTAAACGTGTAATTTTTTCAGGACGTAAAAATATAACCGATTCCGAACGAGTTCTGCCGCCCATTTACCTGTCGTCCAACAATATCATGGATATGAATATATTATCCAAACGCATTAATCCTTGACACGTTGATTAAAAGATACTATTTTGCTCGGGTCTATTCGGAGAGGTGACCGAGCTGGCTGAAGGTGCACGCCTGGAAAGCGTGTGTACTCTAACCGGGTACCGGGGGTTCGAATCCCCCCTTCTCCGCCATTTAAAAGGAAAGCTACTGTGATTGCAGTGGCTTTTTTACTTTATAACCGATTTTTCGGTAATATTCTCATATCATTCATGAACAATAGAATAAAACAAAATAATCTTAAAACCCCTTTTGATATTGTGGAAAACTGTTCGCCCCTGTGGAAAAAGATTTTTGCCGAGGCAGTTCGAGATCCTGCTGAACTATGCAGACGTCTGGAAATCTCAAACGAACATGTGGATTTAAATTCCAATTTTCCAATGCTTGTACCTGAACCGTTTTTACAGCGCATCAAGCCCAAAGATCCCCTGGATCCGCTTTTACTTCAGGTCCTTCCCAGAAAGGAAGAATCTGCTGTGAATCGGGACTTTACAACCGACCCGCTTGGTGAGAATGGGCATTTAAGCCCTGAAGGCACCCTGTCCAAATACCACGGCCGTTCTCTCATCGTAACAGGCAAGGCGTGCAGTATTCACTGCCGTTTCTGTTTCAGGCGGCATCTGCCGCTTCCGGAGATAGAGGAAAACAACATTTCAAGCGGTTCCGGTATTCATCCGGAAATCATTGCCGTTCGATTTAAGGCTGACCCCACAATCCACGAGGTAATACTCAGCGGCGGCGATCCCCTGATGTTAAGTGACAGGCAACTTCAGGATCTCATTTTCCACCTTGACCAGGTCCCGGGTGTACGAAGAATCAGAATTCATACCAGGATGCCGATTATTATTCCCCAGCGGCTTACTGAAGATCTGCTTAGCTTGCTGAGTAATCATAAACGTTATGGCAAGAGAGCTAAAATGATTGTTGTATTACACGTCAATCATCCCAATGAACTTGATTCCGGGGTTTCCCGTTCAATAGAAGAATTAATGGATTCCGGGTGCATTTTATTAAGCCAAACCGTGCTGTTACGACAGGTGAATGATTCTTTGCCTGTGCTGGCTGAGCTTTTTGAGCGTCTCATTGATTTAGGGGTTATGCCATATTATCTTCATCAGCTTGATCGGGTTGCCGGCGCTGCACATTTTGAAGTCTCACCCGAAGAAGGATGCGACCTGATAACAAAACTGAGGAGACTGTTGCCGGGATATGCAGTCCCACGCTATGTCAGGGAAATCCCAGGGGAACCGGGCAAGGTTGTGTTAAAGTAACTGATGTTGATTGAGAACATTAGGCCTGGCACCGGAAAATGTTTTTCGCCTGTTAAATTGAAACACACGGCTTATTGAGTTCTTCAAGAATTTGCTTGATAACATCATCTGCCTTATCAATGCATACCTGGCAAGTACCCACACGCCTGTGGCCGCCGCCGCCATGTTTAAGCATCAAAGAGCCCACATCAACTCCGGCGGTGTCGTTGATAATACTGTAACCGCAGGTGATCACGATATTCCGGCGCTGGAAGCCCCACATAATCTGCACGGAAATATTAGCCTCGGGAAACAGGCTGTATAAGAGAAACCGGTTGCCTGTATAGATTTCATCCTGCTCCCTTAAGTCAAGGAGGACAACA
Source organism: Desulfobacter postgatei 2ac9 (assembly GCF_000233695.2). Classification (NCBI taxonomy): domain Bacteria; kingdom Pseudomonadati; phylum Thermodesulfobacteriota; class Desulfobacteria; order Desulfobacterales; family Desulfobacteraceae; genus Desulfobacter; species Desulfobacter postgatei. Next base: position 2,890,579 of record NZ_CM001488.1, on the reverse strand, counting down.
TTTCCTTCCACGCGGCTGTTGTCAAGGAGCATCCGACGGAAGAGCTTGTCCTGTTCAAAGTACCGCACCGTTCGTTCCTTGATATCCGGAATCTCAAGGATTTCCTTATCACTCTTGTTCCGGCAGTAATCAATCATATCCATCATCAAAGCGTAATTGCTGATGCGGTAATCCTTGTAACGCCCCAGACCGGTGCGGGGGTCCATAATAAAAGACAAAAGAACCCAGCCCTCGGGATTGAGAAGTTCCTCTCTTGTAAACTGGGCAGCATCTGATTTATCAATGGCACGGACCAGTTCATCAAGATGCTGGTTCTTAAAATATCTCAACCCTCCATAATACTCGTAAATAACCCGGGCTGTGCTTGGCGCCGAAGGTTCACAGTTCCCTTCAAAATTACCGAATACCTTGCGTTCCTGTTCGCTGGAGTGGTGATCAAACCAGATACCGCAACAAGGAACAAAAGGAATGTTTGCCAGAATATCGTCGCAAGTTATTTCAATTCTGCCGTCCTGAATATCCTTGGGGTGGACGAATTTAATCTCATCAATGATTCCTTTTTCTTTGAGAATGGCCGCACAGCCAAGGCCATCAAAATCGGATCGGGTAACCAGTCTCATGATGATCTCCTTATTGTTTTGTTACGAATATTTATAAGATTAAGATAATGATTCTGGTATATTAGCACAAAACCCACAGAAATCTCAATCATTTTGACATCCGGACGCTAAAAGACAAAAAGCGCTATCCCAGCTCCCGTCCTATTCCGTGATATTCAAAACCGGCTTCTTTGATTTCGTCAGGGTCATACTGGTTTCTACCGTCAAAAATCACCCGTTCTTTCATCAGGGATGCCATCTTTTTAAAATCCGGCTGCCTGAAGGCCTTCCACTCCGTAACCAGAATACATGCATCCGCGGTGTCCAGGGCTGAATACTGATCTTGGGCAAAACAGATCTTCTCCTGCTCCTGTGCCGGGATCTCCTTTCGGGCCTGATCCATGGCCACGGGGTCATAAACATTAACCCGGGCACCCGCATCCAAAAGGGCTTTAATCAATACACGGGACGAGGCTTCGCGCATATCATCGGTGCCGGGTTTAAAGGCCAGCCCCCAAATGCCGAATGTGCGCCCGGTCAAATCCTGTCCGAATCTATTAATCACCTTGTTTCCCAGCACCTGTTTTTGAAGATTGTTTCTTTCCTCCACCGCATCCAGAAGCGTGGGAACAAATCCTGCATCCTTAGCGGTTTTCACAAGGGCTTTGACATCCTTGGGAAAACATGATCCGCCATATCCGCAGCCCGGGTAAATAAATGAATACCCGATACGCGAATCTGAACCGATCCCCTTGCGCACGTTCTCCACATCCACGCCCAACCGTTCGCACAGATTGGCAATCTCATTCATGAATGAAATCTTTGTGGCCAGCATGGAGTTGGCCGCATATTTCGTCATTTCAGCATCTTTGACATTCATGAACAACATTTTGTCCCGGTTTCTTGAAAAAGGTGCGTACAGCCTGCGCATTAACTTTGCAGCCCGATGGGAATCTGCGCCCACAATAATCCGGTCCGGCTTGAGGAAATCATTAACAGCCGCCCCTTCTTTAAGAAACTCGGGATTGGATACCACGTCAAATTCAATGGCTGCACCCCGGGCCTCAAGTTCTTTGCTGACCTGTGCCCTGACCTTGTCTGCCGTTCCCACGGGTACCGTGGATTTATCCACAATCACGGCGTAATCTTCAATAACCGATCCGATCTGGCGCGCCACTTGCAGCACATACTGCAGATCAGCAGAGCCATCCTGCCCCGGCGGCGTGCCCACGGCAATGAAAAACACATTGCAATCCTTTGCGGCCTGGGCCAGAGAGGTGGTAAAATTCAGCGTGCCTTCCTTATAATTATTAAGGACTATCGACTCAAGTCCCGGTTCATAAATGGGAAGAATCCCTTTTTTCAAGTTATCTATTTTTTCTTTGTCAATATCCACACAAGTGACATGACTTCCCATTTCAGAAAAACATGCACCTGTGACAAGGCCTACATATCCGGTTCCGATAATTGTTAATTTCATTTATTTAGTGATACCTTTCATTATATTGCCCAAACAGCCCCCATGATTTACGGCCTTAGACAAATTGAATCGGGATGAATTGAATATTGTCAGACAATGGATCTGAAACTTTTGTAATGGTAATTAATTCATTTTATAAATTGCTTGTCAACTCAATTTCTTTCTGATAGGGAAAAATAGAAGTGATATTTCCGGCGTTATGTAAAAAACCACATAAATTACTTGTTCGCATTTGTTATTCGGATGGCATCGTATTTTTTTTAACAGACTGATTTAAGAAACATTACAATTGAAATTTTGGAGGATCTGTTATGAGTAAAAAAGTTGGCGTATTATTAGCAGGGTGTGGCGTATACGACGGCTCTGAAATTCATGAAGCTGTGTTGACAATGCTCTATTTGGATCAAGCCGATGCAGATATTATTTGTATGGCACCGAACATGGAACAATATCATGTCATTGATCATTTATCAGGGACGGAAGCATCCGAAAAAAGAAATGTGTTGGTAGAATCTGCACGGATAGCCCGGGGAAAGATTAAGGACTTAAAAGAGGTTCAAGCAAGCGATATGGATGCCCTCATCATACCAGGTGGTTTTGGTGCTGCCAAAAATTTAAGTGATTTTGCAATTAATAATATTAAGGCTAAGGTTCACCCGGAAGTTCAGCGAATTATAACGGATATGATTAATGGCAAAAAGCCTGTCGGCGCCATTTGTATTGCTCCGGCAACGTTAACGAAGGCAATTGCCGACAAACATCCTGAAGTCACCATTGGAAATGATCTGGGAACCGCAGACGCGATCGAGAAAATGGGCGGCAAACATGTGGCATGCGCTGTTGATCAGATACATGTAGACCGGAAGAGAAAAATTGTAACAACGCCGGCATATATGCTTGGGCCAAATATTAAAAATGTTGCCATGGGAATTGAAAAATTAGTCACTGAGGTCTTGGCCATGATATAATCCGTATTTTATATATCCCTTAATTGACAAGGCTGTGGGCCGGTTGTATTTTAGCTTTTATTATGAATGAACATAAAAAAATACAGTTAAAAGACTACCGGCCCTTTGCATTCATTGTCGACCATGTTGACCTGATCTTTGACATCCGGGAGGACCACACCCGGGTGACATCCAAACTTAAAATGAGAAAAGATCCGGCTTGGGCAGATGAAACAACGCCTTTGGTACTGAACAAGGGAAAGTTTGACATTATTTCCGTGGTTGCCGGCGACATGGTGCTTTTGCCCGGTGAGTACAAAAGCGACGATGAAACCTTTACCCTTGCAGCCACCCCGGATGTTTTTGAGCTTGAAATCGCGAACATCCTTAAGCCCGATGAAAATACGGCTTTAGAAGGATTATACCGTTCGGGCAGCATTTTATGCACCCAGTGCGAAGCCCAGGGATTCCGCAACATCACGCCCTACTCTGACCGGCCCGATGTGATGGCACCGTTTTCCTGTACTATTGTGGCCGATAAGACCCGCTACCCGATTCTGTTATCCAACGGCAACCCTGTGAAATCCGGAGACCTTGACGACAACCGTCACTTTGCCGTCTGGGAAGATCCCTTTAAAAAGCCCTGTTACCTCTTTGCCCTGGTGGCAGGGGATCTTGCCGTGTTGGAGGACCGGTTCACAACATCATCGGGCAGGGACGTGGCGCTTAAAATCTATTCTGAAAAAGAGAATATCGCCCTTTGCAGCCACGCCATGACATCCCTGAAACAGGCCATGGCATGGGATGAAAAACGATTTGGCCGGGAATATGATCTGGACCTGTACCAGATTGTGGCGATCAACGATTTTAATGCCGGGGCCATGGAAAACAAGGGGTTGAACATATTTAACGCCAAATATGTGCTGGCTGACCCGCAAACAGCCACGGACGACGATTTCATGGGCATTCAGGGCGTTATTGCCCACGAATATTTCCACAACTGGACCGGCAACCGGATCACCCTGAAAAACTGGTTCCAGCTCAGCCTTAAGGAAGGTCTCACTGTTTTCCGGGACCAGGAATTTTCATCAGACATGAACTCACGCCCGGTGAAGCGCATCATTGATGTAAAAAACCTTATGGCGGCACAATTTCCCGAAGACAGCGGCCCCATGACCCACCCGGTACGGCCGGACTCATACATCAAAATGGACAACTTTTATACCATGACCGTGTATGAAAAAGGTGCAGAAGTGATCCGCATGATCTATCAACTGCTAGGTCAGGATCTGTTTAGACAGGGCATGGATCTCTATTTTGAAAAATTTGACGGCATGGCCGTAACCCTTGAGGATTTTGTCGGTGTCATGGAAACGGTGTCCGGCCGCAACCTGGATCAATTTTTCCTGTGGTACACCCAGTCCGGAACACCGGAAATATCCATGACCCGTCAATATAATGATAATACAGGGAGCCTCTCCTTAACCTTTACCCAGTCCACATCCCCGGACAGGAATCAATCCGAAAAAAAACCCTTTCACATACCCGTCCGGATCTCTTTGATCAACAGGGCCGGGGAAACTGTCAAACAAGAGGCGCTGTATGAGCTGACACAGGAAACCCACACCTTTAAATTTGAAAATGTATCTGCTGATATCTACCCTTCCGTATTCAGGGAATTTACCGCGCCTGTCCGTCTGAGCACGGATTTTTCTGATCAAGACCTTGCCTTTCTCATGGCCCGGGATACTGATCCTTTTAATCAATGGCGTGCCGCCCAGACCCTGTTCATCAATGAGATAAAAAATCTGGTGACAGCCATCCGGACCGGCAGGGCCATGACCGTATCTTCCGGTCTTATACAGGCCTTTTCCCTGGCCCTGGAAGACCGGAAAAAAGACAGGGCATTTCTTTCCAAGGCCCTTGCCCTGCCCCTGGAAACAGAAATCAAGGATCATTTTGAGATCATAGATGTAGAGGCCATTCACCAGGCAAGGACCTTTTTGAAACAAACCCTGGCCAAAAACCTGGAATCAGAATTAAAAACCGTATATGAAATCTGCCGGCCCGCACCCCCCGATGATATTTCTGGTGCGGCCATGGCGGACAGAAGCCTTAAAAACCTTTGCCTTGCCTATCTTGGCTGCGTGCCGGACAAAGGAAACCAGGCCCTTGTGCTCAAACAATTTGAAAACGCCGGTAACATGACGGATGAGTTTGCCGCCTTCAAAATTTTAAGCCACATGACTCCGGAAATGCGGGACAGCGCATGTCAGGCGTTTTATAACAAATGGCAGGCCCGGACCCTGGTTATCGACAAATGGTTTTCCGTCCAGGCCCAGTCCAGGCTTAAGGACACGTTAGATCAGGTAAAGCAACTGACAACCCACAAAAATTTTACCATGGCCAACCCCAACAAGGTCCGGGCGCTCATATTTGCCTTTGCCATGAACAATCCCATCCATTTTCACAGGGCTGACGGACAGGGGTATGAATTTGTGGCAGAACGCATTCTGGCGTTGGATAAAATCAACCACCAGACAGCCGCACGGCTTTGCGCATGTTTCAACTTGTGGAAACGGTATGATGAGAACAGACGAATTTTGATGAAAAGGCAACTTGAAACCATGGCAGGACAAAAAACGTTGTCCAAAAATTTATATGAAATCGTATCGCGGGCCTTAGAGTAATCCGGCGGTATAAAACAAGATAGCCCCGCAGTGAAAACTGCGGGGACCCCTTATCAGGCATAGTATTCCTTATACCACTCCACAAAATTCCGTATCCCCTGCTTTACAGAGGTTTCAGGCTTAAACCCGGTATCGGCAATAAGATCATCCACATCAGCCCAGGTGGCGGGCACATCGCCTGCCTGCATGGGCAGATAGTCAATTTTTGCTTTTTTGCCCAGGGCATCTTCAATGGCATGGACAAAATCCATCAACGGCACAGGTTCGTTATTCCCAATATTGTAAATCCTGTACGGTACACAAGAGCGTGAAGGAACCGGGCTTTTACCGCTCCATGCCGGATCAGGCCCAGGGATATTGTGCATCACCCGGACTACCCCTTCTACAATATCATCAATATAGGTAAAATCGCGCTGCATCTCACCGTTGTTAAACACCTTGATGGGCTCGCCGGCTAAAATGGCTTTGGTAAAAAGAAACAACGCCATATCGGGCCTGCCCCAGGGACCGTACACCGTAAAAAACCGCAACCCTGTTACCGGCAGATTATACAGGTAACTGTAAGAATGGGCCATGAGCTCATTGGCTTTTTTGGAAGCCGCATACAGGCTGACCGGGTGATCCACATTATGGCGAACCGAAAAAGGCATGTGGGTGTTCAGCCCATACACCGAACTTGAAGAGGCAAACACAAGGTGCTTGACCCCGCCATGGCGGCAGCCTTCAAGAATATTGCCAAATCCCACCAGATTGGAATCCACATAGGAGGCCGGATTTTTAAGGCTGTACCGCACCCCTGCCTGGGCCGCCAGATTCACCACGCAGTCAAAGGCATTTTCCTCAAACAGCTTGGCCATGTTGGGCCGGTCCGCAAGATCCAGAAGAATAAATGTAAAATCCCGATACCCGGACAGGCGCGCCAGCCGGTTTTTTTTCAGGTTCACATCATAATAATCGTTGAGATTATCAATCCCCCATACACGATGACCGTCATTCAACAGCCGCAAAGCAAGCGCAGATCCGATAAACCCGGCTGCACCGGTGATCAATATGTTCATGTCCAGTCCTTTAAATTAAAATATGGAATCGGGAAAACTGCTATTCTGTTTTTCCATGTTCTGTGCCCGGTTGGCCCGGATAAAATTGCAAAGTTAATAAACGACCATGTCCTGACGGACACAACAAGCAATGAAAGTTGTGAGTATTGAGTATTGAGTATTGAGAAAACAGCTTATTTTAAATCTCACTACTCAATACTCACAACTCACAACTTTAATATAAAACTTCTACAAATTTATGTGTTGTATCATGATCAGGCCTACATGACAAATCAAGGTCTCCAGTTAAAAAAAAACAAAAATTAAGGGTTTCCCTGGTAGACATTTATTCAAGTCGATGATAGAGAATCAACCAGAGTTCAATCTCTGCTTTATCTTGATTTTTGTTTTTGTGCCAACTGGAAGAAATCGGTGTGACCATTCATTTTTCATAGCTGTAAGGCCATCTGTTTATGAAAAATGAAAACAGAAGTACAAATTATAAAATAAATAGACAGAATCTCCCTATCACCATATTGGCCCATTCTGCCTATTTCACTGATAGGCTCGCCCGCCCCGCGGGCGAGCCTATCGTTGAGGTAACCTGCCGGGCCAATTGCCTTCGGGGAAAACGACTCTCGTTCACGCGGTCAGGTTGACTGATTTGTTATAAACTTTTTGTTTTTATTTGATTGTCTGTTTACCCAACTATATCGCTTGGGATCTATTCCTAGTAAATGAACCCGCAAAGCCTTTTTTTGAGATGTTTCAGCACGCATAAAAATAGCTCGCAATTCATTATCTACGGAATCTTCTCTATAGCCTCTCTCTACAGCTTTTTCATACCATAATTGTCCCGCACTGAAATTGCCTGTTTCCATGTTCACTGCACCCAGCAAAGTGCATGGCCAGAAGTCTTTGGGGGTCAATTTGTGAGCCTCTTCGCCCAAACTAAGTGCTTCACTCCATTTTCCCAAGTCTCGCTTTACTCCACCATAAGTTGTATATATTGCTGATTGCAGTTGAGCATTTTTTAAATTCAGCACATCTACCATGCTGAGTAATGATTCCGCATTTTCTGATTCTTTGCATTTTCGGTAGTGACTACTTGCATTAACTGCCGCCCAAGGGTCATTCTTCGATCTAAATATTTTAGCATGAAAATCAGCTTCAATTCTGTGGAACCCTTCTCTTAGTTCTTGAGTAAAGTATTCTTCTCCCTCTGAATTTAGCCAAATAATATCAACTTCAGGCAGTCTCACGCCCTTTTCAATTCGTCTCAAAATACTCATGAGCTTTGGATAGTCACTCTTTTCAATGAAATAATCAAGTTCGTATTTTTGCCTTAACCTTGAACCTTTAGCTCTGGCTTTGCTAATTTTTCTAAGCCGAGCTTGCAGTACTTCATTTTTTTGTTTCCGAATCTCATCTTGTTTTTTTTGTGTACTTTGCCGTTGAAGAGCTTTGATTTCAGAAAGACGACACCGTTCAAACTGTTCTTGTTTTGCAACTTTTGAAAATTCGTCAAAAGCAAGCTCATTCTTTGTATAATGGAGAAGCGCCAAAAGCCCTTTGCGGATTAGATAATTTTGAGCGATATTAGATATTACTTTTTCTTCCGCCTCCAAATGTTTAAGCACATTAGAAATAGGAGTTCCTGGAAGCAATGCACCAGGCAAATCTTCAACACAATACTTACTTGCAATTTCTTTATATTTTTTCAGACTCATTCTTTAGCCGCAATTTTGTTGTAGTTTATAAATCATCTGGATTCTCGGCATAAAATTTTGGAAATCTGGGGACATCTTTGGAATCTGGGGACATCTCTTATTGGGGGAATCTGGGTAGAGTAGAGTACTTATTCAGCCAGTTTCTTCAGCCCTTTCTATATTCGAGACGCCTTGCCGCACGCGGCTACCACGTGTTCCAAAAGCCTTGCATCCTCAATGCTCCCTCATCAAACCGTGCATACGGTTCTCCCGTACACGGCTTTCCGATGTTCTTCACTGTAAGGCTTGCGCCCTTTTCCACTTTGCGTAAGTTGGGATTCTATACAAATACAACTTGTTGTACAGAAAATCTGTAGAAAACCGTTTATACCCATTTGTCCTGGTACGAACTTTATGCCGTACGCATAAATGCTTACGGACCCTTTCTTTGGTAAACCATTTTCCGGTTCTTAGCACAATATGGATGAATCAATATCTGAGACGGTGGTGACCCCGGTCATAAACATGGCTTTTTTCAATATTTTTTGAATATGTTCCATGTGTATTCTAACACCCAGGGAACCTGCACCCACGGCCGCCCGGATGATATCCCTGCCCAGCAGAACAAAGTCCGCACCCAGTGCCAGCATTTTAAGCACGTCATAGCCGGTCCTGACCCCACCGTCTGCAGTGATGATGACCTGGCCTTTAAGCTGTCTGGCAATATCAGGCAAGACTTCTGCCGTCCCCGGCGTTGCATCAAGAACCCGGCCGCCGTGATTTGAGACACTGACCACCCTGACACCGGCATCAGCACAGCTTACGGCATCCTCCACCGTCATAATTCCTTTGGCAATAAAGGGCAGAGACGAGGCCTGAACCAGTTCTTTGATATCCTTCACGCTCTTGCGAAATACCGGCTGATTATGCCGGGCCATAATGGTGGAGCCGCATCCGTCAAGATCCACGCCCACAGCAGGACACCCCAGTTCTTCGGCCATGCGGATAAGCCGCTTGAGCACATCCTGGGCCCTGGGTTTGAAGATAGGGACGGCCGGCAGGCCTTCTCTTTTTATGGCTCGAAGTGCGGGGTTATCCTCGGGGGTATAAAAAAAGGTGTCTCCCCGCCAGGCCATGGTGCCGGCATCGTTACAGCCCCGGATCGTGGCCCTGCAGAAATCTTCTTCACTGATGGCATTGCCGTAGCGCTCGGCACCTGCCGTGGAGGCGCCCATGACCGGAAAATCAAGTTTTGTGCCTAAAAATGTGCAGGAGGTCTCAGGTTCGGTATGTTCCCCCACCACCCGTAATTTCAGACACAGAGCCTCAAGGGCTGCAACATTTCCCCGAAAGGAGAATCCCGCCCCGGCACCGCCGAATCCAATGGGTTTGCCATAGGCCTCTTTCTGGCAGATTTTATCAAAGTTACCGTCACAGGCGGGGTAAGCGGCACAAAACCCTTTAAGATTCTTTCTTGCCCTGTCCCGGACCGCTTCAAGGGTTTCGGGAACGGTTTCCTTGTCAAGAATAACGCGGTTGTCCGCCCCGCAAGAACTGCACTGTCCGGGGACTTCTTCCTGGTCCATAGTCGTAAAGCACATGGTGCATTGCCAGATCGTCATATTAAATGCAATCTCCTTTTTTACTATAGGTTTTTTAAAAGCGTATCTGCCATCACCTTGCCGTCATATCTATGTGAGGCAAGGGATTGGACCTTAAGATTGGGAACCCGTTCGTGGAATGGTGTACCGGCAGACTCATACAACACGCCTAAAGGAAGGCTGTTTTCCCACTCCCGGGCCAGCTGAAATGCCTTTGCAAGATCCTGGGGATCATGGTCCGTATCGTCCAATTTGTACGCCCGTTCTTTATACCAGCTCAGGGTGTTTATTTTATTGAAAGAGACACATGGCTGTAAAATATCCACCAAAGCAAAGCCTTTGTAATTCATGGCTTTGACGATCAGTTCCGTCAAGTGTTCGGGTTCACCGGACAACCCCCGTGCCACAAACCCCGCTCCGGCGGCCAGGGCAATGGCCAGGGCGGAAAATTGAGATGAGGGGGTTCCGTTGTTCTGCAGTTTTGTAACCATCCCCAGACTTGATGTCGGAGACGCCTGCCCCTTGGTCAACCCGTAAATCTGGTTGTTGTGCACCAGAAGCGTCATGTCCAGATTTCGCCTGATGGCCGCAAGAAAGTGGTTTCCGCCCTCCCCATAACAGTCGCCGTCCCCACAGCTGACCACCACCGTAAGATCATTATTGGCAATCTTTGTCCCGGTTGCCAGGGGCAGCGCCCTGCCGTGAAGCCCATGAAACATGTTGCATTTAAGAAAATGGGGTGTTTTTCCGGCCTGGCCGATACCGGAGATCAATGTGAGTTTTTCAGGCGGAATCTGTTGCTGGGCAAAGGCCTCTTTCATGGCGGCAAGAATCTGGAAATTGCCACATCCGGGGCACCATTTATTTTCGTAATTGCAATCGTAGTCTTTTGACGTAATCATTATTTCACAAGCTCCTTTGCCTTTTGAACAATATAGTCCGGGAAAAAAGGTCTGCCGTCATATTTGAGAATGGTGTCAAAGGCACAGATGCCTGCCTCCTGGGCAAGCAGGCGGCCCAACTGGCCGGACGCATTTTGTTCCACCATGATCAGCTGCTTGCCGGTCAACGCTTTTTCGACGACCTGCCGGTCCATGGGCCACATGTCCTTGAATACCGCAGCCCCCACCTCTATGCCTTGTGCGTTCAGTCTTTCAACAGCTTCCAGAATATTTCCTTTTGTTGATCCCCACCCCACAAGAAAAACCGGGGCCGTGGGGTTCACCAGAATCGGAGGCGCCATCTCTTTAATCATGGCCGGCAACTTTGCAGCACGCTTCTGAGTCATGGCAATTCTGTTTGCGGCATTTTCACTGATATGCCCTTCGGGGTCATGTTCATTACCCGTGATCCGGACAAGCCCCGGACCGGAACAGGGAAGTCTCTGCGGGGAAACGCCGTCTTGTGCCGGTGCATACCTCAAATAGGGATTATCGTCATCGCCGGAGTTATTTTGCGCATAAAAGCGTTCAATTTCAGGATCTACCGTGAGCGTATTGACCTCTGTCATCCTGAAATCGGCCAGGAACTGGTCAAGCAATACAATGGCAGGGACCTGGTATTTTTCAGACAGATGAAAAGCCCGCTTCATGGTCTCATAGGTCTCAACAGGTGTGCCCGGCGCAAAAACAAACCGTGGAAAATCATCCTGGGATGCGTGGATGGAAAAAAGCAGATCTGCCTGGCCGGTCCGGGTGGGAAGCCCTGTGGCAGGCCCGGGACGCTGGGCATTGAGGATCACCAGCGGCGTTTCCGTCATCGCGGCAAGCCCCAACCCTTCGGTCATGAGACAAAAACCGCCGCCCGAAGTTGCGGTCATGGCGCGGACACCGGCAAAGGAGGCACCGATGGCCATGATTACAGCGGCAATCTCATCTTCTGCCTGCTCAACAACAACGGGAAGCTTTTTAGTATAGGAAACCACATTGGTGATCACACCTGTGGACGGACTCATGGGGTAAAAGGGAAAAAACCGGCAGTCGGCAGCCAGGGCGCCCAAAGCTGCGGCCTTGGCCCCGCTGAGAATAACATTATTGATCTTTTTCGCCTCCCATGTAAACCCGGTGTCCACTCTTAAGCCTTTGGCTGCATCAAAGCCTTTTTGGGCCGCGGCAATATTCAGCGACACGATTTTATCGCCCTTGGCGGCAAATCGCTTTGTCAAAATGTCAGCCAGCAGACTGAAAGGGGTACCGAGCATAGAAAGCACGGCACCTGCGGCCACAGTATTGGCCGTGATTTTTCCCCCGGCCTCTTCTGCCAGTTTTTTCAAGGGGATGTCAAAACGTGTCTTGTCTTCTGTTCCGGCTTTATCTGCATTGACAATGACAATCCCGCCGGAACGTAACTCGTGTTTATGTAAGTCATAGGCATCCTTGTTTATGCAGACAAGGATATCAAGCCTGTTGCCGGGGGCAGCCACTTCCTTGTCGCTGATCCGCAGCAGATTAAAATTGTGCCCCCCCCGGACTCTTGATTCAAAATCATCTACTGAGAAGGTGAACAAACCACTGTGGTGACACACTTCGGAAAGCAGATCGCCAATGGTTTGGATACCCTCTCCCGCCGCTCCTGCAATTTTTAGTGTTACATCAGTTTTCATGGATATTCCTTACGTTGAATGATTGACAAGTTCTATTATTGACCTGATTTGTCATAAAATCCATCATTAAATAAATGACAACAATGCGGCAGAAGCATTCACCGCATTCGGCAGGATGCAGAAATACCATAAAGCCGTCAACGCTGCGGAATTGTTTGTAGGTGGATGCTCAACCCCGGATCAGATGGATGATTCCGTAAAAAACCAGGCGTGTGAGTTTGCCCGTAAACTCACAGGTCAAGTATAGTTTGTGATTTAATTTTTCGGCTTAGTTTTCGGGAATACCGTTTTCGGCAAGACTTTTATTTTTATACCGGCTGTCTTCGGTCACATCCGCCCCAAACCATTGGGGCGGAACAAACGTCCTGGCCTGGGTTTCATCACCAAATTCCACCTCACATAGAAAAAGACCTGCAAGCGTCCCTGAGAATTCATCAATCTCGACGGTAAGACCGTCTTCAAGGGTGGCTTGGGAACGGTGTTTTTCCACCTGACGCCCCTGGGTCAAAGGCCACAGATAATCAAAATCCGCTTCATTAATCCTGATTTCCGCTTCATCCCGCACAAGCCCCTGCCCCCGTTTAAAGGTCATAAAAAAAGCATCGCCTTTCTGGCGAAGTCTGATCTCAACAGAATCCCGGGATTTGGAAATATAGCCCTGCCGGATACAAATGGTGGACTGCAGAACAATCTCCGGCATTTTTGTAAGCAGGAACTTTCGTTCTATCTCTTTCATCATACGCTGTTCCCTTAATTCTGAATTTCCTGCCACAATTGTGCGTAGGCGGCCACAGCCGCTTCTTTTCCGGCATAGGAGAGGGCCGGTGCCCTGTGAACGCCCATACGCTCAATATGTGTGGAAAAAGGTATCCAGGTATTCATCACCTGTTCATATTCGGCCCGAATCTGTTCCATGGTTTCAAGGTGCAGGGATTTACTCTGCTGAACCATTGAAAAAAATGGGAAAATCTTGGATGATTTATAACCTTGTTTTTTAAAAAACGCATACAGTTGTTCAAGGGTTCTTTGGGACAGGGTGGTGGGGATCACCGGCACCACGATGCGGTCCGCCACCTTGAATACATTTTCCGAAAGCAGGGAGATATTCGGCGGGCAGTCAAGAAGCACAATGTCATATTCACCATCAACCGGCTTCAACGCCTTGTTCAGCCTGGAGCGACTCTTTTTCATCCGAGACAAAAAAATATCAAAATCCCTGAAACTTATGTTGGCCGGCAAAAGGTGCAGATTGTGGAAATCACTTTCTCTGATGGCATCTGTAAACTTTTTGGTATCTTCAAAAAAGGTATTATTTTTGAGTTTTTCCGACGGTTTCACACGAAAATAAAACCCTGAGGCTCCCTGAGGATCAAGGTCGCACAAAAGTGTCCGGTTGCCGTTTAACGCGCTGGCATATGCCAGGTTGACCGAGGCAGCGGTTTTTCCCACACCGCCTTTGTTGGAATAACAGGCAATAAGTTTCATAAATTTTTATCTCCGTATGATTCAACCTGATTTTTGTCTTGCTCACCGGTTTCAGGCTTCGGGTTTGCCGCAATGCGCTTTAAATCAAATAAGGCGTTAAACGCACCCTGTGTATCCGGACTGTAAAATCGGGACAGGTTTTCAATAATCATCCGGCGCTCTTCCAGCTGTTTGCGGTAAAGCATGGCCGTCAACGCCCCGATGCTTTCGGCCAGGGCCTTGGCATTGGGTCCGGTCCCCGGATATCGGTCAAGACACTGCGCCAGGGTGGCCTGCTGGACAGACTGGTCATTAAAACTTCCCAGATGCTCCTGCAGTCCCTTAAGGTTTTTCAACAGGCTTTTTACCTGGTTGTCATCAAATAAGGGTTGGGCCGATTCAATCAGGTAGCGCAGCTTTTTGCACTGGATGCGCAGTTCATGAATGGTCTCATCCGTGGTCTTGTCGGTAATATTTCCGGCAAGCTTGCACACCTTTTTATACCGTTTCAAAACAAGGTCCGCGGCAAAAACTTTGGACGGTGCATCGGCCTTGGGGCCTTGGGGCAAGTCTTTGGGATTCTCAAATAACTTTTGAATGGATTTTATCTGTTTTTTGTAAGCCTTGGACTTAAGCATGGCCTTAACCTTTCCAAAGGCCTCATCCCGATCCTGCTGCAGCAGTTCAAAAAGCACCTCAAGGCCCGGGTGGAGCTGGGGCCGAACCAGGGCAAAATAATCGTCCCTGGATAACAGGTAAACATCCCGGTCCCGCATCAAATTGGTATCCTGCATAATATCCCTGAAATCCTGCTTGAGCTGATCAAGGGTCTCAATGGCCACCACACCTTTAAACAGGGTGAGTACGGAACGCACCTTGCGCAGACTGACCCGCCACTGGTGAAGAAACTCGGTATCCAAATCATCAATCAGTCCGGGTTCGTTGCGACGTGTCACCTGCAAAAATGTCTGAACAATAGTACAAAGGCTTTGTCTGGCAGGAGCATTTTCAGACAGACGAATTTCCGGCTTGGATGTATAATCTGAAATCCTAAGCTTAAGAACTTCTGCCGGAAGCCCGGGTTTTTCCATTTTTTTCAAAATGCCGCAGATCAAGGTATGGTTATCACTGTAACCGCGCATGGGACAGGTCCGAAGCCAGGACCAGGTATTCTTTCCGCGGCTCAACGAGACTGATTCAACACGGCAGCAGGTTTTTTGTTCGTCATCCAGAAGACGTAATGTATCCCGGATGATGGTCACCTGACCTGCCGGTTTAAATGACCGCAAAGGAGACTGGTTCAAAAGCAGATTCCTGACAGGGCCCAGGGGAAGATCCCGGGCAAATTGCCATTCAGATTCCGGCGCTGTCTGGGTTATTAAATCACCAGACCAGCAGAGTCTGACCAGGTCGGATTGAGTCTGAATTAAAAGGGCACCCGAATTATAAACCGCGGCATCAAAGGTATCCAAAACAATCCCCTCTTGGGGCTCACATCCAGTGCCTGCCAGGGTCATATTTGCATTTTTCAGTTCGGCATTTATCTTTTTGACATTGACAGCAGCCGACAGCATAAACGTTTGCGAGGAAGGAAGATTCATTGTTCAGATGTTTCCTTGTTCTTTTTAATGTATTCAAGAATCAGTTTTTCAATAATGGCCTGAACGCTGGTCTCTTTTTCAATGGCCAGGATTTTAAGCTCCTTGAGCACTTTTTTCTCCAGCCTTAAAGAAGTATTCACCTTTTTGGTTTTTACCATGTTAGATCCTTGTTAATTCTTATTTCTCACCTTGATATAATGACGTCATTCAATTAGGATGTCAACTATTATGGATTCAATGACAAGATACGCCGCCATCGACATCGGTTCCAATGCCGTCCGACTGCTATTAGCCATGGTATCGGAAGAAGCGTTCGGACTTCAGGTAAAAAAAATCTCCTGGATGCGCATGCCCATCCGTTTAGGTGAAGACGCCTTTTTACGGGGCATGATCTCGGATGAACGGGCCTGTAAACTGACAAAAACCATGGGGGGGTTTGCAAAGCTCATTGATGCGTACCAGCCTGTGGCGTTCAAGGCCTGTGCCACTTCAGCCATGAGATCCGCCCAAAACGGCAGGCAGGTATGCCGCAGAATAAAGGAACAGACCGGGATTGACATCGAAATTATCAACGGCAGAGAGGAAGCCCGGTATCTTTTCCAGAACCGCCACAAAATAATGACTTCCTCGGAAAAGGCTGCTTTGTTTGTGGATGTAGGCGGCGGCAGTACGGAAATCACGTTGTTCTTTGACGGCAAGGTCCAGGCCAGCCGCTCCTTTAACCTGGGCACCATCCGTCTGCTTAACAACCGGGCACGGCAGCAGGACTGGGATCTTATGAAATCCTGGCTGAAAAAGATCACCCGGGGACACGAACCTGTGGAGGCCATTGGCAGCGGCGGGAACATCAACCAGCTGTTTAAGCTGGCCAAGGGCCGGCCCGGGACATGGGTGAGCCGAAAAAAAATTAAAAAAATCCGGGATGAACTGGCTGCTTATCCCCTGGAAGAACGGATGAAACGCTTTTATTTGAAACCTGACCGGGCAGACGTTATTATCCCGGGTGCACGAATCTATCTTAAAGCCATGAGTTGGGGCCGGTGTGAAAAAATCCATGTCCCCATGCAGGGCCTTGCCGACGGCATAATCCGGGTCTTACACAACCAGAGGCTGCAGACGAACTCCTTGAGAGCACAAACAGATGCACCTGCAACTGAATCGCTACAGATTGAGGCCGTCCCATAGAACAGCCATGGACTTGATCCGACATATAAACTGCCAGGTATCGTCCACAATAAAGCTTGAAAGATTTGAATAACTTACCCAGGCTTTCTTAAAAATATCATTTACATGGTCCCTTTATTTTATTTGTGACTTTAAAAATTGATATCGCTTTGTTATAGTGATTAATATTTAGAGTAAAAAATTCTTTTATAATCTGTAAAAATATACGATTATAAAAGAAAAACAATGATAAAAAAGTGTTACCTATATTTTTCATGATGCTCAAATTATCATTTTACTTATAAAAATACATAGGACACTACAAATATTATGAAATCCAATCCAAAATACATCTTATTGATCAATATTCACGGCTTAATTCGAGGCCATGAACTTGAACTAGGGCGCGATGCGGACACCGGCGGCCAGACCAAATATGTTTTGGAATTCGCCACAACACTTTCCAAACGCCCTGACGTGGAACAGGTCGACCTGATGACCCGCCGTATTGCTGATCGCCAGGTAAGTGAAGATTACAATAAAATTATTGAACCCTTGAATTCAAAAGCCCGGATTGTCAGGATTGACTGCGGCCCCAAAGAATATATCCCCAAAGAAAATCTTTGGGATTACCTGGATAATTTTGTCGACAATGCGTTAATTTTCTTAAAAGAACAAAACAATCTGCCAGGTATTATTCATGCTCATTATGCAGATGCCGGATACGTGGGAATACGTCTATCTCATCAATTGGAATTGCCTCTGGTTTTCACTGCTCACTCTTTGGGGCGAAGCAAACGCAAAAGGCTTATAGCCGGTGGAATGAAAAGTGCGGATATAGAAAAACGCTATAATATGGCCCGCAGGATAAACGCAGAAGAAGAGACCCTGGGATCTGCGGCACTGGTGATCACCAGCACCAGTCATGAGATCAACGAACAGTATGCCTCCTACGATTTTTATCAACCCGACAGCATGCAGATGATTCCACCGGGAACAGACCTGGAAAAATTTCATCCGCCCGTCGGGGATGAGCTTGACAGTCCGATCTTTAAAGAAATCAGCAAATTTCTAATCAATCCCGACAAACCCATGATCCTGGCCCTTTCACGTCCTGACCAAAGAAAAAACATTCACACCTTGATCGCAACGTACGGGAACTCATTGGAATTACAAAAATTGGCCAATCTGGTGATTGTTGCGGGAACCAGAAAAGACATCCGGGACCTGGACACCGGTGCCCAGGAAGTTTTGACAGATCTGTTGCTGACCGTTGATCAATATGACCTCTATGGTAAAGTGGCTTATCCAAAAACCCATAAACCGGATGAGGTCCCTGTTTTATATCGCCTGGCTTCCCTTTCAGGGGGGGTTTTTATCAATCCCGCACTGACAGAGCCTTTTGGATTAACCCTAATCGAAGCCGCCGCCAGTTTTTTGCCGATTGTCGCCACGGAAGACGGCGGCCCTATTGATATCGTTCGAAACTGTCTGAATGGTTATCTGATTAACCCGCTGGATAAAAGCGACATCATTGATAAAATTTTACGCATTTTAAAAGACAAAAAACATAGACATAATTTATCGGAAAATGGCCTCAACGGTGTAAATCGCAACTACACCTGGGAATCCCACACTGATAAATATGTAAAAGCCATCCAGCCGATCATAGAAAAGCGCAAGCCTTTAAAACGCTTACCTGTCAGCCGCCGGCAAATGATTTACCACAATGGCGCAATTGTATCGGATATTGATCAGAATCTGTTGGGAGACATGGATTCCCTGGCCCGGTTAAACCAGGTTTTGTCTGGTCATCGCAAGAACATCAGCTTCTGTATTGCCACAGGGCGCCGACTGGATTCTGCGCTGACGATTTTAAAAAAATACCAGATTATCCAGCCCGATGTACTTATTACCAGCATAGGAACCGAAATTTACTATGGCGGCAATCTGGAACGGGATCGGGTCTGGACCAACCATATTGATCATCTATGGAACCGAAATGCTGTTCATCGCATCCTATCGGATTTAACAGGATTAAAATTACAGCCCAAAGCAGAACAGAGCCGGCATAAAATCAGTTATTATTACGATCCAAAACTGGCTCCCTCACTGGATGACATTAAAACCCTGTTGTATCAAAATGAGCAGACCGTCAACCTCATATATTCATTTGGACAATTTCTGGACATTATACCCATCAGAGCCTCAAAAGGGTATGCGATCCGATGGTTTTCCGAACAATGGGATATTGCGCTCGACCATATGTTAACTGCAGGCGGATCTGGCGCAGATGAAGATCTGATGCGGGGGAACACCCTTTCTGTTGTTGTTAAAAATCGGCATAATGAAGAACTTTCCAACTTAACAGATATTGAACCGATTTATTTTTCCGAAAAAAAATTTGCAGCCGGTATCCTGGACGGCATTGAGTATTATGATTTTTTCAGGCGCTGTGAAAAATAATCCCATGTTAGATAAGCTCTTAATTTGTACGGATCTGGACCGGACACTTATTCCTAATGGTCATCAACCGCTCTGCCCCCAGGCAATGCCATTGTTCCGAAAGCTGGTTGCAAGGCCGGAGATAGAACTTGCATATGTGACCGGACGGGATAAAAAACTGGTAATGGATGCCATTGCCCGCTTTAACCTGCCTGTACCGGATTATGCCGTCACAGACGTGGGAAGCACTGTTTATCACATTCAGTCCGACCGGTGGCTTCGTTTAATTGACTGGGATCAGCATATCTGCCATGACTGGAAAGGCAAAAGCCGAAAGGATCTGGCTGCCTTCCTTTCTGATCTAACTCAATGTCAGCTCCAGGAAGAGGAAAAACAAGGGCGATATAAACTCAGTTATTATGTGCCTTTGGATATCAATCCGGGCATATTGGCGGATGAAATCCAATTGCGAATAAAGCCGCATGGATTACAGATCAAGACCATCTGGAGTATCGATGAACAAAAAAAGACTGGTTTGCTGGACATTCTGCCGGCCAGTGCCGACAAACGAGAAGCAATTGAATTTCTGATGAAAACCAACTCTTTTGATTATGACCGGACTGTATTTTCCGGAGACAGTGGCAACGACATAGCGGTTCTTTTAAGTCCCATAAAGTCAATCCTTGTGGCCAATGCATCCCCCGAATTAAAATCACAGGTGCAAGCAAAGATCGGTAAAACCGTTTCTTCAAAGCATCTTTATATTGCCCGCGGAGGTTATTTAAATATGAACGGCAACTATGCAGCAGGTATTCTGGAGGGCATACATCATTATTTTCCGGAATTAAAATCAATGGATTAACGAATATGACAGGCAGACAGATGATCGTATTTGGTGAAGTTTTATTTGATTGTTTCCCGGATGGACAAAAGGTTTTAGGCGGGGCGCCTTTTAATGTGGCCTGGCATTTACAGGCCTTTGGTGCGGCACCATTATTTATTTCCTCGGTGGGAGAAGACCTGTTAGGGGAACAGATCAAAGATGCCATGGCGGGGTGGGGGATGGATCTTAACGGACTTCAGACCCAGGCCAATCAGCCAACCGGCCGCGTTCAAGTAAATATTGCTGACAATGAACCCTGCTACGACATCGTCAGTCCCTGTGCCTATGACTATATTCACTCCGGGCAACTACCCGGATTGTCGAAACACCCGTATTTATACCATGGAACCCTGGCCATACGGAATGCGGTTTCTGCGGGTACGCTTCAGGCGATCAAACATCAGGTAACACCGGATGTATTCATGGATGTTAATCTGCGTGACCCGTGGTGGTGCATCAGTTATATTCGCCCCCTTTTGAGCGACACCTCCTGGTTGAAGCTCAACCACCATGAACTGGCACAAATAGTCCCTGACCGCAGCAAAGAAGAGAACCGGATCAACACACTGTTTTGCGCCACACATGTAAAACACATCATCCTGACACATGGTGAAAAAGGCGCCGTTATTTACATGGCCAACGGCGCTTCTCCCATTTCCGTTTCACCCGAAAAGACAATATCGGTCATTGATACCGTCGGCGCAGGAGATGCGTTCAGCAGCGTCCTGCTGTTGGGAAAATTAAAAAACTGGGCGTTGGAAACAACACTGAAACGTGCCCAGGAATTTGCCGGGGCCGTTGTTGAAATTCGCGGAGCAACCACTACAGATAAAAGATTTTACAAACCGTTTTTAAACGCCTGGAAGTAGGTTATGTACGAACAGTTCTCACATTCTTTATTGAACGAAATTCTGGATAAGCTCAAACCGAAAATCAGAAAACAGGATCTCCACCATTTTTACACCCGCCTGGGCGCCAATTTTTACAGTCTTTTCCTTATTTTTGAACAATTGTATGGCCAGCGGGATGATTTTAATGAGCACCTGCTTTATCTGGTGGAAACCATGGCACGCCAGTACATAAAAAGACCCAGGAATCTGAGGAGAAGTGACCTGGCAAGGGAAAAAGATTTCAATTGGTTCCTTGACCAAAAATGGGTGGGAATGACACTGTATGCAGACGGTTTCGCCGACAACCTGAAAGGGGTTCAAGCCAAACTTGCCTATTTGCAGGAATTGGGGGTTAACCTGGTTCATATCATGCCGATACTGAAATGCCCCAAAGGGGCCAGTGACGGCGGATATGCCGTGAGCGATTTTCGAAAAATCAACGACAAGATAGGCACGCTGGAAAATGTAAAGAATCTGGCCAAAGAGATGAAACAAAGGGAGATGCTGCTGACCCTGGATGTGGTGGTAAACCATGTGTCCGATGAGCACGAATGGGCGCAAAAAGCCCGGTCAGGAGATCCACGCTACCAAGACTATTTTTATTGTTTTGAAAACCGGAAAATCCCCGATATGTTTGAACAGACCCTGCCGGAAATATTTCCGGACCAGGCCCCGGGCAATTTTACCTGGGACGAGACTATGCATAAGTGGGTCATGACGGTCTTTAACACCTATCAATGGGATCTCAATTACAGCAACCCGGCAGTTTTTATCGAAATGCTGGATGTGTTGCTCTTCTGGGCCAACCAGGGCGTGGATATATTGCGTTTGGACGCGGTTGCTTTTCTGTGGAAAAAAATCGGCAGTACCAGTCAAAATGAATATGAAGCCCATAAATTGCTGCAATTGTTTAAAGATTGTTGTCAGATCACTGCCCCCGGGGTTGTTTTTATTGCCGAGGCGATCGTAGCCCCGGTAGAGATCGTCAAGTACTTTGGTGAAGATGCCATCAATGCCAAAGAGTGTGAAATTGCCTATAATGCGACCTTGATGGCGTTATTATGGGATGCCGTTGCCACCAAAAACGCCAAACTGCTGACCCAGGGGATCAAGAATCTGCCGGATAAACTGGAACGGGCCACCTGGCTCAATTACATACGATGTCATGATGATATCGGCCTGGGTTTTACAAATGAAGATATCGCCCAGGCCGGATATGAACCCAGATCCCACCGGGAATTCATCATCAATTACTTTGCCGGCAAATTTGAGAACTCCTCTGCCCGGGGACTGTTGTTTGCCCACAATAAAAAAAACAATGACGCCCGTATTTCAGGAACATTAACTTCATTAATCGGGTTGGAGAAAGCCCTGGAGGAGAATGACCCGGAAAAAATTGACATCATTATTCAGCACATTCTTCTGTTGCATAGTATTATTTTCTCTTTTGGCGGCATTCCACTGATCTATTACGGAGATGAGCTTGGCACAATTAACGACTATTCCTATATTGAAGACATCAGCAAAGCCAATGACAGCCGGTGGGCGCATCGGCCTAGAATAGACTGGGAAAATGCCATGCGTCGCAAACAACCGGGAACGGTTGAATATAAGATATTTAACGCATTAAAAAAGATGATCGCCGTTCGTAAAAAGGTTTCTGAATTTTCAGATTTTAACAACCGGAAACTGCTGGAGATCAGCAATCCCCAACTGCTGGCCTATGTTCGTTTTAATATCAAAACCCGTAAGAGTGTTTTGGTTGTGGGGAATTTTGACGCACATCCGCAATATCTGAACCTGTTTGAACTTGAAACCCAGGGATTCCAGATGGGTGAACATATAAGAGACCTATATTCGGGAAATACCCCAACCCTGTTCAAGGATCAGCTGGTACTTCCCCCATACCGATTTTACTGGCTGGCCGGCAATTGAGCACCAAGCAGCCTATACCCAGCCCAAAACCAAAGTTGAAATACCTATGTTGGTTACACAAACGTTCTTATAAAAAGACGATCAGTCCCTTATCTTCTCTTTTGGAGGCCAAAATAATTCAAAGGCCCCATCTTTTCAATAATTTCAATTGTTTCGAATTTGTAATAAATAAGCGGGCCCATTCTGACACCACACCACGGAATTACACCCATTCTTTCGAATCTATCCCGCTGCCATACTTTTTTTCCATGTATTTCCGGAGTCTTTTGTCATTCTTTCCAATTTTATTATTTGTTGGTATTTTTATTGCTTTACTAAATTGATTATTATTTCCAGGCACGATGCTCCGCTTGTCGGCAATCTTTATATCTTAACGAATAGGAAAAAAAATGAATATATCCAACCACCCATGTTTCAATGTCAAGGTAAAAGGTGTTTGCGGACGAGTCCACCTGCCTGTTGCACCAAGATGTAATATTCAATGTAATTACTGCGATCGAAAACACGACTGTGTCGATGAAACCCGGCCAGGAGTAACCGCTGCAATCCTGAAACCGAGTCAGGCTATGACCTATCTCAAATATGTAATTGAACAAGCGAAAGACATTTCTGTCGTGGGAATTGTAGGACCGGGCGACCCCTTTGCCAATCCCGATGAAACCATGGAAACGCTTCGGTTAGTACAAAGGCAATACCCCGAGATGATTCGTTGCGTGACCACAAACGGTTTGGGTATCGGGCCGTATATTGATGAGCTGGCCGCCATGAATATCAGCCATGTCACCATCTCCCTAAATGCAATTGATCCTGAAATTGGATCAAAATTGTATTCCTTTGTTCGCTATGGCAAAAGAACCCTAGGCCCCAAACCCGGCTTCGAAGTTTTACTGGAAAAGCAGCTTGAGGCAATCATCCGCCTTAAAGAAAAAAACATCATCACCAAGGTCAACACCGTCATTATACCGGAGATCAATGATCGCCATATTGAAACGGTTGCCGAAAAGATGGCCCAACTGAAGGTAGACATCCACAACTGCATCCCCTTTTACCCAAATAAGGGGTCCAATTTTGCCAATTTTCCGGAACCATCTGATTCAGCAGTGGAGAATATTCGAAAAAAGGCGGAAAAATACATCCCCCAAATGTACCATTGCGAACGCTGCCGTGCAGATGCCGTAGGCCTTCTGGGCGAGCGCAATAGCCGCAAAATAATTAGAAAACTGCAGGAATGCGCCCAGATGCCGGAAATTTACGGTGATGACAGACCTTATGTGGCAGTCGCCAGCGTTGACGGTCGACTGGTCAATCAACACCTCGGAAAAGCCGAAGAATTATTGATCTATGGTCAAAAAGACAATGGCGGCGTTTATTTTATAGAAGCCCGAAAAACACCCAAACCCGGCGGTGGCACACAGCGTTGGGAGGACTTAAGCAATATGCTCCGTGATTGCAGGGCATTGATGGTCACCGGACTCGGCGACAGCCCTCGCCGTATACTCAACCAAAAGAAAATCGATATTCTAGAATTGGACGGAACAATCATAGAGGCTGCCGAAGCCGTTTTCGAGGGACACAGCAGGGACTTTATGCTCCAACGAGATGTCAAGGCATGCAACAAAAAGAACCCCATGGCCGGCATGGGGAGTGGATTTTGATCATCCATGGCAAGAATATGTCAAAATAGGTCTATAGACCCGAAAAAATATAAAAAAAAGAGGCTTAACGTGGAAACACTGAAGACAAAATATGGCGAGACAAACGGCTATCAGAATCTGGAAAAATACGCATCGGGCAATCCCGCATCCCTGATTTTTACCGAACGGTTTGAGATTAAAACACCCGTTGGGGTCATTGTGCCCCAGTATTCAGTAGATGATCATGGAAGACGGGTATTAAAACCGGTTAACTTTTATGATAATGGAAATATAAAAAAAGCACCTCTTCAAGAGGCGGCGACCATTGAAACCAAATACGGAAAAATATCCGCGGAACTGGTCATGTTTTATAATAATGAATTATTGAAAAAACTTTTCCCCCTTAATGGCAAGCTAAGCGGTTATTGGGGAGAGAAAGACGAGTATGCCCTGGCCAAAGACCTTGAGTTAAAGCTGCCCTGTGGAACAGTTAAAGCGAAAATAATTAATATCGTCTTTTATGAAAACGGCAATATTAAAAGCATCACTTTCTGGCCGCAGGAGACTGTTGAAGCAAAAACACCCATAGGTACAATGCGTATTAGAGTCGGCATTTCATTTTATGAAGACGGTTCCATAAAATCGGCTGAACCGGCTGAGCCTTATACTGTTGAAACAAAAATTGGAAAAATATCAGCCTATGATAATGACCCGGAAGGCATTATGGGGGATATCAACTCTTTGCAGTTTAACAACCAAGGAGAAGTAACAGCGCTAAGCACCACCCAAAATGCCATAATATTAAGAAACGAAGCGGGTGGAGAAGTAAGATATAGCCCTTATAAAAAAGAGAGTCTT
The DNA here is from genome assembly GCF_000233695.2 of Desulfobacter postgatei 2ac9. Classification (NCBI taxonomy): domain Bacteria; kingdom Pseudomonadati; phylum Thermodesulfobacteriota; class Desulfobacteria; order Desulfobacterales; family Desulfobacteraceae; genus Desulfobacter; species Desulfobacter postgatei. The sequence continues at coordinate 2,865,040 of NZ_CM001488.1, read as the reverse complement.
TGTTCCGAGAACGTCGCGGTAACCATTCCACTCCAAATTGAATTTACAAATGAAACGGTCCGTTTTAACCATAGTGCTTGCGAGGAGTATAATTTGTCGGAATGCTCATTCGAAGTAATCGAATATGGAAAAAAAGCAGTAAACCCCTTTTTTATATGTAATTGTAATTAGATCCCTCACCACATTAACCGTAAGGGGATTGAGTATCCCAAGCTTTCCTAAAACCAAAAAAGGCTGCCGGGTTTCGGCAGCCTTTTTCGGAAAAGGAAAAAAGAAAAAAAAGATGAATTTGTTCTCAATCTTAATTATAGAATAGTATACAGCAATTGATGTGCCACCATCCCAACAAATTTCGCTTAAAAAGACAATATGTTGTTTTTACATATTATTTTACATTAAAAAATCATTCCATGGGATTTTTACACGATAGATAAATTAACCTTGAACATCTTTCAGCAGGGAAAAGTTCATTTTTTTGAATATGCACACAGAATAGCATTAAAATTAAAAACATAACACATTAATAATTAAAACAAAAACATCAATTCACGTTCTTGAATCATATTTTCAGGCCGGGTTCATTATTTTGAACACCAAGAACAATCAATCCGTTTCAACACGCAACAAGGCGGCTCTTTTACAAAAGCCGCCTTGTTTATATGATTTCCGGACAGGTACCGGCTAATACCGGTAATGATCCGGCTTGAACGGGCCATTAATAGGCACACCGATATAATCGGCCTGTTCCTGGGTCAGCTTTGTCAAGTTAACAGACAAATTTTTCAGGTGTAGTCTTGCCACCTCCTCGTCCAATTCCTTGGGCAGGGTATATACTTTTTTCTCCAGGTCTTCCTGGGCCAGTTTAATCTGAGCCATGGTCTGGTTTGAAAAACTGTTGCTCATGACAAAACTGGGATGCCCCGTGGCACAGCCAAGATTCACCAGGCGTCCTTCAGCCAGAACAATGACCGAACGGCCCGACGGCAGTATCCACTTGTCCACCTGGGGCTTGATCGTAATCTTTTCCGCATTCGGATGGTTATCCAGAAAACTCATCTCTATCTCACTGTCAAAGTGCCCGATGTTACATATAATGGACTCATCTTTCATCTGTGCAATATGCTCACCGGTGATGACATGATAATTACCTGTGGCGGTAACAAAAATATCTCCACGGGTTACGGCCTGGTCCATGGTGACAACCTCAAACCCCTCCATAGCAGCTTGAAGTGCGCAGATGGGATCGATTTCAGTGATAAGTACAATAGCACCATAGCCTTTCATGGAAGCAGCACATCCTTTGCCCACATCGCCGTATCCGGCAACGACCACGGTTTTGCCTGCAAGCATCACGTCTGTGGCCCGTTTGATACCATCGGCCAGTGATTCCCGGCAACCGTAAAGGTTGTCAAATTTAGATTTGGTCACTGAATCATTTACATTAATGGCCGGAAACAGCAATTCTCCCGCGGAAGCAAGGTGGTATAACCGATGCACACCGGTGGTGGTCTCCTCGGAGACTCCCCGGATTTTTTTGGCAATATTGGTCCAGCGCTGCTTATCCTGGTTATAACTTTCCCGCAGCCGGTCCATGAGGCAGCGCTCGTCCCCGCTGTTGGTCTCCTTGTCAAGAATGGATGGATCCGCTTCAACCTTGGCCCCCTGATGAACAAATAAGGTAGCATCCCCGCCGTCGTCCACAATCAGGTCCGGGCCGGAGCCGTCCGGCCAGGTCAGCGCCTGTTCCGTACACCACCAGAATTCTTCAAGGGTTTCGCCCTTCCATGCAAATACAGCAGCCGTACCCTTGTCGGCAATAGCAGCGGCTGCATGGTCCTGGGTGGAAAAAATATTGCACGTGGCCCAGCGCACATCAGCGCCCAGTTCATACAGGGTATCAATAAGCATGGCCGTTTGAATGGTCATGTGAAGGCTGCCCATTATTTTAAAGCCCTTAAGCGGTTTTTCATGGCCGTATTTTTCCCGGATGGCCATCAATCCGGGCATCTCTTTTTCGGACAGCTGCATATCTTTGTGTCCGTGTTCGGCCAGACCAATGTCCTTGACTTTATAGGGTAAAGACAAATCCAGCGTTATATATCCGTTATCTTGCTTCTGACTCATAAAAATTCCTTTTGCTGTAAATTATAACCCTGCAAGGGATCTGATCTGATCGGCTTTGACGGTTCTTTCCCAGTAAAAATCAGGGTCTTTGCGTCCAAAGTGTCCGTAGGCAGATGTTTTTCTGTAGATGGGACGAAGCAGATCAAGTTCTTTGATGATGCCGGCCGGCCGCAGGTCAAACACCTCTTTGACAATTTCACGGGCTTTGGCTTCTGAAATTTTTCCGGTTCCCATGAAATCCACCATCATGGATACAGGTTCGGCCACGCCGATGGCATAGGCAATCTGCACTTCGCATTTATCGGCAAGCCCTGCAGCAACCAGATTTTTGGCCACATAGCGGCCCATATAGGAAGCGGAACGGTCAACCTTGGAAGGGTCTTTTCCTGAAAAACAGCCGCCGCCGTGGCTACCCTGGCCACCATAAGTGTCCACGATGATTTTACGTCCCGTCACACCACAGTCGCCCATGGGCCCCCCCACAACAAAACGGCCGGTGGGGTTGATGAAAAACCGGGTGTCACCGTCCATCATCTCTCCGGGGATTACCTTTTTAATCACCTCTTTAATCACAGCAGCCTTAAGATCATCATAGGAAACATCCGGTGAGTGCTGAGTGGAGACAACCACCGTGTCAACCCGTTTGGGCACACCGTCCACATATTCGATTGTTACCTGAGATTTTCCGTCGGGACGCAGAAAGTCAAGGGCGCCATTCTTCCGGACCTGTGCCAACCGCCTGGTCAGCTTATGGGCATAGATAATGGGCATGGGCATCAATTCTTCGGTCTCATTGGTGGCAAAACCGAACATCAGGCCCTGGTCGCCGGCACCCTGCTCCTTGTAAAGCCCGTCACCCTCATTTACCCCCTGGGCAATGTCGGGGCTCTGGTGGTCAATGCTGGTGATAACAGAACATGTCTGCCAGTCAAAACCCATATTTGAGGAGTTATAACCAATATCCTTGATGGTGGCCCTGACCACTTCGGGAATGTCCACATAGCACTCGGTTGTAATTTCACCGGCAACCATGACAAGCCCTGTTGTCACAAGTGTCTCACAGGCCACACGGCATTTTTTATCTTCGGCCATGATGGCATCAAGAATGCTGTCTGAGATGGCATCTGCCACCTTGTCAGGATGGCCTTCGGTCACAGACTCGGATGTAAACAGAAAAGATTTGTTTGCTGACATGATATCTCCTTACGCTTAATATGGGGGGGTAATTTATTTATGCATGCGTGCGTGTTGGTATATAAAATTTCCCGGCTCCGGCGCTGCAAAATTGAAATTTTAAATATAGCAAAGCCAATGCGGGAAACATAAAAAGTTTTATATTAATGACACTTATCATCATCTTTGTCAATGGCATATAAATATACATCAATATATCTTTATATTTGCATAAATATTACAAACACCTTGACAAGCGGGCCCGACTTTTTGATGATAACCGTCATTTTTAAAATAATTATATATAAAACTGGAGATAGATTATGCCTTCCAATACCATCACCGGAATCGGCTCTGCCTTAGTAGATGTCCTTATCAACGAGACCGATGAATTCTTACACAAACTTAACAAAGAAAAAGGTGGAATGACCTATGTAACGTCTGCTGAACAGCAGGACATCATATCAGCTTCCTCCCAGATACCGGTGATTGTACCCGGAGGAGCTGCCTGCAATACCATCCTGGGGGTAGGTAACCTCGGCGGTACAGCCAGGTTTATCGGGGCCCGGGGCGAAGATGAATACGGAGATATTTTTGAAGACAAGGTCTGGGAATGCCAGGTGGAACCCGTGCTTAGTTACTTTGACACCCCCACAGGCAAGGTGTTGTCCATTGTAACACCGGATGCCCAACGTTCCATGTTCACGGATCTTGGTGCATCAAGCCTGCTGGACCCTGCCGACGTTACCAGCCAAATGTTTTCAGACACGACCATTGCCCTTGTGGAAGGCTATCTGCTGTTTAACCGCGAGCTGATGATGGCCGCGGTCAAAGCGGCCAAAGCGGCAGGTGCCCTGGTTGCCCTGGATCTGGCAAGCTTTGAGGTGGTCAATGCATCCCAAGATATTCTGCCGGATCTGGTCAAAGAATATGTGGATATCCTGATTGCCAACGAAGACGAGGCAAAGGCCTATACCGGGGAATCAGATGAAACTGCCGCCCTTGAAAAACTATCTGTCAATGTTACATATGCCGTTCTAAAAGTGGGAAGCCGGGGCAGCTATATTTGGCATAACAACACCGTGACCCGCATTGAGCCGGTAAAAGGCAATGCCCCCGTGGACACCACAGGGGCCGGAGATCTGTGGGCAGCGGGCTTTTTATACGGCATTGCCAACGGACTTTCCATTGAAAAAAGCGGCCGGTTAGGATCAATGTGCGGATACGAAGTGTGCCAGGTTATGGGGGCCCAGATTCCGGAACAGGTGTGGGAAAAAATCAGAGCAACGATAGAAGAACAAACCCCATCAAAATGACAGGGTTTGTTTACAATCTGACCCCGATCCCCGGGCAGGGGATCGGGTAAAAGTTGGTTAATAAAGATCAGGCTACCTCATCTATCCAAATACGATCTTATATACCTCTTTATATTTCTTCACAAAATGAAACTCAATGCTCTCTTTAATATGTTCGGGCAGTTTCTTAAAATCACTGAAACACCCCTGGGGCAGAATGATCTCTTTGATGCCCACCCGCCGGGCGGCAATGATTTTTTCCTTGATCCCACCCACGGGCAGGACATCGCCCGTAAGTGTAATCTCGCCGGTCATGGCCAATGGTCTTTCAATTTCACGCCCCGACGCCAGGGAGACGATGGCTGTGGCAATGGTGATGCCGGCACTTGGACCGTCCTTGGGTGTGGCCCCTTCGGGCACATGAATATGAATAAAGGCCTCATCAAAATAATTTTCACTGATGCCATAACTCTGTGATGAGGCTCGCACATGGGAAAGTGCAATGGAGGCGGACTCCTGCATCACATCCCCAAGCTTTCCGGTCAGTTTGAACCCGGAGCCTTTTTCATGCACCTTCACCGCCTCAATGGACAAGGTGGCCCCCCCCATGGCAGTCCAGGCCAGACCTGTCACAATGCCGGTACCTGTCATCTGTTTTTCAGCGGTAAATACAGGCGGTCCCAGCAGATCTTCCAGGGACTTGATGTTGATCTGGATCTTCTCCTGTTTCTCCTTTAAAATTTTGACAATGCTTTTGCGGATGATCTTGTTCAAAAGCTTTTCAAGGTTACGGACCCCAGCTTCCCGTGCATACCCTTCAATGAGATGCCGGATGGTGGGTTCGGTGATGGTGATGGTGGAGGCACTGAGCTTATTGCGTTTCAAAAGCTTGGGCCACAGATGCTTCCTTGCGATCTCCAACTTCTCGGAACTGATATACCCGCTCAAATTAATACGGTCCATACGGTCCAGCAAGGGAGGCGGGATGGTGTCCAGGGTGTTGGCCGTGCAGATGAACAGCACCTTGGACAGATCAATGCGAAGATCAAGATAATGATCCAAAAATGCTGAATTCTGTTCGGGATCCAGCACTTCCAGCAATGCCGAAGCAGGATCTCCCTGGTAGGATGCGCCTATTTTATCGACCTCATCAAGCATAATCACAGGGTTGGCCACGGCCGTATCTTTCAAAGCCTGAACCATTTTTCCGGGCAAAGCCCCCACATAGGTGCGCCGATGTCCCTTGATCTCGGCCTCGTCACGCATTCCACCTAATGAAAACCGATAAAACTTTCGACCCAGGGCTTCGGCAATGGACTTGCCGATTGAGGTTTTTCCCACGCCGGGCGGCCCTACAAACAAAATGATGGACCCTGAAATATCCTTTTTATACACGCCTGCGGCAAAAAATTCGATAATCCGTTCCTTGACATCGGAGAGCCCGGCATGATCCCGGTCAAGCACCTTTTCGGCCCGCTCTATATCAATGTTGTCTTCGGAATAGACCCCCCAGGGAAAAGAGGTGACCCAGTCCAGATAGTTACGGGTCACGCCGTATTCCGAGGACCCGGTTTCAAGCACGGAGAGCTTTTCAATCTCCTCATCAAAACGTTTAACCACATGTTCCGGCGGGTTTAGTTCTGCAAACCGCTCCTTGAACTTATCCACATCAGAGGTTTTATCATCCTTTTGAATGCCAAGCTCCTTCTGAATGGCCTTAAGCTGCTCTCTGAGAAAAAATTTTCGCTTGTTGTCATCGACCTTGGTATTGATGTCCTTTTGGATTTTTGTCTGCAGTTTGGCGATTTCAATCTCCTTTTGCAGAAGCATCATAACCTTTTTCATCCGGTCCAAAATGGATTCGGTTTCAAGGATATCCTGCAGATCATCCCCGGACGCGGTGGTAATACCGGCCGCAAAATCGGTCAAAGGCGAAGGCTGGTCCGGTGAAAAATGATTCAGGTATTGTTTGAGTTCTTCGGAATACAAAGGATTCAAGGACAAAAGCTGCCTAATATTTGAAATAATAGAAATGGCATAGGCCTTGACCGTATCCTCATCGTCTTTGGATTCAGGGAAATATTCCACCTCCGCCACAAAGGGGGGCTTGTCGGACAAAAATTTTTTAATTTTAAACCGCTCCAGGCCCTGGGCAATGAACTGCAGATTGTCCGCCACTTCCTGGACATTGAGCATGCGCACAACGCATCCGATCTTGGGAAAATCTTCTTTATATACGTACTTTCCCTTGACTTCACTGAAATAGCACAACCCTAAAAGCCCCTGGTTCTCCTTGGCTGATTTGGCCAATGTCTCTTCCCATCGCTTCTTGCTGACAACTAAAGGCTGGACCTGAGCCGGCAGGTGGGGACGTCCGGTTATGGGCACAAGATACAAAAATTTAGGCTTGCTACTCTGGGTAACCAGCTCACCTTTATTTTCATTTTCCTCTTCCTCTTCTGTTACAATCTCAGGCGTTATGGGTCTGGGATCATCGCTCATGAATTACCTCTATAATTAAAAGTTATTGATTCGGGTAAAAGCTGCAACAACATGTTCTATCATAGTATAATCAGATTTTACGGTCTGACAACACTTTAGGCTTACCCTGCAAAATGTAAGACTCTGCCTAATTTTTTTTTAAACTTTCAAAAAATATATTGATAAACTTATCAAGACGCTTCATTATAAAAAATGCTAAATTTCAACCGGAGGAAGATGAATGACAAAAGCAATTGACCTGTCCGAAAGCCTGGAAGACTATCTTGAAACCATACTTGAACTTCAGACCACCAATACGGTTGCCCGGTCAAAGGATATTGCCGAACGGCTTGACATCAAGCGCGGATCCGTGACCGGGATGCTCAAAAAACTGGCAGCCCAGGAACTGATCAATTATGAACCCTACGGCTATGTAACCCTGACACCCAAAGGTGAAAAAATAGCAAAAGAAATTGAAAAGCGTCATATTATGTTAAAAGATTTTCTGATCCGTTTTGTCGGCGTGGAGGAACAAAAGGCTGATGAAACTGCGTGCCGCATGGAGCATGCCATGGACACATCCACCTTTAAAAAATTCCAGGCCTTTATTCAAACCATGGACGACTGTCCCCACCGGGAAGACAATTAGTCTTAGGGTACATCCTGATCCCCTGTCACAAACAAGGTTAATTCACGGATCACCACATACAGGGCCGGTACAAAAACAAGTGTCAACGCCGTGGCCGCAACCAGGCCGAAACTAAGACTCTTTTAAGAACCTCATCACCATAATATCCCTGGCGAAGCTGGGTGGCGATGTCTGCCATGGTCACGCCTAAAGATTCGGCGCCCGGTTGGATATAGATCTGTTTTTCCATCTTTCCGGGTCTGAAATCATCGGTGATGTCAAAGGTGCCCGGATAGGATGCAATCTCCTCCTTAAGATCGTTGTTGTCCTCAACCCGATCCCTGAAATAATCGTTGAGTTTAAAGGCCCCGGCTTCAATCTGTGTAATGGTTTTCTGGGTGGTATCAAAGGGTAAACGATCTCCGAAAACATCCAGTTGGAATCACTTTTGGGGAAAAAAGTGTACGGCACATGGCCGCTGGCAATCAGTCCTAAACTGATGATCAGAGATCCTAGGCCCAGTACCAGAGTAAAATACCTATTTTTGACACAATAGCGCAGTAAAGGAGATAGGAATACCCGATGCCACCCAGAAGGCAAGGCCTAAATCCAGAAACAGGGCCAGCACCACAGTGCTGTCAGCCCTTGTCACCAGGGGAATCTGTTCATATTCAGCACCGGTATACCGTTTGCCCTTGGCCCGGATTAAAAATTCGCCACCACTGGTTTTGATCAGCCCGCCGGGCAATTCAAGGCTTCCCGAGCCCACGGCGCGCACCACATCATCAAAAGAGAGGGAAAAGTTGCGCAGATTTTCTTCTGAAATCTCCACGGAAATCTCATACTCCCGAACCCCCATGAGTTCTGCCAGCGATATTTCATCAAAACCCACCAGATCATCCCTGATTTTTTCGGCAGTCTGTTTAAGGGTTCGTTCGGCTACATCACCGTAAACAGCCGCATAAATGGCCGGCTCATTGTTTTTGATCTCAACCACCACAGGATCTTCGGCCAGGGTGGGGAAAGAGTCAATCAGGTCAATCTCTGTTCTGACTTCATTAAGCTTGGCGGTAATGCCCGTGCCGGCATCCAGTTCCAGTACCACGCCGGCATGTCCTTCAACCGCAGTAGAATACATTGTTTTGATATTTTCAAGACTTTTGAGCTGTTCTTCAATTTTGATGCAGATACCTTCTTCCACATCCTCGGGGGAGGCGCCCGGGCAATCCACGGCAATACTGATCATATCCAAAGAGAACTGCGGGAACATCTCCCGCTTCATGTTCATGGCCGTAAACATCCCGGCAACAATCAGAAACACCATGATCAGATTCACCGTAACCCGATGCGCCACCGACCATTTGCCAAGGGCCTTCATTTAGTTCTCCCCGGCCTTTTTAACCGTGATTGCCATACCGTCTAAAGCCCCGGGCAGGGGAGATTCAATGATCAGATCACCGGGGGTCAAGCCGTCTGTAATATAAACATCGTCTTCAAACCGCCGGATCACTTTGACCGTCTTAATCACGAGATGATTTGCCTTAGCCAGATACAGGGTATCGGGAGAGCGCATGAGTGTTCGTGGAATCTTAAACACATTTTCTTTTTGTTCCCCTTTGACACGGCACTTAACAACGATCATATCAGCATTGCCCGATACTGCGGGAACACATAACACCTTGGGAGGCGTATTAACCATTTCCTTTTTTTGGGGTTTTTCCCTGGAAACAAATAACCACAACGCCACGACTGCTGCAAACAGCAGAACTGCAACCACACGCATCAGCCTAAATAAAAAAGACGGCATAGGTATTTTCCTTTGGCCAAAAACCGACACTTGGATTTAAAAAACTATCCCGTCTATCCACTCTTTTTTGAAGATGCCTCCTTTATGGGAGGAGCGGCCTGGGCCGCAGACTTGGCAACAGGCTTGACTTCAGGATCTGTGTTGGCTTCAGAGGTCTCGGCCGGTTTGGACGCAGCCTGTTTTGCAACGGCTTTGCCCCGGATTTTGGCAGTTTCTGAAGAAGAGGCGTTTTTTTTACGGTTGTTTTGGGCTTTGGGGGAGACGCCCCTTAAAATGGGCATCACCTCATCACGTTTTTCAGCCAACAAAAGGGAGATTTCTTCTTTGCGGGTTTCATCAAGAACGATATCGGAATTTTCAAGAAAATCAAACAAATTGTCGGCAATATCTAGCATCTTGTCATAGGCGTCTGCTTCTTTTTTTGTCGCGAATGTCATCTTTTTATCTCCATCCCTGACAACAATATATTGGACAATTACAGGCATTTTTTCTCCTTGAGAATAAAATTCTTTAACAAAGGAAAGCGGTTTATTTATACTTCTCTTTCATAGTAAAAAAACAGGATTGGGTAAAGTTCTTTTACTTTTGCCAGGGCAATTGGTTATGTTAAAACACATTTGATCAACAGTATGCATTAATTTCCAAATAACAAAAAATTTACCCAAGAATTGGATAAAAAAGTATCGAAGACCATCCCCTTCCTCACCCACAGAAAATCATAACATTCTGTATAGAAATATTTTTCAATCATGGTACTTATATTGCATATTTAGAACCATTTTAAGAATAAAAGATTTGAGATTTAAGCCAGGAGGTTAAAGAGGTCTGATGGAAATAACAAAAGAGCAAGTTGACCATATCTTTAAACAGTCCAAAAGCACGGAAGAAGCCTTGATTGCCCTTTATAAACTTATTCTGCCGGACTGGGAACAAATCAAAACATCAAAAGGGTTTCCGCTGATCGGTAAAGACGGTTGGCTGTATATCTGCGAATGTTTTATCAGATTAAGCAAACCTAAAGAGAACGGTTTCCCCGGATTATGGCTTAATAAAGGTTTTGACAGTAGCGATCATCTGCCAATGTGGACGGTTGATTTAAACCATTTTTATCCGACTTATTAAAACTAACCAGAGATGCATAGATCTCCTCTATCCGCGCTATTGTCAACAAAAAATGCGTTTTTTTATAAGAAGGTCTGGGTAAGGTACTCAGATCTTTCAAGCCTTGTTGTGGGCTATGCCTGTCAGTTGATATGTCAGGTCAGCCCATGGCTGTTATAAAAAATTGGATTAAATTTCCTTTGCAAAAACCTAACCGGACATCACTGACACAGACCCTCACACAGAAAGTCTTTAAAACGCAAAAAAGCTTCCAACGAAAAACCGCTGAAAGCCTTATTGCTGTAATGGTGGGCCATCGGGGAATCGAACCCAGGACCTACTGATTAAGAGTCAGTTTTAAACACTTTCACAACTTTTCACAAAATCACATAAACATACCGATATTACTTGACATTATTATATCTGAACAGTATTTTACCTTCAGTTTATTTCACATAAAAACACCTTACGTCAGCCTAAAAGTGGGGGCTATGTGGGGGCAGAGTTGGCCAACCGATATACACAACAACGGAGAAAGCCGTTTGTCAGATGTCCGGACAAAGGTTGAGGAGGAAAAGCAGCAGGAGCAAGCCCGGCAAGAACAAAAAGAAAAAGACAACATATCCCTGTCCACCTATTTTGATGAAATTTATTATCCGGCCATAATCCAGGCGAAGACCAAAACAGCTGTAACCGAGGAACAGCTTTTCAGACTTTGGATAAAAACAACCATGGGCGACAAGCCGTTAAAAGAGATTTCAGCCTTTGACCTGGAACGGTTGAAAAAGGAAATGACCACTGCCCGGAAGTCTCCACGCACAATTGAATACACTTTAACCACCCTGGGGCAAATATTCCGTCATGCTGAACGGTTGAAATATTTCCATGGGGACATACCCACCACAAGGGTGAAAAAGCCCAAATACGATAATAAGCGGGTCAGATTTCTGTCCCATGCTGAAGCTCACGCCCTATTGGAAATCCTTCAAAAAAAAAGTCCGGAAACATACGAAATGGCACTGCTATCCCTGCACTGTGGATTAAGAGCCGGTGAAATCTTTTCACTTGCCTGGAATGACGTTGATCTCGACCATGGCCTTATACCCCTGTTGGATACAAAATCCAGTAAGACCAGAACCCTATCAATGACAGCAGACATTCAGTCCTTTTTTGTGGCAAAATACCAGGGCGAAAAACAAGACCTTGTTTTTCCAGACCGAAAAACCGGCGGGACAAGGAAACAAATTTCAAAATCGTTCCCCAGGTCAGTATCCGAAGCCGGGCTAAATAACGGCATTGAGGACCGGCGGCAACGGGTTACATTTCACACTCTGCGCCATACCTTCGCGTCATGGCTGGTTATGGAAGGCATAAGCCTTTATGAAGTCAAGGAATTGCTGGGCCATGCTTCCTTGACCATGACTGAACGATACGCCCACCTTGCACCAGGCCGGAACAAAAAAGCGGCTACAACCATGGAGAAGGTTTTCAATAAGAAAGACGAGGTTGAGAAAATCGCAAGAAATAACGTTGTGAATATGAAATAATTGTTTTGAGAAAAAATATATGACCCAATGAATAAAGGATGTCTCATGAAAAGATTCTTGACCGCAATCATTGAAAAAGAGGGAACCGGTTATGTTTCCTTATGCCCTGAACTCGACATAGCCAGTCAGGGGGAAACCGTTGCCGAAGCAAGGGAAAATCTGCAGGAAGCCCTTGAACTATTTTTTGAATGCGCATCCCCGGGCGAAATAGAGACCCGGCTTAAAGAGGAAATTTATATCACCCAGATGGAGGTTGCCGTTGGTTAAGCTGCGGGTCTTATCTGGAAAAGAAGCCTGTTCAATATTATCTGCCAATGGTTTTGCAGAGATCCGCAGACGGGGCAGCCATGTGATTATGCAAAAGAAAATTGAGGGGTCCACCATCACCGTTCCGGTGCCAGATCATAAAGAACTAAAAAAAGGGACCCTGCTTTCCATTATCAGGCAATCCGGTATAAACCGGAACGCCTTTGAATAATTCCATTTTCCTGGGATAGATTCGGGGTCGCTCCCTGGATTGAACCGGGGGTAATCCTGAACCACCTTTCCCAGGCTCAAAAATCAGATATCTTGTAGGAGAGATGAAATGCCGAAAATTACAAAGCAGGAACTGCTTGAAAGACGGATTGAAGAATATGAACATGCCTGTGAGGGAATAGACAGATACCAACATTTTAAAAAGTTGGATTACTGGACACTTGATGAGGGGTTACGGCTGTTAATTGCACCGAATGAAATAGGCCAAAGGTCGATAGGAATATCTATTCTATTGTTCGATATTGAATTTTTGCAAAACTCGAAAAAATATCAAATAGTCACCAGGAGTTTGAATACTTCTTTGCCAGTTGAAGGTGATTATAAAGAAAAAATCTCACAATACAAAAACAGTGATATGGAAAAAACAATTTCTAACTGTTGGTATTATTGTTATGCCCATCTTAAAGTGAATCCGTTCCAGTTTCTTGATTTTATAAAAAGTAAAAATTTATTTGATATTCCAGACGAATTGCTTTTTTCAAAAACGGATTTGGATTCAGGAAAGTATTCTTGGCAAACTGGAAATTTAGAAAATCCTGATAATTCTAATCACCCAATAGTTCGGACAGTTTTTAGCGTAGTCTTGTAAAAAAAGGTAGACAAGAGTTCTCCAAAATTGAGAAAGTTTTATTGCGAAGTAAAATTTTCATATCAACTAAGGAGAACCCTATGGAGACAATAAAACTTATTTTATCTCAAATGTCTATCCCTAAACCGCAACTGAAGTTCTTGTTGATCTTATTTTCAACAATAATGATCCTCCGGGGCCGAATGAATTACCGCAACATGAGTCGTTACAGTATTCTCCATGAAAAAAGTTTTTCAAGGAACTTCAAAAAGCCATTCGATTTTACCGAATTGAATCACCGGTTGATTTTGGAAACCATACCTGAAGCAAACAAGAAGATGGCAGCAATTGATGCTTCGTTTGTACCCAAAAGTGGGAAACACAGTTATGGGATCGACTATTTTTGGAGTGGAGTTGTCGGCAAATCAAAAAAGGGGCAGGAAATATCATCATTGGCAATTGTTGATCTGGACTATAATACCGCCTACAATCTTTCTGTTGAGCAGACACCTTCCGGCAGTGAAATTGGCAAAAAAGAGGAAAATCGAATTGATTTTTACCTGCAGCAAATTCAACGTAACCAGAATTACCTGTGTGCCCATTGTATCCTTTATATTGCCACTGATGGATTTTACAGTAAAACCCGCTTTATCGATGGTCTTGTCGGACTGGGCTTTCATCAAGTTGGCCGTCTGAGAGACGATGCAAATCTTCGTTATCTCTACAAGGGGCCACATGAGAAAAGAAAAGGGGCCAAGAAAAAATATGACGGCAAAGTCAAATATGAGGATCTTTCTCGATGGCAATTGGTCAGTGAAATTGAACCGGGTGTCAGTCTGTATACTGCAGATCTGAATTCTCCCCATTTTAAACGCAACCTGAGAGTCGTTTATCTGCTGGATCAACGAAATTCTAAAAAATATCGTTATGCCTTATTTTTTTCAATCGATTTGACCCTGGATCCAGTAGATATTTTTAATATGTATCGAGCTCGTTTTCAGATTGAGTTTATCTTTCGAGACGCCAAGCAGTTTACCGGACTCACTGATTGCCAAGCCAGAAGCAAAGAAGCTTTAAATTTCCATTTCAATGCATCTTTAACCACACTCAATTTGTTGAAAAAGCAGGAGCGTGAACAAGCTGAAAATTCTAATTCCAAAGTCTGTTCGATCGCATCCTGGAAGGCCCGTTATTTCAATGAACACCTGCTGGACCGATTTATTTCACACTTAGATTTGAACCCTATCTTTATAAAAAATACGCCTCAATACGAGGAACTTATAAACTACGGCGCTATTAGCGCCTAAATTTGTCCGAACCATTGTGCACTAAAAGACAGACTTTTTTAAAACCGGGAAAATGGGAATGCGCCCCTGTTGATTTCGTGGTGAATCTTAAAAGCCGTCCTGAACCAAGCCCACCCATAAACACCTCTTTTTACCTAAATAGTTAGGAAAGTCTAATTATAATAAAAAATTGGGGGCCGTAAAAGAATTTTTAACCCACAGGGATAAAAAAGTGGGGGCTATGTGGCGGCAAACCGGAAACAAAAGCAAAAAAGCTTCCAACGAAAAACCGCTGAAAGCCTTATTGCTGTGGTGGTGGGCCATCGGGGAATCGAACCCAGGACCTACTGATTAAGAGTCAGTTGCTCTACCAATTGAGCTAATGGCCCATCAAATGAACGCCGAACAATACCCAAAACCACCGTCATTGTCAATGTTTTTTTTGATCACATGTCTTATCATATTGCCCGAAACCCGTAAATTTTGACGATTACTGATCAAGCGCCTGCGCTCCATTTTACATACTGGAAAAGCAAATTCAAAAACCAGACCCTTTTTCCAGAATTCGTTCAGCTCCATTCAACACAAAGCACCCAGGTTCTAAACCTTTCTGAGCAAAAAGGATTAAGGCTGAATATAGATAACCGATTTCAGATCGAAATACCGGATCGATTTTCCCAGACAACCCTGGCCCAGGTGCTCCAAGTATTGGGGAGGTGCTGATGTTTTCTCCCACCCAGAATTTAAAAATTCATATTGCACTTGGGAGCACTGATATGGGCAAATCCATTGATGGGTTATCCGTACTTGTAAGTGAAACATTGAATTTAGATCCATTCTCAGGACACATGTTTGGCAATACCGCAAAACCCACCTTTAAAGTTATATTTGTTTTTATAGGCATACTAATTGCTTAATAATTATATTGTTGTTCTTTTTAACAAAAATAGCATATCAAAAAATGTACCAGGTTTTGATTTTACCATGGAAAAACAAATTTGAGGGTGAGTTTTGCGGTATTGCGAAAAAAGCAATCTTCATGAACAAGACCATTATCCATCTGCGCCTTTTAACCATCATCCTGACTTCTATATCCGAAAATTAGAAAAAAAACTTGCCCGTTCCGGGTTTGAAAGAAAACCCCATGAAACCTATGAACAATTTTTCATTCGCATCAAAGAAAAAACCTTTTCCCCGCAGGATATCCCATCCCTTATGACTGTTATCCGGATTCACAAACAGCTTCGTTTTGGACCCCGGCCCATTTCCGGTAATGATTTGGCAATATTGGAAGCAGAAACAGACCGGCTGATTCAAAAGCTGTCCGATCCCGGCAGGTCGGTCCGGGACAAATCCGGCGCAGGAACAGGCATTGACAATTACGACCCAGGCTCTTAAATTCAGACATAAGTCATTACCAAACCGGCAGGACAGCGCCGTTTTAAAGGAGATAAAATGAAAGCAACACACTATACAGATATTTCCGGCACAAAAATGAACAACGACATGGTCAAACGTGTTACGGGACGGGTACTCATCGGCAAGGATGACGGCGCCCCCAATTTCTGCATGAGAAGATTTGACGTTGAAGCCGGCGGTCATGCCCCCAGGCATACCCATGACTGGGAACATGAAATTTATGTGGTTGAGGGCAAAGGCGAGGTCCTTCTCGGGGATCAGTGGCATGACATTTCCCAGGGAACCGCAGTTTATGTCCCCCCCAATGTTGATCACCAGATAAAAAACAGCTCGGACGGACATCTTGCCTTTCTGTGCCTGGTTCCTTCCAAAGCCCCGGAGATGTAGATGAAAACGCCCAGAACCTGCGTCACCCCCCAGGGGCAATTTGTAGTGGGAATCCACAAACCTGGATTTGATGTGGATAATTTCAGGCAAAATAGCACTGACGATGTGCTTGGCCGCCTTCCTGATGGCAGGCCTGTGAAAAACCTGCAGAATTATCCCCAGGGGCAGGTCCAGGCAAGCATGGATGACCGAATTTATGAAATCGCCAATGCGTTTCCATTCCGGGGCAGCACCTTTATCAATTCGGACTGGGCGGACCGCAAGGCGAAACGTCCCGATACCATATGCCTTCCGGCCCGGTCGGACTGCTCCTTAAGCGCTTGTCTGAAACAGTGGCAAAAGGGAAAAGGCGTGCAGCGGAATACTGTGACCCAGATGCTGGAACTGCTTCCCCGCCCCCTGAAACTGGCACTGGCCCAGGCGTCCACGGACCCGGAGGAGCTTTGTGCACTTGCCGGCCTTGCCTGCGATTTTGTATATGATAATGGTAAGGACCATCCGCCCACGGGTCTTTCCTTTGGAAAGAACAATCAAGGCTGGCTCTTCCCGGTCATCCACGACCATGATCTTTATGATGTGCTTGGCAACAACCCGGCCCTGCCCGATGTTTATAAAGAGGTGATGGTCCTCAAACCCGGCATTCAGGGGGACAGCCCCATTGTGGGAGAAAGCCTGAATAACACCCATGTTTTTGAATATATGCGGGCTAACTCATACATTCCCTGGGGCCATTATGCCACTAACATGGCCAATGACCAAATCCGCTACCGGGCCAATGACCTGACCCCGTCTGACATGGCAGGTATCCGGCATCTGTATTACCAGCGCATCTATGTACGCCTTGCCCAGATGCTGGGCGTGACGCTGCCGGCAACCGGCCGGCCTCTCTCAACAGATGAACTTGAGGCACTGCGCATGGAAATCACGGATGCCCTGCTATCGGGGGACCGCAGCCCATTGGACAGTGAGTCTCCCTTTTTTACAGGGGCGTTATGGGGATGGAATTTCGGATTCGGGTTTGCCCAGTCCGGACACCGGCTGCATGCCTCCCACCAGATGATCCACCAGCAGAACGCCATGATTCCGGAAAGCATCTTGGATAGCGACGGCAACCGTTATCCCTGTTTTTCCTGCGGGGATCTTGTGGCTGACTTTATCCGGGATTATAAAGCCGCCTACAACACAAATTTTTTTACCGCCTTTATCAAGGCCATTAAAAACAATCAGCGAACAGACATGAACCCGGACGGTCCCAATGATTTGGTCGTCTGGGAAAACGACAAAGTCATGCTGTTTGCCCCCAAGGCCCAGGTCAGTGAATGGGAGCTGATGCTGATGACCAAAGCCCCCTGCCCCCATGTGCTTTCCGCCGACACCGCAACCCGCAATGCCCTGGACACCGGCATCCGTATAGCCGTCCAGACCCTGGAAACATTGGGCGCACAGATGGTCACAAGCGTGGAATTTTCAGGCCGGTTTAACAGCCCGGTCACCGAGCAGCACCTTGTCTACTCGTTTATCCCGCGTCTGCCCTATGCGCCGGGCACCTTTTCCGAGGCCCAGATGCGTTTTATCGCCGGATGCTATCCAGAAGATTTTTCCTTTGCCTGCCGAAAAGTGCTGTCGTCCTGATAACCGTATAGATCAGACAATACCCTGATCCATCATGGCGTCCGCCACCTTGACAACCCCTGCGATATTGGCACCGTTCAGGTAATTGCCGGGGGTTCCGTACGCTTCAGCCACATCCAGGCAGGCGTGGTGGATGCTTTGCATGATGCCTTTGAATTTGGCTTCAACTTCATCCCGGGACTATTTAAGGTACATAACCCACTTCCGATCAGCTGTTTGCGCCCTAAAGTGATGATAACCGCGGTCGCGTTAAGAAATGTGCCAGCGAGTCAATGCACTGCGGATATAATCCGCACAGATGCGTTCCTGCTCCAGACGGTTTGACTGAAACGTTCCGGAGTTCAGATCCTGGAACAGCGCAATCTCATCTTCGGTTAAATATTGAGGCAAAGAGGGCGCCGGCTGGCGCTCTAAACTCATCCGCGATTCGTGGGCCAGCAGGGTCTCTTTATCCATCATCAGGGCGGATAAATGTTTCACTTTGCTTCTGGCATCGCTTAAAAAGCAGAGCCCCCAGGTGTCAATGTCCCCCCAGTATCCCACATGCTTTTCTTTCAGCCAGACCGCATCCATCCAGGCCACATTTTTGCCGCCGCCGATGACGGCAATGGTATCTTCCATGGGCCGCAGGGCAAGTCCGGGCTCAATGTTTTCCACCACAAGGATATGTTCTGCCGGCAGTTCATAGGTCAAAAGCGTCATATACGGCAATTTCAGAATGGACAGGCCGCCCAGGGCATTTCGGGTGGACTTGTCCAGAGGGCGAATCATAAGCCACCCCGCAGGCCGGGGCATGCAGTCCAACCAGGGCAGAAGCCCGCCGGTCGCGGTGACTGCCCCGCCATGGAGTACATCAAGCAGCTCTTCAATAATCAGTTTATGAGTTTCGATAAACTTGGTGTCCACCCCGGTGACCGGGAGTGCGCGCAGATAAAAGCCTTTCCCCATGCCGGGGGTGAGTTGGGGAAGCAGATCAGCCAGCATACGGGTATCGGCACAAGAGAGTTTCTCAATGAGATCAAGGCGGCGGACCAGTACAGGATACAGAGGGTTTGGCGGAGAAAGTGCTGAGCCGACCTCCAGGATGGGCCTCATGTTGTTTTCCCACAGCCCGACACGGGCCTCCCCCTTTTTCCCCATAAGTTCGGCCAGATCCTGGATGGAGGAGATAACAAGCGCCGCGGGAATGGTTTGGCCTGGAAGCGTCTGGAAATTGCGGGGTTCCCACTGAACCATCTCCTGAAAGGGAAAGGCCTTCCAGGCATTTACAAAGGCCAGGTAATGGGCCATATCCGCCACAGCCTTTTTGCCGTCCGGCGGTTTCAGTCCCAGCCGGATGGGGAATTTTTTTTCACCGGAGAGCCGTGCTTTAAGATGTGCCCAGTGATCCCATTCCCGCTTTTTGATCAGCTGCACCGCATGATCCGGCAGCATCCCCCATCCGGGCGTCATGGTATCTCCCCGCCCAAAGGCTCAATCTCAATGCCCAGTGCCTCGGCCTCGGCTGCCAGTTGCTGTGCCCTTTCTTCATTCATCCGGTCGATCTCCTCCCAGGTGACCTCGCAGAACCTGCTGTCATGGTGTTCCGGGTCTTTTTCCACGATAATAAGAGAGCGGGCTGACTCCCGGGCCAGATTTAAATTTTTATACGGGGTGATCAGGTTGATATGCACATCCAGCTCCCGGAACACCCGCAGCACCCGCCGGCTAACAGCTTCGGCCGTATTGGAAAATGCCTCGTCAAGAAAAACCGTGCAGTACACGGGCCGATCCTGCCCATCTGGTGTTAATACATAGGCCAGACTGGCTGCCACAATGGTGCCGGCAAAGGACTCTTTTTCTCCGCCGGATTTACCGCTGGAGGAGCGCAAAACATCACGCACCTCCCTGGTTGCCGCATCAATCTCCTCGGCATAAAAGGACATCTGGTAGCGGGGATCAAGAAGCCGCTGGCTCTCCAGGTTGCCCGAGGTTCCCGGCGCACTGGCCTTGTCCAGAATCTCAACCACCTGGGCAAGTTTAAGATACCTGACTTCATGGTCATTGCGGGTGACCTGGCTCAACACCTGTCTGAGCTGGTTTTCAAAATCAATCACATGGGGGTATCTCTCCCTGGCCGCCCCGAGCCTGAGATAGGAGCCGGCCATGAATTCCGTCCGCCTGAGTACCTCGTTGATGGTTTCAATCCGTTCAAGGATCTCGTCCCGCTCAGATGCCAGCTTGGCACTGATATTGGCCAGGGACTGGGTGGCGTGTTTGTTCAGCCGCAGGACAAACTGATCCACCAGATGGGGCAATCCCTCCTTTTCAAGCTGGCTCAGATGCTCCAGATAATCGGGCAGGCTTTTAATGTCGCTGCCCCAGTCAACGGTGAGGGCCTGCCACTTTTCATTGGTCCTGAATGCAGACATGATGCCGATAGCCTTTTTTTCTGCATTCCCCTTTTTATTTCTCTGGCGCTCCAGCTCGTTTTCCAGCTTGCCTTCATTTTGCTGGCGGATGGCGGATTTGCGTTTCAGGTCATCCATGGTCACAGCCCCCACCCGACCTGCCAGACGCTCTTTTACAGAATCGGCCAGGGGCTGTTCTGCAGCGTCCCGGCAGGTGTCATGGGAATTCTGGGCGGTTTCAAGCTCCTTTTGTATACCGCCTTTTTCTCCGTGGAGGGTGTCCAGTTCACCCTGAAACTGTTCAACTTGTATTTGGGCCTCCTGGTGCCGGGCTTCGGCCTGTTTTAAATCGCTACCCGCCCGGGTCAGGTCTTCAAGCTCCTGTTCCAGTCCCTGGCATTTCAACCGCCGGGACGGGGCATCAATGTCGTGCCAGCCAAAATTCTTCAGCTTCTCCCACAGATTTTTTTCCGCCTGGACCTGTTCCATATCATTTTTAATCCGTTCCAGTTCTTTGTCCATCCGGTTAAGTTCCAGAAAAAGTGTCTGTTTATCTGATTTTAAAACAGCAAGCCGGGCTTTGTTGGAAAACCCCATGCACCACTGGCGCCGGTCATCGATTTTATATTGATCCTTTTTTTCAAACCGGCCCGGATTCAGGTGAACAAGCCCCTGCCGGGTCATGGAAAAAGGCGTCTGATCAAGAGCCGCCGTATCAGACACACAGCTTAAGTCAAATTTTTCCAGATGTTTTTTCAGCCACTCCCGGTACGGGTGGGTTCTCCAGACCAGTTTCTTCAGATACCCGTCGGATTTGAATGCGGCAGCTTTCTGTGTTGTCCCGGTCTCCTGGGGCTCAAGCACCTGAACACGCACATGAAGCCCGGTATGGCGGGTATTCAGCCACCGGGTGACCATGGAGGAGATGTCACGGGGAACGGCCAGGGTCGTTCTCAAGCCCCCCAGTGCCCGTTCAACCGCCCCCTGCCAGCCGCGCTCCTCATCTTTGATGTCGATCAGTTCCCCGATGAACATCAGCTCTTGTCTGTCCATATCAAGGGATTTTGCCAGTTCATCGCGCATCTGCTGAAATTTTACAGAAATGTTGGAGTCGGGCCTAGTCTCCATTTCCCGGATCTCTTCAGCAAGAAGCAGGTGTTCCTCCCGGTAGCGGTCACGTTTTCCGCTGATAGTTCCCAACTGGTCCATGGCTTCGTCGGTTCGGGTTTTAATCTGTGCCATGGCGGATTCGGCTTTGGACTGGTTCTCAATGAACTGTTTCTCCTCCAGGGTCCGGGAAAGGCCCAGCTTTCCGGCATCACCCTGGTAACGAGCAGCGGCCTGCACCACCCGGTCAAGATCTGCCCGGGCATGTTTCAGCTCGGTTTTGATGTTTTCAATCTTGTCCCCGCCCAGCTGCAGATACTTTTCACGCCAGCGCTCCGCCCGGGTTGCCGCCTCTTTTTTCTGGTCCTCCACACGCGTTATCTGCAGTGAAAGGGTATGGAGCAGCTCCTTGATTTCAAGGAGCTTCTGCTGCCAAAGCCGGAGAAAAATATGTCCTAAATAGACCGGAAGACCCTGTTTTTCTTCTGTCAGATGCTCAAAGGTCACACAAGCATCTTTAATCGTTTTGTCCAGTTCCGGCAATGGTTCCAGAAGCGATGCCTGGGCCCTGGCATCGGAGAGCCGGTCGTGGATGGCCACCAGGTCGCCGAATTCCTCCACTACCTTGCGGGCATCGGTCTTTACATAACTTGGCTCAAGCACCAGCTCCCGGATCAGCCGGGTCAGATCATCAATTTTTTTCAGGCCAAGTGCCCTGGAAAGAAGCGCCGGGGCATTTTTATTGTCCATGGAGAGCAGTTTCTGGTAATGGCTCTGGTACTCTGAAAAATTGTCATCACAGCAGATCGCATCCGGGTCGCTCTTCAGCCACTGTTTCAGGGTTCGGGCTCCGCCCTGGCCGAAATTGTCCAGTATCTCCTTTAAGGTCATATTGCGTCGGCACACCACATACATGCGTTTGACATCGGAAAGGGCATTGGTGGACTGGGTGGTCCAGAACAGGGCGGCCAGGGTCACCATGACCCCGTCATCGGACCTGTACAGCGCCCGCAGCCCGCTGACCACGGCAGTTTCCCGCATGCTTTTCACCCGGGTCCCGGAGCCGTCATGGGCAGACCCGTAACTGCCCCTCATGTATGAGAGCAGGGAACGGTCGGTCTTGTCACCCTGGGCGGCGGCCACATTGAATGCAGTCCGGCCCGCCGGAAGCAGCAGGGCCATGAGCCCGTCAATGAGCGTGGTCTTACCCGAGCCGTTATCCCCTGTGATCAGCGTGCCCAAAGGATCAATCCGCACGGTGTGAAGTTCATTGAACGCACCCCAGTTGAATACGGAAAGTTCGGCAAGCCGGATCTGACCCGCCCGGAACAGGGGCGCTTCAACGGTCTGGCGCGGTTTTACCTGAAACAGGAGGCCTGTGTCACTGTCCGGCCCATGATGCATCATGGATAAATCCTTTTTTTATGGTTGTTCAATGCCCGGGTCAGGGGCTGCTGTGGATGGTTCTGCCTCCAGGGCCAGCCGTTCATACTCCTTAAGCATGGATTCAAGGAATTCAGCACTGACCACATAGCGGATGATGGGCGTGATTTCAAATCGTTCAAGGCTTCCTCTGACCGTGCTTAAAATCCGGCTGCTCACCATTTTCTGCAGCGCGCCGTTCAACTTGCGCCGGTCTGTCCGGGCACTGTTGGTCAACGGCAGGAAGGGCGTCAGATCTGATTCAATTTTTTCAATATCCACAATGATCTTCTGCTCACCGCACAGCTCCCGGCTTTGATAGTATTTGCGAAGCACAAGCAGAAGAAGCGTGTCATAAAGCGGCAGCACCCTTCGGGAAATAAGGGAGTACTGTTCGTCCTCATTCACGTCATCTTCCCTTGCTTCAACAGCATCCCCGGCCAACTGGCAATGCTCACTCTGCATGCCTGCAATAAAGGCCACGCCCGATTTTTCATCAAGCACAAGGGTGAGATAGACATCTGACAGGTGCTGCCGTATTCGGGTTTCATACCGGCAGACCGCTTCAAACAGCTTTGCCTTCCGGGCAGAGAGAATGACACCCTGGCGCAACAAAAAGACAAGGGCCCGCCGGGCTTCGGCCGGCATGGCCGCGTGGGTTTGCCGGCCGTTTTCATCGGCAGCAGGATCTTGTGCTGCATCTGAAGAAAAGTTGCCGCCCATTTCGCCTGGTGGCGGGATTGAATCCGGGCTGTCATCCGGCGCAGTATTTTCAAGTCTCATCCGGTCTAAAAAACTTTGGGGTTCAGGCGTTTCCCGAATCAGTTCATTGGGATTGGATTTTTTCATGGTTCCTTTGCCGATCATTTTTAAGAATTAAATGTTCAGATTATCAGGATTTTCCGGGAACAGTTCCGCACTGAGCAGAAAGCATGGAATTGATGCCCGCATGAAATGGCCCTGTTTATCGCGCAGCTCAATTTTTTCCTGTCTGTCCATGGACGCGGCGCCTACGGCCTTTGCCACTCGCAGGAAGGCCACAAGCTCTTCAAGTCCGGCTGTCAGCGGATGAATGGCGGCTATCTCCCCGATGGTCATGGGGCCGTGCCGGGCGAGCGCGGACCGTGCCTTTTCGGCCACATGGCGAATCCGAACCGTGTCTAAAATATTGAGCATTTCAAAGCTTGGCTTGTCGGAATTCTTTTTTTCCCGGATACCGGATGTATCTAATTTCTCATCCGGGGTCCTTAAACGCATTTTTTCAGGAGAGTTAATCTGCACCGGCCCCACAGGCAGGGACAGGCGGGTAAGGCATCTTGGATTCAACGACCGTTCCCGTAACGCCACAGCCGTCCTTTCCAGCCTGGAAAGCAGCCGGTCCACAGCCAGGTTCTCCCTGGCCCAGCCGCTTTCAATGTAATTTCTCAAGCCCTCTTCGGTCCGTCGCCTGATCTTGAAAACCCGGTCGCTCTCCCGGGTCAGCTCCCGCATGAGCTGGGTGAGAAAATGTTTCTGGGGTGGGGTCAGGTGGTCTGCAGCGGGCTGATTTAACACCGTGCGCAGCTGGTCCCGGAACTCCATGGACCGGTTCTGCTCGCACAGCAGCTGGAAAAATCCTTCGAATGCTCTTCCGGCATCTGTATTCTCAAGCACGGTCTCCTGCTCCATGACAGACTGCAGCACATCCCCGCGGGTGGTGTCCGCCTCTATGATTTGAACGCGAAGGGACTGGTCAAGCATCCGGATTTCATCTTCCACACGGCGAAAGTCTCCGGGCAGCACCGATGCCAGCTGATAAATCTCACGAATTCTCTCTGCCTGCTCTGCCGCAGACAGTTCAACTATAACGCCTGCGTGCAGCTGGTCAATTTCGTACTGGATCGCCGCCTTTTTTTCTTCCAGCAGGACCAGGCGCTCCTCGGGGTTGGTACTGATAGCCACCAGCAGTTCCCGGACGGCCTCCTGGACAATCCGCAGGTGCGAGGCCGTAGTCACATTGGCCTTTTCATCCAGGCTTTTGCAAAAACGAAGCGCGATCTCTGCCGCCTCTGTTTTGGAGAGCATGTCGTCCATCTCCCGAAGCCAGCCCGCTTTGATCCACAGGTTAAGGTAGACCCCGGCACTGGTATCGGTTTCCCATACGCCAAGCTCCCCAAGCCGGATCAGTTCCGCATCAAGGTCGATCCTGGCCCGACTGAAAGGCACTTCGCTTTCCTCGGCAAAAATAGAGGCAAGAAAGGACAGGATGATCGGGGCATTGTCCGCCCGGAGAAGTTTCCAAGCCTTGCTGTCATCAAAAATTCGACGATATTTTGCTTGCAGCCCAGTGAAGTTCAATCTGCGTTTCCTGTTTTGTCACGATTTGTGCATTTTTGCTTTATTTTTCCCCGCCTCCAGGCACTCACTTGCCCCTGGAACCTCTTTTATCAGAAATGACTTTGTTTACTCAAACGATTTTACGCTTACAGCAGGTTAGATGCGATGGCCAACACCCTGAAAACAAGATCTATCGCCACCTGGCATTGACCGAAGATAAAGATGTGTTCGCGTTGATGGCTGGTGCTGATCTCATCCGAAACACCTTTTTCAAACGCCAAATTCACCTATATGAAATTTGTAACGGAAAATCAGGAAAGTACAGTGAAGAGTGTAAATTCTGTTCGCAATCAAAATTTCATACGTCGGATATTGACGTCTATGGCTTGATGCCCAAAGCTCAACTTCAGAAAGGGGCATACGGACTTATGGATACATACCGGCACTATGGCGCAAAAAAAAGGATGATTCGATTTATACGTTCGAGTTATCGATAGAGTATGTTAAAATAAATGATGATTGCCGAACGTAACATCTTTTCGGCACGTTCCCTTCCTGTATGGGGGGAGGACTAAGGGGAAGGAACCCCATCAAGGTGAAGTTTTTTTTAAACGTCATAAAAATTTGAACATAAAAAAATGCCGTTAAACAAAAAAAATAAATTTTTATGGTTTACAGGAATCTCGCTTCTGCTCACATTCATTTTCTTTTTATCTATCATGGCGATTTTCTGGTGCAGGCTCCCCTCCTCAAGCCAGGACTTTTTATTTAAAATCATCAAAGAAAATGGGGTCTACTTTTTTATCAGCTTCATTTTATTTTTTGAGCTCATCGGCTTCACGATCTATGCTTTTTTGAATAATTTTTTTATTCCTTTGACAAAAATCCCTGATGAAATATCCGTAATTTTGACGGTTAATTCTTCCCACCGGATCAATATCGAAGCCGGAAACGAAATTTTAGCGATCTCAAAAGCCA
Organism: Desulfobacter postgatei 2ac9; assembly: GCF_000233695.2. Taxonomy (NCBI): domain Bacteria; kingdom Pseudomonadati; phylum Thermodesulfobacteriota; class Desulfobacteria; order Desulfobacterales; family Desulfobacteraceae; genus Desulfobacter; species Desulfobacter postgatei. The sequence goes on along the minus strand of NZ_CM001488.1, from coordinate 2,838,842 downwards.
TAAACCTTTTTGCGGATCATTACGAAACGCTGCAGAAAAATATAAAAGAAGAGATAAACAGAAAAAGAGCCGAACTCGAAATAGAAAAAAATATGCTCGCATTATTTTTTGACGAGCTCCCGCAAGGCATAATCGCCTGCAACACCGAAGGAGAGATAAATCTTTTCAACAAAAAAGCCAAAATCTTAGAGGCTCAAAACCATATTATCGGAATCGGCAGATCTATTTTTGATATTATCGATAGAGATATAATAACAAATGCGCTTTATGAAATAAACGTGAAAAAACTTAAGAATCATGCAGCGGCATCGTCTTCTTTCATAACCTTAAGCCCCGGCAATGTTTTGATACAGGCGGACATCTCGCCGATAACGGATCGGCGTGACAATTTTGCCGGCTTTATGGTCGTTTTTTATAACATAGGAAAAGACTTTGAGCTTTACGCAAAAATTGACAACATCTTCAAATCCACCGCAAACAAGATTCTTACTTATCTCGATAAGATAAAAAAAGAGAACATGACAACACCGGAGATCGCCGCCATCGAAGAAAATTTAAAAAAATCCGAACAAGACTATATCGAGAAGATAAAAGAGCGTCTGCCGTTTCTGGTGGTTTCAGACAGGGACATCATAACTACTATCCAGAAAAGAGCCGGAGAAAAGCTTAACATATCCCTAAAGCCCGAGTTCCCGGCTCATATAAACTGGATAAGGATCGAAACTTACTCTTTTATTAATGCTTTTTTATCTATTTTGACGATTTTCAAAAATAAGACTTTTAAAAAAACGTTTAACTGCAAGCTTTTTAAAGAGGCAAATTTTCTGGCAATTTTTTTTCATATTCCGGATGCCGAGAAAAATTTGGATATTTTTAAAGATGATAATTTTTTTTTAACGCTGAAAGATTTTGTGAACTATCATGAGGCGCAAATCAGTTTAAGTTTTAATGAAAAGAGCGAAAAAGGGCTAAAAATTCTGATACCGCTTGCAGAGATGAAAGAGCCGGAGGGTGTGCGCAACATCGTGATTGAGCGAGAGGCCTACGAGCGGCCGGATTTTTTCGATTTCGATCTTTTTACAAAGCGGAAAACCGATTCCAAATTAAATGATATGCGTTTAAAAGATATCGTGTATACGGTTTTCGATACGGAAACGACCGGTCTAGATACCAGAAATGACGAAATAATTTCGATAGGCGGGGTCAGAATCGTAAACGGCAGGATTTTATGCGGAGAAAAATTCGACCAGCTTATAGACCCGAAAATGAACATTCCGCTCGAATCTGAAAAATTTCACGGCATAAATGATGAGATGGTTAAGGGAAAGCCCGATATAAAAGAAATTTTGCCGCTTTTTTATAAATTTTCCAAAGATACGGTTTTGGTGGCGCATAATGCGGCATTCGATATGAAGATGTTTTCTATGAAAGAGGCCCAAACCGGAATAAAGTTTGACAACCCGGTTTTAGACACCCTCCTGCTTGCCCTAATAGTTTATCCTATGCACGAAAAACATAATATGGCGGCTATCGCGAGTTTTGCCGGCGTTGATATTGTGGGACGCCACACAGCTATCGGCGATGCCTCGGCAACGGCCGGGATCTTTCTTAAGCTTATTCCGCTTCTTGCTAAAAAAGGTATTCACACTTTAAATGACGCGATCAACGTCTCTAAAAAGACTTTATACTCAAAACTGAAATATTAAAATTGATTCATCAGCCATGGAGCAGTTTGAACTGGATCAGGAATACCAAGATGCCTGCAATATAGCCAAGCATTGCCAGCTGGCTGATTTTTTTCACATACCAGAAAAAGTTAATTTTCTCCAGGCCCATGGCAGCAACGCCTGCCGCCGAACCAATGATCAGCAGAGAGCCGCCGGTTCCTGCACAGAAGGCCAGGAAGGTCCACAGGAAATTATCCATGGGAAATTGATGCATATCATACATCCCCATAGATGCGGCCACCAGAGGCACATTGTCAATGATTGCACTGATGACACCGATAAACGCAACGATAATGCTTTGTTGACCAATGGTCTTGTTGAGCCAGGTTGCCAGTGCCGTCAGAATATGGGTATTTTCCAGGATTGCCACAGCCAGCAGAATACCGACAAAAAAGAGAATGGATGCCATATCTATTTTGGCCAGGGCATGCACTATGGTCAGATGCTGCTTTTCTTCGTCGGGTTTCTCCTTGTGGACAAGCTCTGCCACCAGCCAGAGAACGCCAAGACCGGTCAGGATTCCCATAAACGGCGGCAAATGGGTTATCTCCTTGAACACCGGCACCATGACCAGTGCTCCTAAGCCGACAGCGAACACCAGGTCCCGTTGGAACTTTGTGGTTGTCCCGGAGCCATTCTTTTCTGCTTTTTCCCCACAGACTTGCCTTTGAGCATAAAGCTGACGACAATCAGGGGAATAGCAAGATTTGCGACGGACGCCAAGAATACCGATTTGATGATCCCTAATGAAGAGATCTGGCCCCCGATCCACAGCATGGTCGTGGTAACATCACCAATGGGAGACCAGGCCCCACCTGCGTTGGCGGCAATAACAATAATTCCTGCAAAAATCAGGCGGTCCTCGTGATTATCCAATAGTTTTTTGGTCAATGATACCATGACAATGGTGGTGGTCAGGTTGTCCAGCATGGCGGAAAGAAAAAAGGTGACAATCCCGATGAGTACAATCAGAACACTCTGACTGGTGGTGGTAATCCGGGAGGTAATCACCTCAAATCCGTCATGGGCATCCACCAGCTCAACAATGGTCATGGCACCAAGCAGAAAAAAGATAATCTGGGCTGTGGCTGCAAGATTCTCATTGAGCTGTTCTGTCACCAGATGGTGATTTCCTGTGGCAACAGCGTAAATCGTCCACATGATGCCCGCGCCCAGCAGGGCGGAGGCTGACTTGCTTACCCTGAGCGGATGCTCAAAGGCGATGGCAGAATAGGCCAAAACAAAGACAACAATTAATAGCGTATGCATAACGCCTCCTTAAACTAAAAAAAACCGCAAGTACAAGATCGTAATTTTTTGCCGGGTCAATAAATGTATTTAAAAAGTATGCATTTTTCTCTACAATGCCCAGCCAACTTCTAAATAAACAAAAGGAAACTCAATATGTTTGACTACCCCCTATACCTGAAACAGCTGACGGCAGGAGAGCCGGTCAACAACCCTTTTCTGGATTTTTTACAGATCAAGGCCGAGACGGTTGAAAAAGGATATGCCCGGTTCAGCATGAAAATACGCCCCGAATTTCTCCAGGGTGCCGGGATCATGCAGGGCGGTTTAGGCATTGCCCTGTCCAGTGAAGCAGCGGCCCATGCGGTGATGAGTACCATGGCACCAGGCGAAAATCTGACAACCATAGAATTGAAAAACAACTTTCTTTCCATGGCGTCCCAGGGCCGCCTGACTGCTGAAGCCACGGTGTTCAAACGGGGCAGGACCCTTGTTTTTGTGGACTGCACAGTCAAAGATGACACAGGAAAATATATTTCAAAAAGCAGCGCCACCCTGATGATAATTCCACCCAAGACAGATTAATGAAAAAAGGCCGTACCTGAAAAACGCTCAGGTACGGCCCAGGCCTATATCATTGTTTGATTTCATAAAAGAGATCTTTGTCGGCAAAGGTTTTGGCGTTTCCGGCATAATGGTTGGAGGAATTTTTCATCATCTGTTTAATTTCTTCTTTGTTTTCATAGGTCTTTTTCACCTTTCCCGGGGATCCGATGACAAGGGAATATGGCGGAATAATAGTTTTTTCCAGCACCACCGCACCTGCGGCGACAACAGATCCGGTGCCGATAACCGCCTGATTCATCACCGTGGCACCCATACCGATCAGGCAGTCGTCTTCAATGGTGCAGCCATGGAGACAGCACTGATGCCCAACGGTAACACCGTTACCGATCGTTAAAGGGATCCCCGCATCCGCATGGCACATGGAAAGATCCTGGATATTTGTTCGTTCACCGATGGTGATGGTGGCGGTATCCCCCCGGACAACCGTTTGAAACCAGACCGAAGAGTCCCGGCCGATATTTACATCACCAATAATTTGAGCCGTTGGCGCAATAAATACGGAATCATCAATTTTAGGCTGGATATTTTTGAATACGTATAAAGTCATTCTCTCTCTCCTTATCATCATTTTATTGAATTTGTTCTGTTCAAAGTTTATATTCTAAATTTGCTAATTTAATACCTGCCGTTTCAAAAGTACAACCCAGAAAAGGAAAAATTATGTCAAAAGAATACGATGTGGCGATTATCGGGGCAGGCACAGCCGGACTGACAGCCCAGGAAGAGGTGGTCAAACACACGGATAACTATGTGCTCATTGATGACGGCCCCCTGGGCACCACCTGTGCAAGGGTGGGCTGCATGCCATCCAAGGCGCTGATTGCGGTGGCCGATGACTTTCACAAATGCAGTTTTTTTGATGAATACGGCATTGACGGCGCCAAAGGCCTGATCCCGGATCATCAAAGGATCATGGCGCGGGTCCGGTCCATGCGGGATGAATTCTCAGGCGGCGTGATCCAGGAGATGTCCGGGTTCATGGATAAGGTGATCCGGAAAAGGGCCGAATTTCTGGACCCCAATACCCTGGATTTAGGAGATGAAACCATCCGTGCCAAAAGCATTATCATCGCCACCGGCTCAAAGCCCTTTATACCTGATTCCTGGCTGCCGTTTAAAGAATTTATAATCGACACGGACCAGTTCTTTGAACTGGAAACCCTGCCCAAAACCATGGCCGTGTTTGGGTTGGGTGCCGTCGGCATTGAGCTGGGCCAGGCCCTGCACCGATTAGGGGTCCGGGTGACAGTTATCAGCCGCCGTAAAACCGCAGGGGGCCTGACCGACCCCAAACTTGCCGAATATGCCTTTGATCATTTTTCCAAGGAGATGCACATTGAGCTGGGCACCGCGCAAATTCTGGGCAAAACCCCAACCGGTCTTGAAGTGGGATGCGGCAGTAAACGCTGGTCTGTGGACCGGGTGCTTATTGCCACGGGCCGACGGCCCGGGCTTCAAGATTTAAACCTTAAAAACTTAAAGGTTGACCTGGATGCCAAAGGGATGCCGGTCTTTAATCCTGAAACCTTGCAGGTAGGAGACCTGCCCGTGTTTTTGGCCGGGGATGTGAACGGGCTTAAACCCGTTCTCCATGAAGCCGCCGATGACGGCACCATTGCAGGATACAACGCCTGTGCCGGTACCATGGCCCGGTTTAAAAAACGAATACCGCTGCAAATCACCTTTTCTTCACCGGATATTGCCATTGCAGGCCTCTCCCACAAAGCCCTGACGGAAAAAGGCATTGATTATGTGGTGGGCGAGGCCTCCTGGGAAGAACTTGGAAGGGCCAGAATGATGCTCGGCAAAGCTGCCGGGCGGGCCAGAATTTACGCCGAACCCCAAAAGGGGCGGCTGCTGGGTGCAGAGCTCATGGCGCCGGCCGGCGAGCATATGGCCCATCTTCTAGCCCTGGCCATGGGAGCGAATCTGACAATCAAAGAAATTCTGGGCATGCCCTTTTATCACCCCGTGCCTGAAGAGGCGCTTTTGGATGCTTTTCTCCAGATCGCTACACAAATCACCGATCCTGTCTCCATGCCAATCCTGCAAAGAATAAAGGGCAAGCCCCATGGCTAATAAAACAAAAGACCCGCTCAACCTGTTTTTGTCTGATGCCCGCGCCAGGGCCCAAGCCCACGATATTGATATGCTGGTTTTCGGAAACGAAGCAGCAGACCTGGATTCCGTGGTTTCTGCCATTGGTTTGGCCTGGGTACTGAGAACCGGCCAAAAACCCTGTGTGACATTGCCTTTGATCCCCATTAAAAGGGATGATTTCCGCCTGAAAACAGAAAGCCGGTGGGTACTCTCCCAGACAGGTGTTGATGCGGAAAACCTTTTTTTCCTGGACGATATCCAGCCATTGGACAGACTCATGTCCCGGGTCAGGGAATTTGCCCTGGTGGATCATAACCGGTTGACAAATGGTTTTTCAAAATACAAAGAAAAAGTCATGCGTATCATGGATCACCATGAAGACTTAAAGCTGTATCCCAATGCCCTGCGCCGGATTGAACCCGTTGGTTCCTGTGCCACCCTGGTGGGCGAAGAGTTGATCCACGGCAGTAGAGGGGAAATACCCCGAAGCCTGGCCGCCCTTTTGCTAGGGGCTATTCTGATTGATACCGTCAACCTTGACCCCGAAGCCGGACGGGCAACCCCCAGGGACCATGAGATGGCAAGGCATCTGCAACCCATCGCCGGCCTGGAAACAGACAATTTTTACCAGGGAATTCGCGCAGCCAAATCAGACATCAGTGAAATGGGCACAAGGGACCTGCTCAGACGAGACTGTAAGACATTTCGATTCAACAAAGTAAGCTGCACCGTTGCATCGGTGCCTTTGGCCCTTGAACAATGGATGATCAGGGACAATGGTCTTGCCAACGGGATTGAAAGCTATGCCGGCGAAATTCAGGCAGATATTTTAATGACCATGAACACCCAGCGCACCCCTGAATTTTCAAGGGGGATTGCCGTGTTCTGCAAATCCCCCGTTCTTTACACAACCATTTTTGCCATACTGACATTGAACCTTGACCTGGAAATAATTCCCCCGCCCCAAGGCTTTAACTGCGGAGACGTTCATTTTTACCGCCAGGGAAACCTCAACCTGTCCAGAAAAAAACTTGAGCCGATACTGGACCGGTATTTTTCAAACCTTGAGCAACCGTATTAAGCTCTGGAGATATATTTTCTGGTTTCTGTATTGACCTTGACCATCTCTCCGATTTCAAGATATTCAGGCACCTGGATCTCAACCCCGTTGGAAAGGGTGGCAGGTTTTGTTCGGGCCGTCGCGCTGGCCCCTTTCATGCCCGGAGCGGTTTGTGTGATTTCAAAAACAAGGGAGGCGGGAATTTCAATGGCCACCAGATTGCCGTCAATGAACATGCCCACAATATCTTCCATGCCGTCCGTGAGCCAGACCAGCTCATCTTCAATATTGTCTTGGGAAATCAGATACTGACCATATTCCACACTGTCCATGAACACATGCAGGTCCCCGTCCGGATAGAGGTACTGGACAGGTTTTCTTTGCAGGCCCACATCATCAAGCATATCATTGCCTTTGTATGATTCTTCATATTTCTGGCGGGTCTTGATACTGCTGAACCTGACTTTGTAAAGGGTGACAGCCCCTCTTGCCGACGGGGTTTTTACATCAATATGTTTAACCAGATACGGTTCACCGCCGATGTCCACCACCTGGCCCTTTTTTAAATCACATGCTTTTGGCATACATGCCTCTCCTAAAATAAAACTTCATTGCTCTTATAAAATTTACGCTTAGACCCTCAGGCCCCAGACTTTTTTGCCTGTTTACCAGCCCAAGGGAGTTAAAGCAAGTTTATATTGCCAACCGGCCAGGGTTTGAACTCCAACTTAAGGAACTCAAATATCGTTTTTGGAATTATCGTGGTAGTCCTCTGGTGCTCCCTGCTTGATCTGCGATATTGAAATTTCAGGCCCAAAAACAAACTAATTTTTCAAAACCCAAAGATATTTATTTTGCATATTGTGTTGGGGTTATTGACAACACTCTGTATGCGTTGGTATTATATCCAACATGAAAGCAGAATTGATATTAAAAGACCGCCATATAATCTCTGAAACATCTTTTGTAGAGTTGATTGTATGGCGTCTGCCAACACCGCTTTCCGGGAGCAGACATAATTTTAAATATCGTCTGGCGTTTATAGTAGAGAGCGTCTGTGTTCTTCGATACGACAATGAAACAGGCAAAGGGGATGATAAGCATATTGGCGATAAAGAAATGCCGTATGAATTTACAACTCCAAAAATTTTAATTCGGGATTTTTGGAAAGATGTAGACGACTGGAGGGGATAAAATGAAAATCGTAACATTAGGAATATCATCACGAAAAGAAATTGAGAATCGGTTTCTGGCAGCTTTTGACGGCGAGGACCAAGGGGCTTTTATCAGTTTTGAGACCCCTGCTCTACTTTTTAAAATTATTTCTGGCAAGCGGTGGGAACTTATTCAAAATATGACAGGGGCCGGGCCTTTGTCTATCCGTGAAGCTGCCAGACGATTGGGCCGGGACGTTAAAGCCGTCCATGGTGACGTCCATGCGCTTCTGAAAGCCGGAATTTTGATAAAAACAGAAAGCGGTCAAATAGAACTTCCTTTTGACGCTATCCATGTGAATTTTGTTCTGGAAGCCGCATGACCGTTTTTGATTTTCAACAAAAGATTTAAAAGAGTTGATGATGACAAACAAAAGCTGAAAAGATTTTTAGATGCCTAATATCATGATATTATAGCAAATTTTCACCCTAACGTTTTGAAGTTCAGAAAAAAATATAAGATTGTATCTCACAAAGATTCAGGGTTTGTTTGAATTATTCGTCATCACCCCCAAACAGGGAAAGTCTGGGGGAGTCATTTGACCAAAAAACCGGAGCCTATCCGCTGGGTGGTCTTCACCTCAGACCATTGATTTGATCTTCCCCAAGTTTTCGATCCAGGTCACCAATAACAAAAGTAGCCAACGCCGCTTCAAAATTGGCTTGGGAGTTCTTAAATACCATTAAGGCGCTCTTTTTGTGGAAGTTAAATCTGACTTTAAATACGGTTTCTAAATTATCAATTGCCAAGAGCATAGCCTTTTGATAGCAGATGAACAGTTTTGATCTTGATACATCAGATTCTTTCTATTAATGCCAGACACCTCAAGGAGTGACCATGAGTAAAAAAATAAGTGGTTCAGAATATCCAATTTTTAAGATTTTTAGTTCTGAGTTTGATTATGTTATTCCTTCTTATCAACGTCCATATGCTTGGACGACTGAGGAGGCATCGGAATTGTTCGATGATTTATTTGACTTTTATAAACAGGAAAAAGATGATGGATATTTTCTTGGCAGTATTGTTCTTATAAAAGAGGAAATTAAACCTAATGCAGAAGTGATTGATGGTCAGCAGCGTTTAACTACCTTAACAATTCTATTGGCGGCCTTGACGAGTTTTTTTGAAGGAGAGTTACGCATTGATTATTCAGGATATATTCGTGAACCGGGGAAACAGTCTCAAGGGTTAGCCTCAAAACCTCGCTTAGCACTCAGAGAAAGAGATAGGACGTTTTTTTCCTATTATGTTCAGGACTTGCATTTCGATGAGTTAATTGCTCTTGATCCCCAAACCCTTCCTAATGAAGCACAGAAAAATATTTACAAAAATAGTATGTTATTGCTGGATAAACTTAACGAAACATTCGACGGGGATGTTAATGCACTGAGTGAGTTTGGTGCTTTTATAATCCAACGTTGTTATTTGGTTGCGGTCTCAACCCCGAGTCAGAAATCAGCTTTTCGAGTTTTTTCAGTTATGAATAGTCGGGGGCTCGATCTTTTACCAACCGATATCATTAAAGCTGATGTTATAGGTAAAATTGCATCAGAAAAAGACAAAGAGCTTTATAACGAAAGATGGGAAGAGATGGAGGTCCAGGCTGGCAGAAATGAATTTAATGATTTATTTAGTTATATTCGGATGATTTTCGCCAAATTCAAACCTAAAAAGGCCATTCTTGATGAATTTCGGGCTCATGTTATTCCACAGGCAAAATCTCCTGAAGATTTGATTGAAAATATTCTGGAACCGTTTACTGATGCTTTTATGACTGCAAAAAAGTGTCAATATAAATCAACTGAAAATGCACAAGATATTAATTTTTTACTCAAATGGCTTAATCGAATTGATAACTCGGACTGGCTGCCTTCTGCAATTTTATTTTTGGCTCAAAAAAGTAATGATTCAGAATATGTTATTTGGTTTTTCAAAAAACTTGAAAGGTTAGCTGCATATCTCCATATTTGTGCCAAAGGTATTAACCAAAGAATTGAACGTTACGCAAAAGTACTTGACGAACTACAGAGTGCACACAGCCTTGACAAACCACTAAATTCAATTGACCTGACCGCTGATGAAAAACAAGAAATGCTTGAAGCACTTGATGGAAGTATTTATGGCTTAACCGCAAGACGAAGAAATTATCTTATTCTAAGGCTTGATTCATTCCTTTCTGATGGTGCAGCCACTTATGATCCTTCACTATTGACTATTGAACATGTCTTACCGCAAACCGTAAATCCTGACAGTGAATGGGCAGAACTTTGGCCAGATGAAGACAACCGGGATATATGGCAACATAGAATTGCCAACCTCGTTCCATTGACCCAAAAAAGAAATTCCAAAGCTCAAAATTATGACTTTGACAAAAAGAAAACCGCTTATTTTGGAGGTAAGAAAGGGGTTTCTTCTTATATTTTGACTACACAGGTATTACATACTGAAAAATGGACCCCGGAGGTTGTTAAAAACCGCCAGGATGATCTCCTTGGCGTTCTTGGTGACAACTGGGATTTAGGTTCTATTTGAGAATTTTCAGGGATCTAATAGGCGACACTTATGTCTATATAACTCGCTCGGCCCTATCCGAAAGCAGCATCCAATAATAGAAGCATTGTGGGGGGATCAGCTCAAATTGCAAACTGCAGGCTATGTCAAAACCGGAATCCCTTCAATGATGGGTTCAGAAGTCCAGACTATTATTAATAATCCGTATGAGCTACTTGAAATCTGACATCGGACGACGGACGATAAATTACATGCGATCGCCCTATGCGCTTGACTGTTATCTATTTTTTTGCGTTAATAACTTTTGTCTGAAGTAACACAAGGACCGTAAAATAACGTTGGCGGTCAAATACCCAATGAATTGAAGGAGTTTTTAATGGCAAAGGAAAAAGTGGTTCTGGCGTATTCAGGCGGACTGGATACGTCGGTTATCCTCAAATGGCTGCTGGAACAGGGGTACGAAGTATTTGCATACATGGCTGACATCGGCCAGGATGAAGATTTTCAGGCAGCAGAACAAAAAGCCCTTAAAATCGGTGCATCAAAAGTGTTCATCGAAGATATGAAAAAGGAGTTTGTCACCGATTATATATTCCCCGTTTTCAAATCAAATACGGTTTACGAAGGCCGCTATCTTTTAGGTACAGCCATTGCCCGTCCCATCATTGCCAGAAAACAGATTGAAATCGCAAAGCAAGTCGGCGCCCGGTATGTGTCCCACGGAGCCACGGGCAAAGGGAACGACCAGGTGCGATTTGAGCTCTCATACTATGCCCTGAATCCAGGCATAAAAGTCATTGCACCGTGGAAAAACCCGGACTTTCTCAATGCCTTCCAGGGCCGTTCCGACCTTCTGGCCTATGCGGAAAAGCACGGGATTCCCACCAAGCAGACTGCAGCCAAGCCTTATAGCGAAGATGATAATCTGCTGCACATTTCCCATGAAGCAGGTATTCTTGAAGATCCCGGCGCAGTATGCGATGAAAGCATCTATTGTCGCACCGTATCCCCGGAAAAGGCCCCGGATACCCCCACACGCATTACCATTGAATTTAAAAACGGCATCCCGGTCAAGGTAAAAAATCTGGAAAACGGCACCGAAAAAACAGATGCCCTGGATTTGTTTTTGTACCTGAACCAACTGGGCTCCGAAAATGGTATAGGCCGTCTCGACATGGTGGAAAACCGGTTTGTGGGCATCAAGTCCAGAGGGGTTTATGAGACGCCGGGCGGCACCATTCTGCATGAGGCACACAAGGATATTGAAGGCATTGCCATGGACCGTGAGGTCATGCGTCTTCGGGATATGCTGGCGCCCAGGCTGGGTGAACTGGTTTACTACGGCTTCTGGTTCAGCCCTGAAATGGAATTTCTCATGGCAGCCATTGACAAAAGCCAGGAACTCATTGACGGCGAAGTGACCCTCAAACTGTTCAAAGGGGTGGCCTACCCGATCTCCAGAACCTCACCATCTTCACTGTACAACCAGAACCTGTCCTCCATGGACATCACCGGCGGCTACAACCAGGAAGATGCCGAAGGCTTCATCCGCGTCAACGCCATCCGCCTGATGGCCCACAGGGACATAACCGGAAGAAACTAAAATGAAATATAAGCATATATTCGGCCCGGTCCCCTCAAGGCGTCTTGGACTTTCCCTGGGCGTGGATCTTGTCCGTCACAAAACCTGTAGCCTGGATTGTATTTACTGCGAGTGCGGACCAACCACCAACCAGACCCTTAAGCGGAAGGCATATGTTCCCTTTGATGAGGTTAAAACGGAACTTGCCGATTACTTTGAAAACCATCCTGACCCGGACTATGTGACCTTTTCAGGTTCGGGAGAGCCCACCCTAAATCCGGACATCGGCAGGATCATTGACTTTATCAAAGAAAAAAAAGCACAAGTCCGGGTGGCCGTACTGACCAATGCCACCTTATTGTCCGACCCCGTGGTCAGGAAGGATTTAAACAGGGCCGATCTGGTCATGCCCTCCCTGGATGCCGTTACCCCCCAGACATTTGAAAAGATCAACCGGCCTGCCGGGCAGATTGATATCCATAAGGTTATTGACGGGCTTAAAGCGTTTGCCGAGTCTTTCCAAGGAGAAATCTGGCTGGAGGTGTTTATCCTGCCCGGAATCAACGATGCCAAAGAAGAACTTGAAGCCTTAGGAAAAATCATTCGAGACATTAATCCGACCCGGGTTCAGCTCAATACCCTGGACCGGCCAGGGGCTGTAGCAGGGCTTAAAGCTGCGTCAAAAGATGATCTTGACCGAGTGGCCGGCATTATTGATGCCGACAATGTGGAGATCATTGCCCGTGTAAAGGATCTGGCATCAAGGGAGCACATCAGCGATGAAAAAATGGAAGCCATGATTATGGAAACCATTCACCGCCGCCCCTGCACCATAGATGACCTTACAGCGGCCTTGAACCTTGAAAAAGGAAAACTTGAAATTTTAATGAAACGGCTGATCCTGGAGCATAAAGTTGAATCTGTCCAGCAGGAGCGGGGTATATTTTACCAGACCATAAAAAAACTGTAAAAAATTAGCTTCTTTTACCCGGTTTCTAAAGGGAAGCCGGGTTTCATATTGATTAAGCGTTTGCTCAAACAATCTAAAAGAAGTTATAAAATCAGTTTATTATCCATTTCATTTTTCAAATCCAAAGAGGGGAAGATTCAATAATGTCCGTTGACGCTGAACAGAAGATGCTTGAAATGATGCGGGAAAAAAAAATCTTCCTCGAAAAATACAAACAGGCCAAAAAACTATTCAGCGATCTGGTTAAAAGTCAAAAGCGCCTATTTAATAGAGACTCCCGGGAAAAAAAAGATGACGGGGCGTCTGACAAAATAAATATTAAAGAAAGCATTTATGCCATAAACGACATCATCGAAATGCTCTTTGAGACCGATCGGTTGATTCTGAACAGCATGAAAGACTGTTTCTCCACCGATGACTATTTTTTTCAACACTCCTTTGGTGTCTGCTATATCGGCACCATTGTATTGAAACGGTTTAACGAAATTTTTTCCCAGTATATCAACAATATGCTCATTGCCAAATTTAAAGATAGCTTGAAACACCACCGAGAAGAAGAGATGGTGCCGTTTTTTTACTACCCTCCTGAAGCCGTGCGCACCATCTCCATGGGCTATCTCATGCACGATATGGGCAAAATGATGATCCCGGATTCCCTGCTGAACAAAAAGAGCGTATTGAACCGGAAGGAGCTCAGAGAAATGCAAAAACATGCCGGGGGATACGGAACGCTTTTTTTGAAAATCAACGGCATTTACGACGTATACATAGAAAATATTATTAAATACCACCATGCAGCAATCTATTTTAACGAAAAAAAAGCTTACCCTGTTTATCAATCCCCTTCAGAGCTGCCGCCCTATGTCAAAATCTGCAAACTTGCGGACATATACAGTGCCATGACCTTGAAACGAAGTTACGGCGAAGCGGTTAATCCAACCAAAGTGGTCAATACGATTTATCAGGACTATTCAGGGCGTAATCCCATTTTACAGCTTATTCTCTATTCATTTGTCAAAGAAATCGGTACCTGTCCCGAAGGAAGTATTTTGACTTTGATAAACGGCCAGTCTGTCTACGTGATAAACAGCCAGGGGCCTGAGGTAATCATATTTACCGATGAGGCCGGCCGGACTATTGAAAAAGCAGATAAAATCATTAATCTTTCCAGCCCGATCAGTAAAAGTCAAAATCTGGTTATTGACAGTGAGCAGCTTCCCAAGACACCAGTAGAAATGTTTAACCGGCTTCCCGGATATCTCAAAGAATTTCATTCGGAATCTCTCAATACCCAGACTCAAGCCACAACAAAACATGAAACTAATTTAACAACTTATTGAAACTTCCACATTGCCGAAAATAGTATTGTCCCTTAAAGCAACTCGGGCGGAAAAGCAACAATCTCTTCAATATCCGGCGCATCACAGAACAGCATGACAAGACGGTCAATGCCCAGGGCGATCCCGGCAGCGGGCGGCATCACGGCAAGGTCGGATAAAAATTTTTCCGGCAGCGGGAGTTTTGCTTTCCCCTGAGTGATGCGCAGTTCATTTTCCTTTTCAAAGCGTTTTCTCTGAAGTTCATGGTCGGTCAGTTCCGTGAATCCGTTGGCCAATTCAATGCCTGCAACATACATCTCAAACCTTTGGGCTATATCCGGTTTTTCAGAATGGGCCGCAGAAAGACTGGCCATGGATATGGGATAATCATAAAGGAAACAGGGACGGGATGTGCCTAAATGCGGTTCGATATCAAAACTTATAATCTCATCAAAGCGCCCGGTATCCATGACCTGGTTCAAGGGGAGATCACAAAACCGCTCAAAAGCCTCGCTAACCGTAATCCGCTCAAAGGCGTTTGCAAGGTCCAGGGATACGCCCTGATAGATCAAGCGTTCCTGTGTACCCAACCCTTTTGCAATATGGCGTAAAAGATCCTGGCACTGCACCATAAGGTCTTCGTAGCTCTGGTCAACGGCATACCATTCGAGAAGTGTCAGTTCAGGCAAATGACGCTGACCGCGCTCTTCCTGGCGAAAGCATTTGCAGATCTGAAAAATTTTGTCTGCGCCCCGGGCCAAAAGCCGCTTCATGAACAGCTCCGGTGAGGCTTGCAGATATGCACCCTGGGATGTCACCGGGTCAATATGGGCTTCGGGGATAATTGATGGGCACCGAATGGGGGTCTCCACCTCGAAAAAATCCATAGACCGAAAAAAATCCCTTGTCAGTTCAATAACAAGGGCTCTTTTCTTTAAATTATCCAGCAATTTGGAACAACGCATCTTCTTTGCGTACAGGGTCTATGATTTGACCTCGTATAAATCCTTAGTTCGGTCCTGGAGATAGATACGCTGGTATTTGCTTTTATCTGCCTGGTCATAAAACGCATAGCCCTGTTCCCGGCAAGCTTTGCAGGCATTGATGGGAATATGAACCCCCAGAATATGATAGCCTGGCGCAGCCTTGGAATCGACTTCAAAACTGCCGCCGCAATCCCTGCATACCCGGATTTTCTCTTTCTGGCGTTCAAAAATATTGTCCGTATCATAAAAGACTTCACGGTGGCGGGTCACAATCTGCCCAGGTTCACCCGCGGCTTTTCTCATTTCATCCCGCTGATTCCAGTAGTGCATGATCTGGTCGCAGGTCTGTTTAATTTTATCGGTAATACTCTCAGACTGTTTGAGCTTTTCCGGATTATAGTCGGGCTCCACTACCCCGGAATAATCTATACCTGCCATGGCGAGGATAATCCCCAGATTGACATAAGGCAGAGCACCTTCAATGGCATATCCTCCTTCAAGAACCGCAATATCCGGCTTAAGGATGGAGGTCAGACGCGCATACCCCTGGGCCGAAAAATTCATATTGGTCAAAGGATCTGTGTAGTGGTTGTCCTGGCCGGCGGAATTCACCACAAGATCAGGTTTGAATTCTGCGAGTACCGGCAGCACACAATTTTCAATAACATAGAGATACCCTTCGGTGGAAGTCCCCGGGGGAAGCGGGATATTCAAATTGGATCCTTTGGCATTGGGACCGCCCAGTTCATTGGGAAAGCCTGTGCCCGGATACATGGTCCGGCCGTCCTGATGCAGTGAGATAAACAGTACATCAGGATCATGCCAGAAAATATCATTGGTACCGTCCCCGTGGTGGCAGTCCGTATCAATGACGGCAATACGTTTAACGCCATACTGGGAACGAATATATTCCACCATAACCGCTTCAATATTGATATGGCAAAATCCCCGCCCCCCGTGGGTCACCCGCATGGAATGATGTCCCGGAGGTCTGACCAGGGCAAAGCCGTTTTTGACCTCTTTTAACATCACGGCATTGGCAATGGCCTTGGCCCCGCCTGCAGATATCAGATGGGATTCGGTTGTAACGCTATGTTCATCGGGTACACAGAAATGAGCCCTTTGTAAATCTTTCGGCGTCACAATTTCAGGCTTGTATTCTATGATTTCGGGTATATCAAAAACCCCTTCTTCGGTAACCTGGTCCTGGGTATACAAAAGCCGCTCTTCCCTTTCAGGGTGGGTGGGGTCGATGGCCCAGTCAAATGCAGGAAAAAATACCAACCCGGTTTTATGAGGTGCGTTTAACATGGTATCCCCCTTTTATTTTATAAAGCCCGCGGATTAAGAATTGATTCATACCCATGTATCAGGCCGGGTTTAAGCTGAATTTTCATCCGAAAAATTTTTCCCCTGGGAGAAAAATTACGCACAATATTAAATTCCTGAAATTCCACCACTTCCACCTCATTGAGATTGTCGGGATCAGCCCCTGCGTTTTCCGCCTTATCCTTAAGCAGACTGTAAGCGGTCTCCACCAGATCCTCTTTAGAAAAGGATTTGGAGACAGGCTCGGCAAAATCCTCTTCGTGGGCGGTTACAAAGCCCTGCTCCGTGTCTGCATTCACCGTCACCTCACAGGTGGTTCTGGCAAGGGCAGCACCAATGGCGTTTGCCACTGGTGCATAGGGGACCGCAATGGTTTCAAGCTGATACATATCCTGGATTTTCTCGGCGAAAAAACTGGCCGGCCCGCCCATCAGAAGAATGGTGTCCGGACTGAACTTGTACCCTTCAAGGAAATCATGGACCGTGTAAACGGGCTTTGAATTCAATGTATCGATCATCTCAAAGGTTTTTTTCAAAATAATGTTGCAACAAATTTTAAATATGTACTCTGCAGCCTCTTTTTCTTCCATGCCCAACTGACCTGCAATGGATTTTATACCCTGCCGGGCCCGGTCCTGATCCCCCGAGTCCATGAGCCCTAAAACCACCAGGGCGTCGGTGGGCGTGGGCACAGACCCGCCAAAAGCCATGGCCGGCCCCATACGGTCCGGTCCCACAGTAAGCTTGTTCTTGTCATTGATCCTTAAGGCCGAGTCCCCGCCAATGCCCTCGGAAACCGTTCGCAGGGAGCGAATCAGACTTCTATATCCCCCGCGCTGGATGCCCACGGGTTCAAGCAATGGCGTTTTATCCACCAGAAATGCAATATCCGTAGTGGTACCGCCGATATCAAGGACAACGGCATCCTGACCTTCAGGGGCATAGGGAATCGCCCCCATGATACTGGCTGCAGGTCCTGATAAAACCGTCTGGGCCGGAAAATCCATTGATGCTGCCAATGTCATGGTACCGCCGTCCGCCTTGAGAATCTGAATGGGTACGGTAAGCCCCATTTCCTCAAGGGATTGCTCAACGGCCTGAAAAAAGTCTTTATGCAGGGGATATACAGCCGCGTTCATGTAAGTGGTGGCAATTCGCCGGGGAAAATTCAAATTGCCGGAAACATGGTGCCCTAAAAAAATCTGTTTAAACTGCTTATCTAATATCCGCTTGATCAGAATTTCATGGGAAGGATTTCTGACACAAAATTTTCCGACAACCCCCACATATTCAATGCCCGCCTTTTTGAGCTTTTCACCCACAATCTGAATTTGCGCCTCATTGATCGGCTCTATTTCCCGGCCACGGTGGTTGATGGAGCCGCCTACGGCATAATATTGATCCCCGGTCCTGAAATTTTCAGGATCTATACCCGGCCCGGCTGAAACAATCATGCCCACCGGTGTCACGGTTTGTTGAACAATCGCGTTGGTGGTCAGGGTGGTGGAGATAACAACCCGCTCAACACATCCCGGATCAACGTCCTCAAGAATCAAAGTAAAACCTGAAAGAACGCTTTTAAATAAATTGTCCGGCTGGGTAGGCACCTTTACATATTTCTGGACACCTTTTGGGCTGAGAAAAACAACATCTGTATTTGTGCCCCCAACATCTAATCCTAAAATCATTGGCGTCTTCCTTGGCATAAAGATTTGCGCCGAAATATACGGTATTCAAGAAGCTTGTCAGAAATCTATTGGCTTGTCAATGAAGTTTTAGCCCCTTGAAATATGAAATTATTTAATTTATGTTCAATAAACAATGTTTACTTGTCTAAATATTTTTTAATTAACAGGAGCGCGTTTTGGCCGTTATAGAAATGACAATCAGCTCAAAACTTGGTCTTTTAAGAAGTGAATAAATTTCTCACATATCGGAGAGCGGGTCCTCTTCCTGGAGAGCGTCAGATAAAAATGTCTGGACAGGTCGAGGTCTTCAATACTCAGGGCATGAAGACGCCCCCTGGCCAATTCCTCAGCCACGGCAATGGTGGAAAGAATGGAAATACCCACATTGTTGAGAATGCCCTGGATGACTGAAACCGAATTGCCCATGGTCACTGCAGGTTCGAGCCGGGATAGGTCAATCCCGGCCTTTTCCATACTGGCGAGAACGGTTTTCCAGGTACCAGAGCCCTGTTCCCTTGCAATCAATGGCTGGGACAGCAGCGCCTTGCAGGTCACACTTTTCCTGTCCGCCCATTCATGACCGGCGGGCACAACGAGTTTCATTTCATCTTCAACCAATGTCTCCTGAACAATGTCGGGGTCACTGGTTGTTGCACCCACCACACCCAGTTCCAGTTCACCGTCTTTGACAGCCCGGGTGATCTGGCCGGTATCCCCGACCGTCAAAAGAATGGATACATCCGGGAAATCAGCTTTAAATGCCCCCAACATCCTGGGAAGGATATATCCGGCAGGGATGGATGATCCGCCAATGATCAGCTGTCCTTTGGTGTGCCCTAAAAAATCCAGCATGGCGGACTGGGTTTCCTGTTTGAGCGCCAGCATCCGTTTGGCATAATCATAAAGAATCTCACCTGCCCGGGTCGGCTCGGTCACCTTGCCTAGCCTGTCCAGCAGGCGGCATTGGAAATGACCCTCCAGTTCCTTGATATGGGTGGAGACTGTGGGCTGAGATAAATGAATCTGTTCTGATGCTCTGGAAAAACTTTTCTGCTCAACCACGGAAACAAAAATATGAAGCTGCCACAAATCCACGTTGATATACCCTTCATTTATAACATTTTTGCCATTCCTGGCTTTTTACGAGAGCCTCAAATTTCTCCTTCACTCTACGCTCCACGGGTTTGGGAACCATATCAGAGATATCCCCGCCATACCGGGCAACCTCCTTAATGATGGACGATGATGTAAAAATCCAGCGCGATCCTGTCATCAGAAAGACCGACTGGACCTCCCTATTGAGCTTTCTGTTCATCAGCGCCATCTGAAATTCACTTTCAAAATCAGACAAAGCCCGCATGCCCCGGATAATGGCCACAGCCTTTTTCATTCGGGCATATTCAACAAGAAGGCCGTTAAAAGTCTCCACTTCAATCCTTGCCGAGTCCAGCTCTATCGATGGGTCTTCAAAACATTCCTTAATTATGGAAATACGTTCCTCTGGGGAGAATAACGGTGTTTTTTTAGACGAATTGTACAGCACCCCCACGATTACGTGGTCAAAAATTTCCTGGGCGCGTCTGATGACGTCAAGATGTCCGTTTGTCAAGGGATCAAAGGAACCTGGATAAATGGCAATTGTCCGTTTTCGGTAAATCATACGCATCCTTCGTCTATGGCGGATTTCCGCAAAAATGTAAGAGTTGTCCTTGAGTATTTTTTTTCCAGGTATTTGTCAAGGCTGTTTCCGGGATAGTTAAGGCTTTCTTTGCCAGACTGTTCCACAATGATAATTGCCCCGGGTGCAAGGAGTTCTGAAAACCCAGGTTTTCCAAGCACCTGTCCCGGATACTCTTTATTGTACGGGGGATCCATGAAAATCAGATCAAAGGTGTGATGGAATACAGGTAAAGCCCCTTTGATTAAGTCATGGCAGAGAATCCGCGCCTGATCGGCCATCCGGCACAGTTCAATATTGCGTTTGATCACATTGCAGGAAGACCGGGCCGCATCCACAAAAACGGCAGACTGAGCCCCCCGGCTCAATGCCTCAAGCCCCAAAGCCCCGGTGCCGGCAAACATGTCGAGTACCCTTTTTCCCCGAATACCGGGGCCAAGGATATTGAACACAGCTTCCCTGACCCGGTCCGAGGTGGGACGGATATCTTTCCCTGGATCTGAACCAGTTTCCTGCCCCGGCAGGCACCACTAATAATACGCATCAGCTTTTAGATATTCTTTTTTTGACAAAATTCAAGCTTGCTCCCATCTGTTTAGCCGCCGCCTGAAGATCCCCGTTCATCTGATCCACCCTTAAACGGATAAATTCCGCTTCAAAGGCAGCTTTTGCCTGGTCCAATTGCGCCATGGTAAAAATCCGGTTGCGCTCTTCACCCGTTTCGGGAAATGTTTCAATATCAGGATTGTAGGGTGCAGGAATATCATTTTTCCCAATAATTTCACTTTCCACCATAATGGATAAACGCTCCATCAAATTTTTCAGTTCCCTGACATTTCCCTTCCAATGCCATTGTTTTAAAAGCTCAACAGCCTCTTTGGAGAGCGTTTTTTTAGGCGCGGATGATTTTTCAGCCAGTTGGGTTAAGAAGAAATCCACCAATATGGGGATATCCTCAATCCTTTTCCTTAAGGCCGGAACATGGATCGGTATGACATTGAGTCTGAAAAACAGATCTTCCCTGAACCGCCCTTCTTTGATTTCCGATTCAAGATCTTTGTTGGATGAGGTGATCACACGTACGTCCATGTGCAGGGTACGGCTGGAACCGATGCGCTGGAAGGTTTTGGATTCCAAAGCCCGCAGCATTTTGGCCTGGGTATTGATACTCATATCCCCTATTTCATCCAAAAACAGGGTTCCACCGGCAGCCAGTTCAAATTTACCTCTGTTTTTTGCTGAGGCTCCTTCAAAAGCCCCTTTCTCATGCCCGAACAGTTCAGGTTCCAGACGCTCTTCAGGAATGGCTGCGCAGTTGATAATGATAAAGGGACCTTCAGGACGGTTACTGAACTGATGAATGGTGCGGGCCACCATCTCCTTACCCGTACCGTTTTCCCCCGTGATCAGTATGGAGGCATCGGTGGGCGCTGCGGCCATAATTTCGCCGTAAAGCTTTTGAACCGCCGGGCTTGTGCCGGTAATGGAATTTTTTTCAATGGCTTTTTTGCGAAGGTACCGGTTCTCTTCCTCAAGTTTCCTGAAATTCAGGGCATTGTTTATGGAGAGTATAACCTTGTCAATGGACAAAGGTTTTTCCAAAAAATCAAACGCGCCGGATTTAGTGGCATCCACAGCAGATTCAATGGAACCGTGGCCGGTGATCATGATCACCGGCAAGTTGGGGTGATGACGTTTGATCTCCTTTAGGGTGTCAATGCCGTCCATGCCCGGCATCCAGATGTCCAGCAGCACAATATCCGGGGAATGGGAGTCAATTTTTTTCAGGGCTTCGTATCCGTTGAATGCATGAATAACTTCGAATCCGTCATCGGAAAGAATACCGTCCAGGGAATCAACAATGGTGGATTCGTCATCAACAATCAAGACTGCCGGGTACATAGTACTAAATCCTTTCTATATATAGTGTTAGAAGGGCTCGTTAGACAAACACATCCCCTTCTAACGAACCATCCAAACACGGTTTTTTGTTCAAACACTATCTGCCGTGCCCTAATTTTTGGCATCAGGGCCCCCCGGCAGGCAGTTCAATGATAAACTTGGCGCCTCGGGGTTGGTTGTCCTGGACCCGGATCACGCCGTTATGGTCTGAAATAATCGAGTTTACAATAGCAAGCCCAAGTCCCATGCCCGTTTTCTTAGTGGAAAAATAGGGTTCAAACAGTTTGGTCTTTTCCTTGTCTGAAATACCCTTTCCATTATCTGCTATTTCAATACGTACAATTTTAAGAATGGGGTCATAGGAGAGATTAATCACAATGGTGCCTTTTTTGTTCACGGCGTAAACCGCATTGTCAATCAGATTGATAAAGGCCTGCTTCATGTGCTGGTGATCCAATTTTAATGTGGGAATATTGTCCTTGAACCGAGTCTGGATCTCCATCTGTTCCAACCCGTCCTTATACAGGGCAACGGTTTCAAGAATAATATTTTCAATGCGGGCCGACGCAAAATTGGTATCTGGAAATTTGGCAAAGGTGGAAAACTGGTTCACCAGATTCCGGATCAGATCAACATGTTCCACAATGGTGTCGGCACATCCGGTGAAAACCTCATCATTAATGGTTTTGCCATATTTGCGTTTAAGGCGCTGGGCAGACAGCTTGATGGGGGTTAACGGATTTTTCACCTCATGGGCAATGCGGCGGGCCACCTCCCGCCATGCCACCAGGCGCTGGGCTTTTTCAAGTTCCGTTACATCATCAAACACCAGTACAGCCCCCAGATTTTGGCCGGTATCGTCCTTGAGCGTGGTATAATTCAATGAAAAATGTTTGGGTACGCCGGCCACGGAAACGGAAACAGGAATTTTGAAATGGGTGCCCCCCTGCTCTGCCTCTTCAAATATTTTATTGGCCAGAGACAGGTATTCTTCGATCAGGACGTTCCTGAAATTTTTATCAAGAATATCACAACTGTTAACACCCAGCATGGACTCGGCAGCCTTATTCATGGTGGTGATTATCCCCTCATTGTCCATGGAGACAACTCCGGCAGAGATGTTTTTCAAAACGATCTCAATATATTGGCGACTTTTTTCCAGCTCGACATTCTGCTGTTTAAGCATATTTTCGGACAGGGCAATCTGCTGGCGGCCCGCGGCCAGCTGGCGGGTCATGGAGTTAAAGCTTTTAATCAGGGTACCGATCTCATCGTCGGTCTTGAAATCAATCTGATATGCCATGTCGCCGTCTATGATCCGCTGGGTACCCTCGGCAAATTTCATAATGGGAATGGTGATGGACTTGGCAATCTGGAATCCAAACCACACGGCACAGAATACAACAAGAAGCGCCACAATGGACAAAGCGATATAATACGAAATTTCAGCCGGTCTCTTTGTCAGTTTAAGCTGGTGGTACTCCTCCACACCTTTAAGAATGGCTTTTAAATTCTCAGACAGATCCGGGGCTGTCAGGGTGTTGATTACAATAAAGCCGGCAGCCTTGGCCGGCGGTACGTCAAAGGGGATGGTGCATAGGGTGCGTAAAAATTCCCCTTGATCCATGGTCTGATAAACGGTGTGACTGGCGCTGCCATCCCGGATGCCCCTTAACTCCGTGGTGGTCAGCAGCCCAAAGTGCGTGTTCTCCAGCTCGCTGGCTAATGAAATGCTTACCCGCTGGGCATCCGGGGTGTAGACTTCCACGGCCTGACGGTTAAAGGCGCGCTGGATCACCTGGGTGTACCGCGTGAGTTTCTCCTGATTTTCAGGTTTGAGCAGATCCCTGGAATGAATCTGAAACGCCCCTCTTTTAGCAAAAAAGGCATTTTTCTCCTCAATGTAATCATACAGGGTTTGTCCTACGGCCAGAGAGGCTTCCAGGGTCTGCTCCACAGGGGCATTAAACCAGAAGGCAATGGAGGTAGAGATAAACTGGATGGAAAAGAAAAAAAGCACGGTAGTGGGTAAAAGGGCCAGCACTACAAAAGAAGCGGTCAGCCGGGTTTTTATTTTGGAACCCAGGATGTTATTTTTTCTTTCATAGTAGAGTTTGGCAAGATTCCTGAAAACCAGCAGCAGGAGGGTAAGCAACAACAACAGGTTGATATTTATCAAAATGAACATCAGCACGGTGGATGACAGGGGCAGTCCCGTGTCAAAGGGCGTGACCCGGGTTTCAAGAACCGTCAGCCCCCCAACGGCCATAAGAAGGCATAAAATGGCAATGCATTCTCTTTTCCGGCCGGATCGTTTTGGTCTTGTGTTCTGGAGTATCTGGGTCATATGCCATGCCTGTCCGGCTGATGGTTAATACGTGAAATTAATGACGTACCAGTCCGTTTCAAAATCCCAGTAAGAGACAAAAAAGAAAACATAGTGCAACCACAGGGGCAACGTGACTTTTTCAAGTTCAGCTTTGATCCGAATCTGGTACTTATCACCTTTTATCAAGCGGTTAAGGGGTACCACCTTGAGGTTATCAATTTCGGTCATCCAGGTCTTTGCCTCATCAAAGGATTTTGTGATCAACGCAGGGGCATGCTTCCATTGGCAGACAACCGTGTATTCCTGTCTCATGGAATTGTATTTTATTGTTGCACGGGTTTTAATATCGGCAATTTTTTTGTCAAACAAACCGCTTGACGTTTTGAACAAGGTTACATAGAACGTAAACGAGCTGGGAATGCCATTCTCAACAGCCTGGGTATTTTTTTCATTAAAGGCATTTTCCACCTTGAAATAAGCAAACAGATCATCCCGGGTGTTGGCCAGTTTGATATTGGATATAACCGTATTGTCATAGGCAAGAGCAATTGCCGGGACAATAAAAAGAATGCCCGCGATAAAAAAGGCAACTGCACATAAACTTTTTGTAACCGTACCCTTACTTATCATCGGCATTAAGTTCTAATCAGCGCTTTGCCGGCCCTGTTTCCCAGGCCTGCCTTTCATCAAGAAATTTTTTTATAAACAGATGATTCAGGTGATGACCGGATTTATGGGCGATAATATGCCCCTGAATGGGCATTCCCAGAAGGGAAAAATCCCCAAGGCAATCCAGCAGTTTGTGCCGGACAAACTCATCCGGATACCGCAGCCCCCCCTTATTCAAAATTTTATCATTATCGATCACAATGGCATTGTCAAGGCTTCCCCCCCTGCCAAGACTGAATCTTTTCAGCAGTTCAAGATCTTTAACAAACCCAAAGGTCCGGGCCCCGCAGATTTCCTGTTTAAAGTTATTTTCCGCCCTGTCATAGACAATTTTCTGCAGGCCGATAAGCGGATGGTTGAAGTCAATGATGCAGGAAATTTTGAAACAGGGTTCAGGTTCCACCCGAACCCATTTATCTCCCTGTCTTATTTCTATGGGCTCATTCACGATAAAAAGGTGCTTGGGTTTATCCTGATCTACCACGCCCACGTCGGTTATCGCCCGGGTAAATTCCCTGGCTGATCCATCCATGATGGGGATCTCATAATCGTCCACTTCCACCAGGGCATTGTCAATGCCAAGACCTGCAAAACTTGCCATCAGATGCTCAATGGTGGAAACAATAACGCCATTGTCCCCGATAACCGTGGCAAGGCTGGTATCCACCACCAGCTTGAAAAGCGCCGGGATATCAGGGGTTCCAGGAAGATCTATACGCCGGAATTTAATGCCGTGGTTCTCCTTGGCAGGGCGGATGGTCAAGTTAGTCTTTTTACCCGAATGGACGCCTACCCCCGAAAGACTCACCTTTCCGGCGATGGTTTGCTGATTATAAAAACTGTTCATTTTTTGTTCCAAAGTGTCTGAATACGATAAAACGTGGTATATATAGCTGATTTAAAAATACAAAGCAAAACAAATGAGAAAAATATTTGGCATGCAGACATTTTATGACAATTTAGCATGATTTCAATGAATTAAGTTCCATTTTTTTTCTCTTATCTTAAATTTTTTAAAATGAGACCTTAAATGATAGCAAAAATGAAGTCCTGTGCATTAAACGGGTTTGAGGCCATTGTTGTAGATGTTGAAGTAGACATCACACTGGGATTGCCGGTATTCAATATGGTGGGGCTGGCTGAAACCGCTGTCCGGGAAAGCCGGGACAGGGTCCGGTCTGCCCTCCAGAACGCCGGATATACATTCCCCATGGACAGAGTGGTGGTAAACCTGGCGCCCGCGGATTTCAAAAAAGAGGGTACCGGCCTGGACCTTCCCGTAGCTTTAGGAATTCTTTGTGCCCGGGGGTTATTCCAGGCATCTGAAGCGGCATCCTGGCTGTTTGCCGGGGAGTTGTCCCTGGACGGCTACCTGCGGCCGGTCAAGGCAGCACTGCCCTTTGCCCTGGCCGCCCGGGACAATGGATTCAAAGGCATTATCCTGCCCAAAGAGAACGGAGCGCAAGCAGCGCTTGTTAAAGATATTGAGGTTCTGGCGCCGGATCATCTGACCCAGGTCGTGAATTTTCTGGCAGGAAAGGCAGGACTTGCGCCCCTGGAACCTGATCTGTCCATGCTTCTGGAAACAGATGGAACAGACCGGGAAAACGATTTCTCCCATGTCCGGGGCCAGACCCATGTAAAACGGGCCATGGAAGTTGCGGCAGCAGGGCATCATCATATCCTGTTCAACGGTCCGGCGGGATCCGGGAAAAGTTTGATGGCAAAATGTTTGCCGGGAATCATGCCGGAACCATCCTTTGAAGAGGCCATGGAAATCGCCCGGGTCTATTCGGTGGCCGGGGTGGCCCGGGAACCGGGGCAGCCCCTGGGCGCACGTCCTTTCAGATCCCCCCACCATTCCATCTCCGATGCAGGACTTGTGGGCGGCGGCACAGTGCCCAAACCCGGTGAAATCACGCTGTCCCATAACGGCGTACTGTTTCTGGATGAGTTGCCAGAATTTCGGCGCAGTGTGCTGGAGGTTCTCCGGCAGCCTATAGAGGAGGGCGTCATCACCCTGGCCCGGGCCAACGCCAAGGCCACCTTTCCATGTCGGTTTATGCTCGTAGGCGCCATGAACCCCTGCCCCTGCGGCAATCTCACCAATCCGGACAGGGAATGCACCTGCACGCCGGCAAAAATTGAGCAGTACAAAAACAAAATCTCAGGCCCGCTCATGGACAGAATGGACATCCTTGTGGAGGTTCCCCGGTTGTCTTTTCAGGAAATGACGGCAGATGGACACCGGGAGTCTTCCAAATCCATCCGGAAACGGGTGGAAAAGGCCCGGGAGATACAGACCCTTCGGTTTAAAAAGGCCGAAACAACGTGTTTTGCCAATGCAGACATGGGCCCAAAGCTTTTGCAGCAATTTTGTCCCCTGGATGCCCAAAGCAGCAGGGTGGTTGAACAGGCCATGAAACAGTTTAACCTGTCCGGACGGGCCTATGCCTCCATATTAAAACTTGCCAGAACCATCGCTGATCTGGCAGGCGCCCACGATATACACAAACCCCATGTTCTTGAGGCGGTTCAGTACAAACGCCTGGATCAGGCCCGGGATGACTTTGGTTGATGCTGTTCCCACCGTGCTGCAGTGGGTCACACCGCATTTTGTGCACCCCTACCGGCAGAGTGCAGGACAATTTTGCCGCTATTGTTTCTCTCTGCCGATAAAACGAAGCTCAAACCCCGCCTTACCAACTTTTTTTTAAATAGGAGAAAAAAGAATGAGCTTTTTGGAGTAAAAAATGTTTTATTTATAATCTCTTGGTTATTATTGATGCGATAGTCTGAACAAAATATATAAAGGAGAATACGTATGAAGGTTGTTGGATTTAATGGCAGCCCTAATAAAAAGGGAAATACAGCCTGTTCACTGAACATGGTTTTTGAAGAGCTGGAAAATGCCGGAATTGAGACGCAGATGATCCATGTCGGCAAAAAAAAGATACAGGGATGCACTGCCTGTCTCGATTGTGTAAAAAAACAAAATCAAGCTTGTTCCCTTGATGACGATCCGGTTAATGAATGGATTCAGAAAATAAAGGCAGCCGACGGCATTCTACTTGGTTCTCCTGTTCATTTTTCCGGTGTTGCAGGGACAATGAAATCCTTCCTTGACAGAGCGTTTTTCGTTGCTTCGGTTAACGGCGGCCTCTTCCGGAACAAGGTCGGCGCAGCTGTTGCAGCTGTCCGGCGATCAGGCGGGATTTCAACAGTTGACTCCCTTAATCATTATATCAATTACTCCGAAATGGTCATGCCCTCTTCAAATTACTGGAATGTGGCACATGGTCTTGCCCCGGGGCAAGTGATGCAGGATGGAGAAGGTAAACAAATCATGGCGGTTTTAGGTAAAAATATGGCATGGCTCATGAAAATTATGGAACATGGAAAAGAACAATTTCCCCCGCCTGAACCGGTTGCCAAAATCATGACCAATTTTATCCGATAGTTTGAGCTTAGGAAAACAAATCAGGTGGAAGCAGCATCGTTTTCGTCCTCCTCAGCCTCTCTTCTTTCCAAAGAGTGCGAGGCCAGGGGAAGGCGGATAATAAAATTCGCCCCTTTGCCCGGTGCGGAAGAGACCCCCAGTGTGCCCTTATGATTTTCCGTAATAATAAAATAAGATACGGACAGGCCCAGGCCGGTGCCCACCCCGGGGGGCTTGGTGGTAAAAAAGGGTTCGAATATCCGGTTACGGACTTCCCGGGTCATACCCGGGCCGTTGTCCTGAATCTCCATTCTCAGCATGCCGGCCTCGGCCTCCGTTGAGATCCTCAGGATAAAGCAGGGCCGGTTCCGACCGGCTTCCACCATGGCCTGGGCCCCGTTTTTCAGGATATTGAGAATCACCTGTTGTACTTTCGCTCCTTCACAGGGAATCATGGGCAGGTTCTCTTCATATTCCCTGACAATCTTAATTGTTTTAAAATCATACTGCTTTTTAAGATCATAATCCGTAGCCGCCAGCTCCAGAATACTGTCCATGAGTTCTCCGGGATTGTGGGAAGAGACAATGGCATCGGATTTCCTGGCAAAACTGAGCATGTTGTCCACAATGACCGCCACCCGGGCCCCGGATTCATTGATGGCCTCAAGCATGTTGAAAATACCCCGCTTTTCCATAAATGCCCGGACCTGTTCCGTGGAGATGCCGATGTCGGATGCCGCCCGTTTGTTTGCCGCCATGTCGATATTCTCAAGTCGCAGTTTCATTACATTGGCGGTCTGCATGATCCCTGCCAGGGGGTTGTTGATCTCGTGCGCCATACCCGCTGCCAGTCCACCCACGGAGAGCATTTTTTCAGACTGGATCACCATCTCTTCCATCCTGACCTGATCAGTGATATCGTCCACACGGATCACTGCCCCCTCCACCCCGTTGGCCACCAGGGGGAATACGGTGATATCCTCATAACAGACCAAATTGTCCTGCATCCGGGCCTGTTTCTTACTCACTCTCTCCCTGCGGGTGGCAATGGCCTCCCTTACCTGATCCATCCTGGGGGCCAAACGGGGATAGACCTTTTCCAGGGGGCGATCCAGGGCCTGTTCTGTAAGAAATCCCGAGACCTGTTCCGCCCTGTTGTTCCATAGGGTGATATTCCCTGCCGGGTCCACACCGATAAGCACCGAAGGCATGGAATCCAGTATCGACTGGAGCCGTGCCCGGCTCGCCCTGAGATCTGCCGTACGTTCTTTAACCCGCTCTTCCAGGGTTTTCTTTGCGATATACAGATTTAAAAAAAACCAGAGACCGGCAAAGAGCAGGACCTGGCATATAATCACATAAAAATAGATAAAGGCGGCCCGGTTCTGCCAGTCCACCTCTATGCTGCCGATGGTCCGATTTTGATACCTGACCGGCTCTTCCAGCTCAACCACCGGCAGCAGCCCCGCCCGGGCCATTATACGTTCCGTAAACGAAGGTGCCGGGCCCTTAACTGCGGCATATTCTTTTTGTGAATCGTCAATAACCTGCACCGTCGTATAGCTGTTGGACCGGGCAGACAGTATCAGATAAGCAAATGGGGGGGGCTCGTACCGCCACAGGGACTCTGCAATGACAAGGGCATCTTCCCTGAGCCGCCCTTGTGCATATTTAAAAACAATATCCTGATACCAGGTGAAAAACAATAAAAACCCCGCAGTAAATAAAGCCAGCAGCAGCACAAATACCAGCCGGATATGATCTTCAATCAAACGCGCCATATTTTCACTTTTAAATAACTAATTTTTTTTCTTTTGATTTTAGTTGTTTGTAAAATTGGGTTCACTCCCAGCTGAATGGGAGGCTATCAATTCAAAATCAAAATGAGGTTATGCCGTAGGCCCCAAGTATACCTGTCATTGTGCCGTCATCGGCCATATCGTTTATGGTCCGGTTAAACTGGTTAAGGATACGAGTATACCCCGACCCATTATGGATCATGAGATGAAAGGGCATTGATTGAAGAGCAATGCCGGTGTCAATAATTTTGTCCCTAACCCCGGCTTTTTCCATGCCCAGCCGGGCTCCCGCCGGCCATTCAATTGCCAAATCCCCCCTCCCGGCGGCCAGCATTTTCCAGACATTGTGGACTTCGCTGGTTTCCCAGGAGGGAATACCCAGGCTTGAGATGTGTTCATCATGCCACCCGTTGCCGCTGTAGGTTACCACGCTGTATCCCATAGCCTTGATATCCCGGACAGATTCGATGGTCCGGATACGGTCCAGATCCGGATGTCCCGCATAGGTGAACAGGACCATTTTTTTAAGATACAAAGGATCTTGATGGGTCAGGCAATAGGTAGATCGTTCCGGCGTGGGAACGGTTATCATTGCATCGTATCTGCCGGCTCGTACCTCCTCCTGGCATCGCTTCCAGGGCATCTGCCGCCAGTGTACGGTCACGCCCATGCGCTTATCCAGAGCCTCTGAAATAATTTCGTAAAAGAAACCGGCCATTTCGCCGTTATCTTTCCGGGTAAAAAAGGGGTAAAAATCAGGATAAGCAATGGTTAGACCGGCCTGAGCCATGATCATACCCGGAAATACCAACACAACAATAATGCCTATAACACCTGACAATTTTCTCATAATATTCTCTGGAGCGGACAATTTTTATTACAGAACGTGTAAAAATTATCATACGGGGATTCAAATCCTATGTAAAGCCTAATGGTTTACATTTACCAAACAGGTCTTATAATAACACGGCATGATTACTTTGGGGAATTAGAAGATGATAAAAAAAGATATATTTCAGCATGATGTAAAAGCCCAGTTCCAGGCCTCGGCCAAAGAACGGCTCTACCGTTTTTTAATGGCGGATGATCAGATCAAAGGGGTGGTGGTACATGGAACCCGGATGGTCAAAGAGATGCAGGCCAATCATGATCTGGGTCCTTTGGAAACCCTGGTTCTGGGTCAGGCTTACATTGCCGTGGCCCTGATGAGCGCACCACTGAAAGGCCGGGACCGGATTGCAATGAAGATCCAATGCTCCGGTCCCATAAAGGGCCTTGATGTGGAGGGCAACGCTTTTGGAGAGATCCGCGGATATTTAAAAGCCAACCCCATTGAAATAAAAAATCCGGAAAAAATAAAATGGCTGTCCACCCTTTACGGGGCAGGTTTTTTGTCGGTAACCCGGTACATAGAAGATACAAACCGACCCTATACCGGCCAGATTGCCCTGGTTCACGGCGCCATTGCCGAAGATCTGGCTGAATACTTTCTGACCTCGGAACAGATTCCTTCCGGCTTCATCCTGAGCGTGGCTTTTGATGAAAATGAAAACGTTACGGGTGCAGGCGGTATATTTCTCCAGGCACTGCCGGGTGCCCAACCAGACAACGTTGCCCGGGCCGAAAACTTGATCCGAAATATCAATGCTTTAGGCAATTGCTTTGCCCAGAATCAAACACCGGAATCCATTATTGAAACCGGCTTTGCCGATCTGTCACCGCGGTTTCTGGACAGTTCCCGAGTAGAATTTTACTGCCCGTGCACAAAGGAACGGATGGGCGGTTACCTAAAGAACCTACCCAAAAAAGAGTGTACCGATATCCTGGCAAACGGTCCTTTTCCATTGGAGCTTCGATGCCATCACTGTAATTCCGTCTACCGGTTCAGCCAAAAGGAGTTAACCGGTCTGCTTACCGGATAGCCATTACTTTTGTGTGGCAAGAGATTTCAGATGATCCAAAAGAGTCTGCTCCAGCCGGGTAATGAGTTCTGATGGAGGAATACCGCCCAACAGGACAGGAATGACTTCCATATCCAGGATAGCGGCAGCTGCAGCGGAGAAATTTAGATCATAAACCATTCCGGCCTGAAACACCCTCATGGCATTGAGGGTGTTTACACAGCTTAAATCGTTCTGCCGGGTTTCAAGAAGGAGTTGGGCAGCTGTTGTCGGTATTTTGCCGTCATCGTGCAAATCATAGGTAATAAAACCGTGACTTGAATCCGGATTCAGATAATGGTCTTTCATTACTTTATAAATATCCATTTTGTCCGCATCCCTGAGCAGACGGGCCAGAAGACTTAAATCGCTCCCGAGCTTTCCGGAAAGACGGGGGCGGTTATGCAGGGCCACTGCCCGCAAAATCAGCTGCCTGTCGGTAACGGACAAATGGGAAAGAATGTTGCTTCGCACTATTTCCCGGCACCCTAATGCTGCATGGTTTTTGGAACGGGCATCCGCATAGGTGTGAAAGACGGCAAACTGGGGAAATCTGCCCATATCATGAACCATGGCGGCAGCACAAGCACGGGCCGTTTTCGGCCCGTCAAGATCAAGTGATGCGCAAAGCATTCTCATGGCCTTGCAGACCCGGGCAGTGTGTTCCTGTTTGAGTACAAATGGATAGGCGTCTTCAGCCCTGTCGACAAAAGGGGTGGTATACGCATAAAACTGTTTTTCTATTTTTAAAAAATCATCGTGGGTCATCATGGATCAATTTTCCAGGACAATGGATGGAATTTTCAACATAAGGGTGATTTGTCCACTGACCTAGTTATCCGGCCTCTTTTCTGACAAAAAGCATCATGATAATGCCGCCAAGCACAAAAAAAACAAACGCTGCGATCACCGGATCATCTTTGGTTGGAAGAACATTGATATTGGTCTGGACTGCCACATTGTCAAGGCAGATGATTTCCCCTGCCTGTTTCACATACTGCTGCGCCATCAACACGGTCTCTTTAAAGGGCCACAAAGCATAAAGGGAGCCTACCATCAGCCCGCCTAAAAAGGCCATGGTGGCATTATAGCAACGATAAAGGACAAAACTGACCAGCCGGGCAAACATAAGGCCGCCGAAGATAACCCCCAGGCCGAATATTCCCAGAAAGACAAATGTCTCCCAATGAAAGGACTTTAATTCAGAAATAGCCGAAATAACATCAAAATAGGTTCCCATTAAAATCAATACCAAAGAACCGCTGACACCCGGCAGTATAGTGGCTGAGATGGCAAGAGCACCGCAAAATGCAATATACAGATAATCCTCAGGTGAATAACCTTGGACCGTTGAAGCAATTTTTCCCGATTCAGGCATAGAAGCATCCGGTCGCGCAGCAGAGGCGCCCTGAACCTGGAAGATCCGGGAAAGATAATCAGACTTCATCTTGATTTTATCGTAGGGATTGACCATGGCGGATACCCACACAGTGATGCCGACCCCGCCCACAAGGCAAAGCAGGGCCCGGGCATCAAAACGCTTAAGCATCTTTACCGGAATGATGATAGAAACCAGGATCAACCCGAAAAAAAATGAATAGGTTACACAAAAATGGTGGAGCAAAAGATATTTCATCAGACTGGAGAGGGCAAGAATGGCAACGGCGGTCCCGGCCGCAAGTTTAAACAGGAAAAAGAAACCGTTTTCTTTAAAAAATGCATAAAAATTTTTAACGCCCTGGACCGGGTGCATGAAACAGGAAAAGACAAGTTTAAGGCATTTCAGGACAAAGTTTTTATTAATCTGATTTAAAATTAAAAATACCCGCTCATATATTCCGAAAACCAGCAAAAAGGTCCCGCCGGAAACCCCAGGAATAATATTGGCAACGCCTAAACAGAACCCCATGAGCAACTCTTTTATGGTTGCCGACGTAGCAGAAGAAGAAAAGGACATCAAATTTTACCTCAATATTCAGGGTGTATTAAGCAGGCCACCCGTGCTCACCGATAAGCTTGACAAAACGGCAACCACCTAAATTGACCGTTTTAATACCCGTGCTGGTCTTTTCAATACGTAAAAGTTCCTGGGAATGCAGTCCCCCCACGGGCATAACCAGGCGCCCCCCCTCTATAAGCTGATTCACTAAAGGTTCGGGTATCCGATTCCCTCCGGCCGTGACAATGATGGCGTCAAAGGGGCTTTCGGCTTTCCAGCCCGTGGTGCCGTCGGAATAGCGGGTTACGATATTATGGTACTTCAGACGGTCAAACAGTTTCCGAGTCCGTAGATAAAGCGTATTGTTCCGTTCAATGGTATACACCCTGTAAACAATACGGGACAGCACGGCAGCCTGGTAACCGGAGCCCGTACCGATCTCAAGGACACGCTCCTGGCCCGTCAAGGTCAGACTCTGGGTCATTTCAGCGATAATAAAAGGCTGGGAAATGGTCTGTCCCTCACCGATGGGAAGTGGGAAATCCCCATAGGCACTGTCAACCAGGGCCTCACTGACAAAAAGATGGCGGGGCACCTCGATCATGGCCTGGATCACCAAAGGATCACTTACTCCCCTGGCAATAATCTGTTTTTCCACCATATCCCTGCGCCAACGCGAAAATTTTGTAGGTTCGTCAGTCATGGTCTTTTAATATCAGCAACCGCCGAGGCCGTCAAGCATTAGAAAACGGGTTTAAAGCCTGTAATAAAAGCCGTTATGGTAATTATCCGCCCTTCATCTTTCCCTTGCATTTGGACGCCGGTGAAAGTAATAGTAAGTCATGGATAAAACTTCTAAAATGGTAATAACCGTGTTTATCGCGGTCCTATTTTTTTGCATCGGCACGGCCGGATACATGGCCGTTGAAGGCTGGGGGGTTCTTGATGCCGCCTATATGACGGCCATCACCCTGAGTACGGTGGGTTTTCTTGAAGTCCACGATCTGTCCAACGGCGGACGATTGTTCACCATTTTTCTGATATTTACAGGCGTAGGGTACTTTCTGTATCTGGGCAGTGTTTTTATCAGTTCGGTTGTGGACGGTGAAATTAAAAGCATGCTGGGGAGGCAACGTTTGAACAGCAAAATAAAAAAAATGAAGAATCATTACATTGTCTGCGGATACGGTCGCATCGGCAGAATTCTGTGCAACTTCGTAGCCGAAGAGACCATAGACATCGTTGTGGTGGAACAAAGTGAAGAACTCAAAGATCTCCTGGAAAAGGATAAAATTCACTATATCATCGGAGATGCCGGGAATGAGGAAATTCTGGAAAAAGCCGGAATCAAACAGGCAAAGGCACTGGTGGCGCTTCTTGGAACGGATGCGGCAAATGTGTTCCTGGTACTCACAGCCAGACAACTCAATCCCGACATCTATATTATGGCCCGGGCAATAAGCACCATGGTGATAAAAAAACTCTATGTGGCGGGCGCCAATCAGGTGGAATGCCCCTATGATACCGGTGGGATTTCCATGGGACTGAAGCTGTTGCGCCCTACGGTTTCCAATTTTCTGAACACGGCACTGTCCCGGGAAAGCGATGCCATCCAGCTTGAAGAAGCCTTTGTACCGGAAACATCAAATTATGCAGGGAAACAGCTTAAGGATTCCGGTATTCGGCAGGACTACAACCTGATCATTATTGCACTCAAAGAGAAGTCAGGCCACATGGTATTTGCCCCCAGTTTTGAAACCATTATCCATCCCTGGGACACACTGATTGTCATGGGAAAAACCGAAGACTTGAAGGCTTTCAGGCGTGCGCTTGGTAATGTTTAAATCTTATAGATTACCCGGGTATCGGTAATGATAATGTCCACCGTATATTTTCTTGACTCCATCTGAATCTGATCAACAATCTGCTCTTCATAAGCCAAAGCTACCTTACGGCAGGTTTCAGGCAATTTTGTGATCAGCTTTGAATAGTAATTGTTTCCGAAGCCCATGCGTCCGCCCTTGTCATCAAAGGCCAGACCCGGGATAATAGCAATATCCACATCATCCAGGGCGATTTTCTTGCACCGCTCGGGATTGGGCTCAAGCATGTCATGGGCGTTGGGCACCAAATCTTTATCAAAATGACTAATCTTATACAAAAGGAAAGTATTTTTAACATCTGTAAATACCGGTAAAATAACACTTTTCTCAATTTCCATAGCTTTTCGAATAATCTTTTCCGTAGGAATTTCCTTACTTCCGGGCGGGTATAGGAACACCTGATGGGCTTCTAAAAAGTTTGCAAATTCGAACAATTTATTTTCAATGATATTATATTTCTCTTCAATCTGTTCCGGGGACAGGGCGTTCATACGTTCGGCAACCTGGCTTAACACACTGTTCTTACCACTTTTAGCTTCATCCATAATCGTATTCCTTAGATTATTGTACAATAATTTTTTTGCGAAATATTATACACTGCCGGCCAATTGTCAACCGGCAATAATCGTTGACTGTTTACATGGCCCGTGTTATCTGAATATGATTGTAAAAATATTATAATCAGCCACCCGTCAACCCTATAATCATGCAGGATAAAAATCAAAAATGCTTGATATAAAATTGATTAAAGACAACCTGGATACTGTTGTCCAGGGCATGAAAAAACGCCGAGCAAACATTGATTTTTCCCCATTTCTTGAAAATGAGGAAAAAAGAAAATCTCTTTTAGTTGATATTGAAGAGTTACGGCACCTAAGAAATACTGTTTCTGATGAAATTGCCAAAATGAAGAAATCCGGCCAGGACGCCCAGCCAAGCATAAATAAGATGAAAGGCGTTTCTGAGCAAATTAAGGAAATGGACAAAACACTCAATGAACTGGACGCCTGGATCAAGGCGTTCCTTATTAATATTCCCAATCTGCCCCATGAAGATGTGCCCATGGGAAAGGATGACACTGAAAACCGGCTTGAAAAGAGGTGGGGTTCCCCCCCGTCCTTTGATTTTGAGATCAAGGACCATGCGGATATTGCCGAAGACTTAGGCATTCTCAATCTTGGATGTGCAGCAAAACTTGCCGGGTCCAGATTTCCTTTGTACATCGGCGCTGGTGCGCGCCTGGAAAGGGCCTTAATCAATTTTATGCTGGATATTCACATCACGGAGCACGGGTATAAGGAGGTTTTACCGCCGTTTATCGTAAACAGGGAAACCATGACCGGAACGGGCCAGCTGCCTAAATTTGAGGAAGACCTATTTAAGCTTGAGGGCTGGGATTACTACCTGATTCCTACATCAGAAGTGCCCATGACCAACATCCCGGCCGGAGAAATCCTGGATGAATCCAAGCTGCCCATGAAATTTACCGCATTTACCCCCTGTTTCAGGTCCGAAGCAGGCTCCTACGGCAAAGACACCAAAGGACTGATCCGCCAACACCAGTTCAACAAAGTGGAAATGGTAAAAATCACCTCTCCGGAGAGCTCATTTGATGAGCTTGAATCATTGCTGGCCAACGCCGAAGAGATTCTCCAACGCCTGGAACTGCCATACCAGGTGGTCACCTTGTGCACCGGGGACTTGGGATTTTCCGCCGCAAAAACCTATGACCTTGAAGTGTGGATGCCCGGCCAGGATAAATACAGAGAGATATCCTCATGTTCAAACTGCCTTGATTTCCAGGCCAGGCGGGCAAACATCCGGTTCAGACGGGAAAACGCCAAAAAGCCTGAATTCTGCCACACACTGAACGGGTCCGGGCTGGCCGTGGGCAGGACCTTTGCAGCAATTCTTGAAAACTATCAAATGGAAGACGGAACCGTCAAAGTGCCCAAAGCACTGGTACCGTATATGGGAGGGTTAGAAATCATTGAATACGAATCTTAATCTGTTTCCTGAGGATATCAGACCACACATCATCCCCTCGCCCAAGGGGGGACTATACTATAAATGTCTTGGCTGCGGTGCCGAATACGGCATTGAAGAACTTTTATATGTGTGCCCGGCATGCAACGAGGTATTGCTGATCCATGACCGGAACAAAGACCAGCTCAACGCCATTTCAGGCGAAACCTGGCAGAGAATATTTGATTACCGCAAGATGCTTAAGATCCCGGCCCTTAAAGGGATTTATCGGTACCACGAATTCATAGGCCCCAGCATCCCCCTTGAATCCATCATCTATCTGGGTGAAGGACACACGCCACTGGTGGAGGCCAACACCCGGCTCCAGGAAAAAACCGGGTTAAAGTTCTATTACAAAAACGACGGCCAGAACCCTTCAGCCTCATTTAAAGACAGGGGCATGGCCTCCGCCCTGTCCAGCATAAAATATCTTATTGACCAAGGATTTGTCTCCGAGGTCATCTCGATATGCGCCTCCACCGGCGACACCTCGGCATCGGCAGCCCTTTACGCCTCCTACCTGGGATCTAAAGTAAAATCAGCCGTACTTCTGCCCCATAAAAAGGTCACCTCCGCACAGCTGGCCCAGCCGTTGGGAAGCGGTGCCAGGGTCTTTGAAATTCCGGGGGTTTTTGACGACTGCATGAAAGTTGTGGAGCATCTCTCCTCAAGCTATCCGGTGGCACTGCTCAATTCCAAAAACGCTTGGCGGATACTGGGACAGGAGTCCTACTCCTATGAAATTGCCCAGGATTTTGACTGGGATATGGATAAAAAAGTGGTCATGGTGCCCATTGGCAATGCCGGAAATATTTCAGCGGTTATGAACGGTTTCTTAAAATTTTACAATGCCGGCATCATCAATAAACTTCCCAAAATCATTGGGGTTCAGTCCGAACATGCTGACCCGGTATACAGATACTACCTTGAACCGGATGAGGGCAAACGTAAATTTATCCCTGTCCAGACCCAGCCGAGTGTTGCCCAGGCAGCTATGATCGGCAACCCCGTATCCATGCCAAGGGTGATCCAGATCGCCAGGGAGTATGATGCGGCCAGCGGCCACAGAAATGTTTTTGTGGTCCAGGTAAAAGAACAGCAGATCATGGACTGGCAGCTCACAGCCAACCAGAACGGGCATATCACCTGCACCCAGGGAGGCGAATGTCTTGCAGGGATGGTCCAGGCAAAGGCATTGGATCTCGTGGATGAGAGCGAAACGGTGATTCTGGATGCCACGGCACATGCCATTAAATTTTCCGGATTCCAGGACCTCTATTTTAAGGGCGAACTGGCTGAAGGTTACGGTATTTCATCTGACAGCCGGTTTATCAATTTACCGGATTTTATTTCACCCGATGATCCCGAATTGATTCCGTCCCAGGAAAAACCCCTTGGTCCATCACAATTCCAAAAATTCGTAAAGGATGTGTCAGAAAAAATCGCCACCCGTTTAGGGCTTTGATCTATGTCTTTTCCCCGGGACATCATAATGAGACGTATTGTTATCCCGGCCATACTGTTTTTTTTCACCCCTTGCGCCGCTTTCGCAGCAACGGGGGTGAAAACCAGTATTAAAAAATATTCTCTGTTCACTTACGAAGATCGGGTTTACCTGTGCGAGCCTTATCTGGTCGGGCAAGATGAATGGCTGTATAAAATTTTTCGCCAGAAAGGAGAAATATCCGCGTCGGATTTCCCGCTGTTTTTAAAAATATTTAAAACCATCAATCCGCAAATAAGCAATATTGATGCCATTTCCCCCGGCAGCCAGATTGTGATTCCCCTTAAACAGGTGGATAAAAACGCTTACAAACACGAGAACAACGGCATGGTGGCGGTACCGGTGCTGGAGTTCTCTACAGAGATTAATTCTGCCACTCTATCCCGGCACATCCATGAACACGAGGTCAAAGCCGGGGAGACCATATCAGAACTGCTTTCCGAAGAATTTTTAACATCCAGGGGCCATCTATCCAGGACGGGGGAAAAAATTGTGCTTCACCTGAATCCAAACATAACGGATATCAACCGTATCTATCAGGGGACAACCATCGCAATCCCTGACCCTTCAATTCTTTCCCAGCCCTGGTTTACCGATTTCATTGCCATGGGAAAAGATGTTGCACCGCTCGCAAATAACGTTGCCACCAACATTTCCGAAGAGAAACGAACACTCCCCCATTCACCCAAGCCTCTGTCCATGGCGCAGTTGACAGATCTAAAACGCTATACCCGGCTTATCCAGGG
Organism: Desulfobacter postgatei 2ac9; assembly: GCF_000233695.2. NCBI lineage: Bacteria > Pseudomonadati > Thermodesulfobacteriota > Desulfobacteria > Desulfobacterales > Desulfobacteraceae > Desulfobacter > Desulfobacter postgatei. The sequence continues at coordinate 2,798,627 of NZ_CM001488.1, read as the reverse complement.
TCACCTCATGCATCAGGGAAAACTGTTTTTCCCGTCCGACAGCCAAGGCGGCAAGCCTCAATGCATCGATTTGTCAATAACACCCGTCATCAGTGACGATACCGGGAAAAAAACCGTGCTGCTTGGGCCAGATGCCACTGAAGCGTCCATGGATCCAGACCTTGTTGCTGCTATGAAAGCCTATTGGAAAAATCTGCAATTTAGAAAATACAGTGAAGTCCTCAATGCCAAGATGCTGCTCAACACACAGACCATGAAGGATGTGCCCAGATCCCATGAATCGTTGATTCGGCTTCTTATCGCCGCCACATCTTATTCCTATGAGCCCCGGGTCTATTTCCCCCTATCCGTCAACAAAGTACAGATGACGGTCTCTTTAGGCAGGATCACCCATAAGCACGCGTCTGATATTTTAATCAATTCGGGAAGCGTTTACGGTAAAGCACTTGACGTCTTAAAAAGCCAAGGATACCTCATACTTGACCTACCTTCGGATCTCACGTTTGAAGATATCTGTACCCGCCTTTTTTCCCAGCTTGGGTATCAGGTGTGGAAAGACCCATCGTTTAATACAGACCGGAAAGTATATAATATCCCAGGTGTTTACATTGAAAAAGGCCTGGAAAAGCTGTTTTTCACCAGGATACCCCTTTTCAAAAGAGCTACAAACTTTCTGGAAAACGAAAAAATTGATGTGATTATGCTGAATAAGGAGTCGGCCCGATGAAAACAAAGCTGTTTATCCTCATTTGTATCTGTGCTGTCATGGCATCCTGCACCTCAACGGTACAGACCCAAAAACAAAATAAAATCGCCCAGGCCATCAAAAAGGAAGGCGATGTATTCCAGGCCCAGGGGAACTATACGGCGGCATTAAGCAAACTGCTTGAAGCAGAAAAATTGGCACCGGACGACCCATATATTCAAAACAGCCTGGGATTGGCCTACATGGGAAAAGAAAGAGATGATCTGGCGATTCAGGTCTTCAACAAAGCCCTGGCGCTCAAGCCCGATTACACCGAGGCCCTGAACAATCTTGGTGTCGCTTACCTTCGGGAGAAAAAATGGGATATTGCCATAAAGACATTCAACAAAGTCCTTGAAGATATGACCTACCCCACCCCCCATTACCCGTTGGCCAATATCGGATGGGCCCAGTTGGAACAGAATAATTACCCCATAGCCCAGAAATATTTCCTTAAAGCATTAAGGGAAATGCCCGGATTTATCAAGGCCATCCATGGCCTTGCCCAGCTCTACATCCGAAGCGGCCAGACAGACAGGGCCATCGCATACTTGGATAAAAATATAAAAAGATCCCCGGACACTGTCATATTCCATGCGGACCTTGCCCAGGCATATGAAGCCTGCGACCGGACTGGCCATGCCATCAAAGCCTGGCAGGTGGTTATGCAGTTGGCCCCTAAAAATTCCAGTCTTTACCACAAGGCAGAACAGCGTCTGTTCGAACTGCAGTAGGTAGCAGTAAATGCTATTGCATAATATACCTTTTCTGCTCAAGTTGGATAATGGAAGGCGTCAGGAAAATAAGCAGCTCATTTCGATCGTCAGCCTTGGCTTTTGAACCAAAAAGATAGCCTAACCCCGGAAGGTTGGCCAGAAAAGGAACACCATCTGTGTCCTGGCTCTGGATACTTTTGATAACTCCGCCGATAACAACCGTATCGTTGTTATTGACCAGAAGCTCCGTTTTCGCCTCATTTGTTGCCAAGGTCGGTACACCATCGGGACTGATGCTGGCAACGTCATTTTTGGTCAAGTGTACGATCATGTTGATTCTGTTGTCTGGCGTAACTTGGGGCGTTACTTTCAACTCCAGATTAACCTGTTTAAACGCCACAGAAGATCCGCCGGTATCATCTCGCTCAAGATAAGCATATTCCAGGCCCTGCGAGATCATGGCCTCTTTTTTGTTCAGGGTCAGAATTCTTGGGGAGGATACGATCCTGACGTCTCCCTGTGCTTCAGAGGCTTCAAGCTTTGCATTCAGCGCACTGACAGAAGACCCGAACAGTCCGAAAAAGGAAAAATCACCTGAAACACCTGATGTATTAACAGACACAGAGAAATCATCAACAAAGCCCGATGTTCTATCAGACGCATTGGACAGGTTCCAGTTGATTCCGAAGCTTCTTGAAAAATCCTTGTTTACCTCAACCACCTTGGCCTCAATCATGATCTGGGGCGTCACCTTATCCAAGCGGTTGATCAGCTCAAAGGCTTGATCGATCTTAGCCTGGGTATCGGTAATAATCAGCTGATTGGTACGGGCATCCACTGAAATCTTGCCCCGATTCGGGGTGAGAATCTTGGATACATGGGGTTCAATATACTTCTTTGCATCTGAATAATTGACAGGAATATATTCGGTGACAAGGGGCTCCAGGGCCTTTTCCTGTTCTTCGGATTTCTGCCGGGCCGCAATGGCTTCCTGGCGCTGAGTTTCCTCCCTGGCAAGGGTTTCTGTCGTGGCAATACGGATGACATTGCCCTCCATCTTTTTACCAAGATTATTCATTTTCAGAATAAGATCAAGAATCTGGTCCCAGGGTACCGGATCCTGAAGCGTCAGTGTCACCTTACCCTGCACATCCCTGTCAATGGCAAAATTCACGCCGGCCACACTTTTTAATATCCTGAAAACATTTTTAATATCTGTTTCATAAAAGTCCAGTTTAATTTTTTCACCGGTATACCGGACCGAGGAAGGATTCAACAAAGGATCCTGGTCCGGGGAAGGCCTCTTTGCCTGGGTCGTTGATTCCCCCTGATCATATTTTTTTAATCCGGGATGGGTCTTTTTGCCGGCGTCCGAACTGACTTTGACTTGATCAAATTCAGGCGCAGAGACGTTGGGGGCTTGAAAGATCACATGAATGCCCTTAGTGGTTTGAACCACTTGGAACGGCACTTTTTCCCTGATCTTGATATCCACCAGCGTATCATTAGGATTTGCAGGATTTGGCCCGGGCATAACCTGTTCCACGGCAGAATTCAAACACCGGCTTAAAAGAGGCCGCTGATGGTGGAGGGGAACCGTTGTATTATACAATACCAGTCCGAGGGAATCATTGCGAGTCTGAACGGTTTCGTATCGAACCGGATGATCCGTTAGAATCTGAACATCAGATTCGCCAAGATTATTGCTGTCAAATTCAATATGGGTCAGATGGGCTGTTGTTCCAGGAATCGAAACATCTTTGGACGGTTCCACAACATCTTTCCATCCCTGTCCGGATTCATCTGAAATAGAACCGGCCTTTGCCGACTGTTCGGAAAGGGACTGACTGCCCTTGATAATGATACCCAAACGGTCCGGTTTTTCCTCCACAATGTACGGCAGGTCCGCTTTAAGCAGGATATCCACCTTGACTGTTGTTTGGGCCTTATCAATAAAACCGACCGTTATATCGCTGACACGGGAGTCGGAAAAGTATCCGGCATCCACCCCCCGGGCAAGATGGACATTGGACAAATAGACGCTCACGGCAAAGGGGAAAGACTGCTTAATGGAGGTATAATCATTCAAAGGCCCGGAAGCCTGTATCCATGCCTCAAACGCATCCGCTTTGGGGTTGACCCATATTTTGTTAACGGTTTTGGGTAAAGACCCAGAATCGTCATGGGAAATCGGACTCTCCTCAACCTTAGCTGTACTTGCCGCTACGCCGGTTTGCTGGGTTACGCACCCTGCCGTAAAGGAAAGCATCAGAACTGACATGATAAGACCTGTCATATAACGTCTGAGTGCAGACCGATAATTAATAATCATCTTCTTCCCCATCCTCGCTTTTATGAAATTTAATCTCCTCATAACGCTTAAGGCTTTTTCCTTGATAATCTTTTACTGTTTCTTCAATCTTAATGCCTGTGCTGGTAATGGATGTAACCCTCCCGCCATTGGGACCGATATAAGTACCAATAGAGACCTCATACCCTTTACCGCCGGCTTCCTCCACCATAGCAATGGCCCTGTCCTGCATTTCAACAACTGCCACCAGCTTAACCTGGCTTAATTCCAATTTTTCCAGGGGGGTCAATATTCTTTCGCTTTCGAGCTTTGAATCCCCGGATGAAGCTGATCCGACAACTTCATTTTTCTCAGCAATCAAAGGAATAAAAGGATCCACCCCACCCTTGCTGTCATATTTTTCCATGGGTATAGAAATACCGGCTTTTTGTAAGCTGCCTGCACCATCAATATCGCCACCGACCTGATTCTCTTTGACTGGATCCTGCACTGGTTTCAACTCAGAGATCAGGGCCTGTTTTTTCTCAGTATCCCCGGAGCCAGGCGTTAGCGCTACCGGCCGATTTGATTTGAAAATGGGTTTGGAAACCTCCTGGGGCTGTCTTGTCTGTTTTGGCGCAGGGGCCTGCTCCTCATTGCAGGCTGATACAAACAGTAATGAGACACCCAAACCGGCCACGCAAAATATTTTAACTAATTTTTCCATATCCGGCGCCTTCTATCTCTTTGTGTGTTTCTTCTTGCCTTTGTCACCCGTACCCTCATCTTCCTTGGGTTCAACAAACATGTAGGTCAGGGCAACGCATTGCATCTGAATTGTATTTCTGTCCGCCACCTCTTTTCCGGACATCCGATTCATATTGATGGTCGACATATTGACAATACGGTTGAACCCTGCAACCCGATAAAAAAATTCGGCCATCTGGTGGTAACGCCCCGCCACCGTCATGGACAAGGGGATTTCTATATAGGACGCATTCTCCACCATGTTCTGGGGCGCAAATAACTGGACTTCAAGCCCGGCATCCCTTCCTGCCTTGGATATTTCATCCAGCAAAGAAGGCAGTTCTCTTTTATCCGGCAGAGCGGTCATGGCAATGTTGAACTGTTCCTGGGCTTGGGCCATCTGAGCTTCCACCTTTTCAAGGGCTGCGGCTTTAGCCTTGTACGTTGACAAAAGAGTTCTCTGACTTTCCAGATCTTGCATTGCTGCCGTAAGTGTATCAAGCTTTGGGCCAAGCAGCAGAAAATAAAACCCGCCACAAATTAAACCCACTGTGCCCAGACAAATAAAAATACGTTTGATTTTTGTCAACTCACCTATTTTTTCAAACAGGACGTCTATCTTCCCACTTTTTTTTTCAGTGCTATGTTTCGTTTTCCCTGCCATTATTTTTCCCTTTTTGTAGACTTTACACCCTTATCCGTCTCATCGGGTGCCGGTTCGGACAGTCTCTTTGTGCAGGATATCTCAAATTCTTTTAACCGGAGATTATTATTAAACTCCTTTGTTTTTGACAACTTTAAATCTACAGTTCCAAACAATTGAGAACTTTCAAGATTTCTCATGAATGCGGCAATGGTCGGGTTATCAAAGGCAATCCCTTTTAAAGAAACGGTCTGGGCATCTGCAGCCACACTGAACAACCACATTTTTGTCTTTACAAGCCGTTGCGCCAACTCTTCCAATAATATCTGCTGCTCATTTTTTCTTTTTTTCAAATTTTCAACGATGGCCAGCTTCTCCTCCAGAATCGCCAGATTTTTCTTAATCTGGGTGACCTTATCCGCTTTTTTCTTATACATGAGGCTTTCAGCCCTTACCTGGGCAGCCTCATTCTGAATCAGGCTGATTTTATTGTTCAGCGTAGAGATCACCCAACCCAATGCCAGAAAAATAAAAATAAGGGAAAGGAAAAATACGGATACCTGACGGCGGATGTTTTCCTTTTTCCTGGCAAGCCTGAACGGCAACAGATTGATTCGTATCATTTGTCATTCACCCGTCTCATGGCAAGCCCCAGTGCGATGGGGGACAGAAGCTGGTACGCTTCCAGTTCGCCGAGTTCTTTTGAATCACTGACCAGTCCGGCAAAGGGATTAATCTTTGAGACAGTTACCTTGAGCGCCGCAGTCAATTTCTCAGCCAGCAGATCTATGAAACCGCCCCCGCCGCTGATAACAATATTTTCAATCCCGTCATTGCCGGGACCGGACTCAAAGGTATGAACCACCTCGCAGATATCTGAACACCAGTTGTCGACAACTATTTCATACAGGTCGTCCAACGACTGTCCAGATTCCGGATAATCAACCTCGCCCATGATGATCTGCAAGGCTTTTTCCCGGTCAATCTCCAGTCGCTCACTGACAACGGAAACAAGCTGGTAGCATCCGTTGGTCATGTCCCGCATCATCATGGAATTGTTATTCTGAAGGATATTCACACTTGTTTTGGAAGCCCCCACATCAAGCAGCAGGGTTATGCGCTCATGATCTACATCAGGAAGCGTTTCATAAACATTTTGAAGGGCAAACGTATCCACGTCAATAATCACTGGATTAAGGCCTGCCATATGAATCAGCTCAACATATTCATCCACCAGGTCCTGTCTTACCGCGACAAGAAGCACATTCATCTGTTCAGAAGAGTATTCGCTGTCACCCAGAATCTGGTAATCGATATTAACATCATCTATATCATAAGGAATGTATTGCTCGGCCTCTGTCCGAATATTTCTATGCAGTTCCTCGTCATGGACCTTTGATGTGCTGATGGTCTTGATAACCACCGAATGACCACCGGTGGAAATCGCCACATTTTTTTCCTTGATATTCTGCGATTTAAACAAGGAGCGAATAATTTCAGCCAACCCCTCCGTATCGGCAATCCGGCCTTCCTGAATCATGCCTTCGGGAATCTTTGCGATGCCGAATTTATGAAGCGTTCTGCCTTTCTTGGTTGTCTTCAGTTCGGCCACTTTGACGAAAGCAGCCCCAATATCTAGGCCTACAAGATGATCTTTTTTCCCAAATATCATACGCATCTATCCCCAACGATGACTGTCGCAATGGGCTTGATATGAAGAATGCAAATAATAGTTATTGATATCCTAAACTTATATGACTATATATTTGATACGAAATGGGCGTAAAGTCAAGCAGAATAAAACTATTTAACTGATTGAATAGCAAATAAAAAAGGTGCTTGCCAAATTTAAAACCCCAAAAATATGATTTTTTTTTCATAATGAAAGGTACCCAAAAAGACGAATTAATGTGAAAATAAAACCACAGAAAGAGACCGACAATTCAGGCACCCGGCCTTTTGTGCTCGTCAAAGCCTTCACTGTCTCAAGCCTTGTTGTCATGCTTACGGCAACCATCGTGATTGCCGCTTTGAATGCCCACTGGGTAAGAAAAATACTGCTTGAAAAAAGCAAGGAGTATAACCAACTCCTGGTGGAAAACCTCAACCATCAAATATTTTTAAGATTTGTCTGGCCTGTGGTTTTCAAACATGGGGAGATAAAACTGCGGGAACCCAGCCAGTATCAACTTCTTGACACGGTTGTTAAAAACACCCTGCACAGTTTCCATGTGGAAATGGTCAATATATACGCAACGGACAATGTTATTGCTTACAGCCTGGACAAAGCTCAGATCGGCAAAAAAAATGCCGGGGGGGTTCATTATGAAAAAGCCATGAAAAAGAAGGTAACCTCCAAGCTCGTTCAGCAGGGCAACCGGATTGAACTGACATTCTGGTTTCCCCAAGAGACAAAAATTGTTACCTTTGCCCCTTTGATGCAGGAAGTCCAACTCACCCGGGAAAAAGACAGGATGGTCATCGGCGTTATTGAAATTATCAGGGATGTATCTGATGACTATCAGCAGGTATTTAAACTCCAGGGACTGATTGTCGTCAGTTGCGCTACGATCATGGGCATTCTTTTTCTTATTCTCCGGTTTGTGGTGAAACATGGAGAGAGTATTATTGAGCGCAGGGCTGAAGAAAGGCTCAAGCTGGAAGAAAAACTGCGTCAGACTGAGCACCTGTCCGCAATCGGTGAAATGACCGCCGGCGTATCACACGAAATTCGCAATCCTTTAGGTATTATAAAAAGCTCTGCACAGCTGATGGAAAAAAAAATGGCAAAACTGGATCCATCCAGCAATATTCCGGGAATCATTGTTGAAGAATCCACCCGTCTAGACCGCATCATCACAGATTTCCTTGATTTTGCAAAACCTAAAATCGCAGACTTAAGGCCCTGCTGTCTGGAAGACATCATAGAAAAAAATATCACTTTTTTATCGTCTTTAGATGAGCATAAAGATATCAAAATCATCCGGGAGTACCAGGGGAGCCTGCCGGTGTCGGACATTCTTGGGGACTCTGCCATGCTCTATCAGGCTTTTTTAAATATTTTCCTAAATGCATTTCAGGCCATGGACCAGACGGACGGAAGCATCACCATTGCCACATGGCATGAGCCCGGGTTTGTCCATGCCAGCTTTACAGACACCGGCCCGGGCATTGACGAAGATGTGCTAAAAAAAATCTGGACGCCCTTTTTCACCACCAAGGAAATGGGAACAGGTTTAGGCCTTGGTATCATTAAAAACATCATTCAGGCGCACCACGGGGAAATCAGCATAACCAATGCCCAACCCAGCGGGACCAGGGTGGAGATACGCCTGCCCGCAGCGCAGTAAACTATCCGGGAGTTATAATGGAAAATATATTGATTGTGGATGACGAAAAACACTACCCAATGATTATAGGGGAGATTCTGTCCGAAGAAGGGTATACCCCGTTCACCGCATCCAGCGGGATGGAGGCACTGGATATTCTTAATAGCCACCCCATTGACCTGGTCTTATCCGATGTCAAAATGCCGGGCATGTCCGGCATTGACCTTTTGGAAAGAGCCAAACAGATCAAACCGGATCTTCCGGTAATCATCATGACAGCATTCGGCAGTGTGGAAAAGGCGGTGGAAGCCATGCACAAGGGCGCCTACACCTTTATTTTAAAACCGTTTGAAAACCAAGCCCTCATTGCCCACATTGCCAAAGCCCTGTCCATGTCCAAAATTGTCCAGGAGAACACGCTTCTTAAAGATGCTATCCAGTCCCGGTACCAGTTTGACAACATCATCGGCAAAAGCAAAACCATGCAGGCGCTGTACGACATCATTAAAAAGGTAGCCCCAACCAGTGCATCCGTGCTTGTGGAAGGGGAAAGCGGCACAGGCAAAGAGCTTGTGGCCAAATCGATTCATTACAACAGCATGCGCAAGGATCACCCCCTGATTGCGGTGAACTGTTCGGCGTTTGCCGAGTCTCTTTTGGAAAGCGAACTTTTCGGACATGAAAAAGGGGCCTTCACCGGTGCGGTGGGGTTGAAAAAAGGCCGGTTTGAAATGGCGGATAAAGGTACGCTGTTCCTGGATGAAATCGGGGAACTACCCATGCCGCTACAGGTAAAACTGTTACGGGTACTCCAGGAACGAACTGTGGAGCGCGTTGGCGGGACCGTAAGTCTGGCCGTGGACTTCAGACTCATTGCCGCCACCAACAAAATCCTGGAAGATGAAGTTAAAAACGGAAATTTCAGGGAAGATCTCTACTATCGTCTCAATGTGGTCAAAGCCAACATCCCTCCCTTGCGGGAGAGGTTGGAGGACATTCCTTTGCTTATTAACCATTTCATTGAAAAATACACCCGGGGCCCGGAGAGGGCCGGGATTGTCACAGGCATTGACAAAGAGGCAATCCAGCGGCTGTGTGACTATGAGTGGAAAGGTAATGTCAGGGAATTGGAGAATGTCATTGAAAGGGCGATAATCCTGGGCAAGGGGAGCATAATCACAGTTTCGGACCTTCCGTCCCAAATCCGCAATCCCAAAGCCGGCACACTTCAACTGGACGGTATTCCTGATGGCGTAGGCCTTTCAGAAACCCTCGCCGCAGTAGAAAAAAGAATGATCCTGCGGGCAATGAAGATCTCCGGAAATGTTCAGACCAAAGCAGCAAAAATCCTTGGCATCGGAAAGAGCGGATTGAACCAGAAACTAAAAAAATTCAATCTGGACAAGGAGTTAAAACTGGACAATAAATAATGATCTTTTCCGGAGTTCAAAATTTTGAACCCTGGAAAAGATCATTTCTTGGGCATAATTCGCTCTTTTCGTGAAAATACCACTTTAAGGGTTCAAAATTTTGAACTCCATCATGTCATAGCCGCATAATTAGGTATGTGTATTTTTTACAACAAAGAAAACTATATATTATATTTTCAATAAGTTAAAAATTTTATAAGCTTTTTAAAATGAATGGCAAGGAATTTGCTTTTAATAATTAGTACTAACCACGGTTAGTTTTTTCATCTTTTTTTCCTTTTCTAAAAAAGGCTGCCCCGCCCAGGCAGCCTTTTTTAGTTCTTGCGCTATTTAATCCGGGCCTGGGCTATGTCCTTATAAATCGAATCCCCAGAACTTTCGGCAACTTTTTCATACATCTGACGCCCCGCATCCGTATCATTAAGTTTTTCATAAATTAGGGCCAGGGCAAACCGCGCATCATCCTTTAAAAGATTTGATGTGCCGTTTTCAACACGCAAATAATAAGATTTTGCCTGTTCCAAATCATTTTTCAATTCACAGACAGTACCCAAAGCACAAAGCAAAAAGTTCTTCACGCCGGCCTTATCTCCTACAGTTGACAGGGCTTTGGAATACAAATCAAATGCTTGATCATACGCCTTGGCCTCAAAACAAAGCTTCCCGAAATTAATCAGTGCCATGCGCCCTGCACTGGTGTTTGGATATTCATCAAAAAGTGTTTGAAAATCATCTTTGACGGCATCATATCCTTTCCGGGCATCTCCGTCCTGGGAATATTGTTCTTCATATTTTCCATAGGCTTTGGCAGCCAATTCAGAGGCCTTGATTTCAGACTGTTTAAAACTGAACATAATCGCAGAAAACACAATCACTACTCCAGCCAGAGCACCCGCTGAAATCATCAATTGTTTTTTGCGGGCAGTAGCCCATTTAATGGATTTGGCCAGACCCTCCTGGAACGGATCCATCTTCGCCAGTTCTCTTTTCCGCTCGTTTGATACGCCTTGATTCGCCATCAAAATATTACCTTCTAATATGTTTACCTGGATTCCCGGCATAAAATTTGCTTAGCCAACCCTTGCGCTCTGATACATAAAAATCTGCTGAGGCTTGGCCTCTGCAAACCCTGACCCAAGATCATATTTGATGACTTATTGGCCAGCAATCTTAGCTAATCCATTTTTTTACTGAACTATACTTGATTACCCATGGTCAAATCACGCCAGATAGGCACAGTTCACCATTAGCGCTCTGCGCATAACTTCTCCATCCCGATTTTTTACCCAATAATGTGCTTATCCTGGAGAACAACGTAACCGGTACAATACGTTCTCAGCCAATTGGGCAAACGGGTTGATCTTACCAAATGAAATGCTCCACCGCCGACCACTATATATTAAACGGCCAGCCATATACATTAAATCCTGCATAACTGTTCTTAACCTCCTTCGTGAGACTTTTTTTCTACGGTTGATCGGAAGATTGTTCTCATCCTGCTCCTCAAGGCTAATTTGGCCTATGATTCTAAGAATGTTATACGCCAAAAGAGCAAGATGGAGAATCAGGCTGTTGCTGCTAAAACGGCAACTGGGGAAGCGTTCTAACCCAAGATCACTTTTGATTTCTGAATGAAATTGTTCACTGGTTCCATGATCATGGTATAAATTGATGACCTCTTGGGGGCTCAGCCCGGCGATGGTAACCCAATAGGTCTCGACTTCAATTGTGGGAAAAAGCAGGGGCTCCCCTTTTTCTTCATATCGTTCAGTCACTTTGAAGACAATCGGACGTGGCAATGCCCGCCCTTTTGGGTCAACAGTTGTTTGCCCGACCCACACACTTTTGTGTCCACAGCGAATCAATCTAACGCTTTCAGTATTCTGGGCCAGGATAAGCCAACCATCCAAAGATTCTTTACGTAAATTGCGCTTAACCAAGACATCAACACCTTCGCATGTTTTTATTACTTCAAAATTATCCTGACTGTCATTTCCTGAATCAAGACGGATAAGAAGAGGTTCCTGGGTAATCTGCCTGGTTAATTTTAATATTTCTTGAATGAATTCCGGGGTGTTTTTTGACAATGCTGGCTGCCTTCTCTAAGCTCTACATTGATTAAGTATCCTTCAGTTCCTAAATATCCGAACATTGGTGCATAGCCATCACAGCCTTTGTATGTCCTGGAAACTCCCTCTTTTTCGTTTTTGAATTGTCAAAAGGGCTAACGTCCAGATCTAAGGGAATATAATTGCCGACACTCGTCTGAACCGGTGAAATGGCGGGTGCTTTGCCTCGAATCATTTCAACTGAAGCCTCCTTGATAAGTTCATTGGCAGATTCCCCGATCAGGTCAATGCGTTCACGCAATGTTGATTGAGAAGGACAATTGCTGATTCCCAGAGATTGTGTAAAGAAAAATGGATCCTGCCTGAAAATTTCAATAGCGATATAGTCTGGCTTACCAACACAAATAAGTCCCAACATGGACGAAAGGATCTCTCCATGAGAAATATTAGGATCAACACAATGTACATCCGGTAAATTTTTGAACCGCTGGGCAAAATTAATCGACTTAAGCAATGCACCTACAGGGAGCAATCCGCTTTGACTGACAAGGTTTTCATTTCCATGTTTTACATTGATAGTGGTCGGCATCGGTCTTCACCTCCGAAGTGAATGTTTTTTTAATGCCATTGTATTAATTTTATATTAAAATTTCAATATGTTATAATTAAAAAAGCAATCTTTATGCCGCTAACTCAGGTGTTTACCTAACTTATGTATCCGGGTTACCACACCAAATTTTTAAAAATCCAACCAACTTCGCCGTCAGCATGCTCAATATTAATCCAGTCCCCTTTACGACCCAGCACTTTAAAAGGGACACCCCGTTCCACTCTAAGTACAATGTCACTTGATTGATCCGGTTTTGAACGAACATTACATTTTGATTTTATCGAAATGACCGTATCCGTTTTTCCCAACAAGGTTTCATGAACCCAGGCCGTATCTCCTTCAAAATCCTTTACCTCGTACCAGTCCTTTTTTTTATTGATCACAAGAAAGGGATGGTATTTCTCCACCTGCCACAACACATTATATTTGATTCCCGCACCGTCTCTTAAATTGGCAACAGAAGATATTACCGATAGCCGTTCTGAGGCCAACGCAATGCCGGAAAACAGAAAAATAAAAAAGCAACAAACTGAAATTCTAAAAACATCTTTCTCTTTTATACGATACATAAAAATCTCCGATCAACTACAGTTTAAATCATGTCGTACCCGGTATATCAGAAAAGCACCTTGGCATGCAAGGTATTGTGACAAGGCTTCTACCCGGTTGAGATGTAAAAAAATTACGGCGTGATGTTCTCCACAAAAATTTTCGATGCATCCTTTTCGGACAGAAAAACCCGATGCCCCCGAACCATGACCTCAATGAAATCGGATTCCGGGCTACTGATTACCTGGACAAGAACGCCCGGCTGAAACCCCATCTTTCCCAGTCGCCGCCGTGGAAAGTGTCCGCCGTCCACCCGTGCAATACTGCCCTGTTGTCCCGGTGCCATCCGACTAATCGGCACAGATTCATTGAAAAACGGCAGGCAGCTTTCCCCTGCACCGTCATTGGATACACCCCGGGATCCTTTTTCGGGTCGAACCCAAATTTTACTAGCCATTCCCGCACACAAAATCAGCCGGTTGCATTCTGATGCAATGACAAGTTGCCCCCCGATGGCACTGGAAATAATTTCAACAAAAATACCCGTCCGAAGCCCCATGGAAGCAAAACGCATCTGCATTTTTCTGCCGGCAGCCACATTAACGATCTCAACCTTTTCTCCGATTCTGGCCCTGGACAAAGGAATCAGATCATCCCGCTGCGCCATACACTCCCCGCAAAGGCCATAAATCTCCATTTTATGCTGAAGCATAAAAAAACCATATTCGGCAGCCAGTTTCTCCTGAAACGCTTCTAAATCATCGTCCTTGAACTCAATGATTGCACCGCATTTGGTACAGACCATATGATCATGATGCACCCCAAGCTGACGGTGTTCATATAGAATGGTGTCATCCCGGTCAAACACCACCTGACTGGCAAAGCCCAACCGGCACAACTGCTCCATGCACTGCAGCAGAAATTCATTATCCACACGCAGACCATCCAGCCTGACCTGATCGGCAATCTGGGCCAGGCTTACATGGCTTTCCAATTTTAAAAAAGATTCCAGTATCTGAAACCGTTCCTCAAAACGATCAAGCCCCCGCCAGCCAAAAAGGCGACGAAACTGATCTTTTTCCTGCTGATGCCGGTCCGGCATATTTGTAAACTCCTCTTTAAACAGCCAAGGTCTAACCCGGAACCATACCTCAATTAAGCCTTGAAGCTAAAAATAAAAGGACTCTTAAACCGTTCATTAAAAAGCTTATAAATAATATAGGAGCAATACCTTGTCAATATAACCATTTACCCAAACCCATCACGGAATATCGTTTGACACAGGCCATCAACTTTTTTTAGAGTAAAAGTAATTTTTCCTTAAACCCAAACCCGCTCAAAAAACACAGCAAGGAGGCAGCCATGGGAACCAATAATCTGATTTACCTTGAAGTGCTGGAGTGGTTTGACGAAACCGGACAGGAACTGATTCACCGCCTGCCTGAAAAAGGCTCGGGTGAAATCAAATTCGGGGCCCAACTCATTGTCCGGGAAAGTCAGGCCGCAGTCTTCTTCTACCAGGGAAAGGCCGTTGGTGCCTTTGGTCCCGGACGGCACACCTTAAAAACTGCAAACATTCCTATTCTGACAAAAATTGCAAGCCTTCCCTGGGCCATGGAAAGCCCGCTGAAAGCCGAAGTTTTTTTTGCCAATTTAAAAACCTTTACCAACCTGAAATGGGGGACCCGGGACCCGGTGGCATTCAAGGACAAGGACCTTGGCCTGGTAAGACTCAGGGCCTTTGGTGTTTTTAACTTGAAAATTGTCCAGCCGGTCCTGTTCATCAACACCCTGGCCGGAACCCAGGGCATTTACACAAGTGCCGACATCAGCGATTATCTCAACCAGGTGGTGGTGTCCAGATTCAACGACTATATCGGAGAGAAAGTCTCCTCCATTTTTGATCTGCCGAAACATTACGATGAACTGGGAAAGGCTCTGGCCCTAAGACTGCGTGAGGATTTCAGCGCATTCGGACTGAATCTGACCCATCTTTACATCAATGCCATTACACCGCCCCCCGAGGTCCAGCAGGCCATTGATGACAAAAGCCGATTAGGGTTGTTTGACGATATGAATAAACTGATGCAGATGAAAACCGCCATGGCCATGGAAAAAATTGCCGAAAATCCTCAGGGCATTGCCTCAGACGGTGCCCAGGCAGGCCTTGGATTAGGCCTTGGCATGATGCTGCCCGGCATATTTTCCCAGCAGATGCTCTCCCCGACAGGACAGCCGACAACCCACACTGCGCTGACCACTGCCTGCCCGGAGTGCCAAAACCAGATCCCCCTGGAGGCAAAATTCTGCCCCCAGTGCGGTCACCAGCAGGTGATCTTTGCACGGTGTCAGTATTGCGGCAAAAACATCACACCCGACACAAAATTCTGTCCCAGATGTGGAAAACAGGTCGTGGAAAAGGCAAAAGAAAAAACCTGTGGCAATTGCGGTGCAAAAAATCTGCCGGATTCAATCTTCTGCAACCAGTGTGGAGAAAAATATTAGCTACGCAATCGAGCATCAATGCCCCCAGTGCGGGGCCCCTGTCACCTTAGGGGAAGAGACCCGGTTCTTTGTGTGCGGATTCTGCAGGGTCCGGTCCTGTATTTCCCAAAAAGGATTTCCCAGGTATTACCTGCCCTGCTCCCCCAAGGCACCCCAAGATAGACAGCCGATATACCTGCCCTATTGGCGTTTCAAAGGCGTGCGTTACATATGTTCCCCATCCGGTATAACACCCATATTCACGGACATCTCCACCCTGGCCGTGACAGACATGCCGCCCCAGATTCCATTTTCCCTGGGTCTAAGATCCCAGGCCATGACCATGAAAGTGATTGAGCCCGATACCAAGGGAAAATTTTTTCGACCTCTGCCCTGGGCAACGATATTCAAAGAGACAAAATTTGGTTTAAAACCAGATGAACGCACGTTTAAAGAGGATATCGGAGAAACCTTCAGTCTTATTTATTCTCCTTTTTACATCAGACAGCAACATCTTATAGATGGGGTTACCAATCAGATGTTGCCTCCGGGAAAAGAGATCACCCCGGATATATTCGACCTGGATCAGGTCCGCCCCGGTGTTGAGACCCATTTTATTGCCGGCATTTGCCCCGGATGCGGGGCTGATCTTGAGGGCAGTGGCGATTCACTGGCCCTGGTATGCCGGAACTGCCATTCCCTGTGGCGGGCCAGGGGAAAAAACCTTGCAAAAATTAAATTCAGTACCGCAGCCCCTGCCGACAAAGATGACATCATGCTACCGTTCTGGCGAATCAGCGCCAAAGTCTCGCCCATGACCCTGGCCACTCATGCGGATCTGGCCAGGATGGCAAACCTGCCGCTGGCAATTCCCCGAAACTGGGAGGAAAAGCCTGTGCATTTCTGGAGTCCGGCATTTAAGGTCCGTCCCAACATTTTTTTACGGTTGTTAGGTCAAATAACATCAGCCCAGCTGGAACCGGCCCTGTCCCAAACGATTGAAGACAATTTGTACCAGCCCGTGAACCTGCCCGCTTCAGAGGCCATCCAGACCATCCGCATTACCATGGCCGCTCTTTTGAAACCCAGAAAAGAAATTCTTGAAATTTTACCCAAGACCGAAGTGACACCCCAAAGTATATCCCTGATTTTTCTGCCTTTTCAATCCACCCAGCATGATATCATTCACCCGGATTTGGGCATTGCCATCAATAAAAAAGCCCTGGCGTTGTCGGACAACCTATGAATTCTGAAAAAACAATAGAGAACACCATAAATACGGCTCAAGACCTGGCACAATATCTGCTCAGGCCGCTTGCCATCGGTAACAGAACCATTTCCAACCGGATGGTACTGGCGCCCATGGCAGGACTGGGGCACATCGCGTTCAGGCAGCTTGTGACTCAGTTTTCAGGATTCGGCCTGCTGTTTACGGGCATGTGCCCTGCCAAAGCGGTTCCCCATGAAAACCCCGGAATATCCCATGTATTTTCCTGGCGGCCCGAAGAACTGGACCACACAGTATGCCAGATATTTGGTGCAGAACCTGAGACCATGGCCCGGGCTGCCCGTCGCATTGAAGCCGAAAAATTCTTTGGGGTGGACTTAAATTTCGGATGTTCCGTTGCCGCAATCTGTAAAAAAGGATGCGGGGCCGCACTGTTAAAGACACCCGACAAGGCGATCGACATTGTATCTGCGGTCAGAAAGGCTGTGTCATGCCCGGTTTTTGTTAAATTCAGAACCGGATGGCAGGATGATCATAGCTTTCCGGTGACCATGGCCCGGGCCTTTGAACGTGCCGGGGCAGATGCCTTAACCTTTCATCCCCGGGTCGCCCCCGACCGAAGAAGCCGAAGACCCATGTGGGAGCTGATCGGCAAAGTACAAGACGCGGTCACCATTCCCGTTTTTGGCAACGGGAACCTGTTTGCCCCCGAACATGGGATCAAAATGATCCGGGAAACCGGCTGCCAGGGTCTTTCTATCGGCAGGATGGCCGTGGCACAGCCCTGGATTTTTGCCCAGTGGACCAAAAGTTTTACACCGGAACCGTCCATTTATATGAAAACCGCCCTGGACATGGCAAGGCTTTTAAGCACCCATTATGAGGACCGTTTTGCCCTGAAGATGTTTAAAAAATTTGCCCCGTATTTCTGCGCCAATTTCAAATTTTCCAACGCCATTTTAAAATCCATGATACGGGCCGAAAACATGAACGAACTTTGTGACAACATACGGCATCTTCTGGACCCGCCACCCCAAACATTACGCCTGCCAAACATTAATCTGTTCATTTGACAACTTTATCTTTACCGGATATGTGCATGGATAAAAATGGATAAAAAAAATTTTGACCTGACACGATTTGAATGCTTAGGATGCGGGGCCTGCTGCAGACAAAGCGGGTACGTCCGTCTGGGTGATAAAGAACCGGATATCATTGCCGATTTCCTGAATATGGATGTCCGGGATTTTATAGAAACCTTCACCTGTCTGACGAAAGACCGCAACGGCCTTTCAATCATTGATGCCCCTGACGGGGCCTGTATCTTCCTGGACAGCAATGGATGCCGCATCAATCCTGTCAAACCTTCCCAGTGTCGGGACTTTCCCGTCAAATGGCGATTTTTGGGTTTTGAGCAAATCTGTGAATGGGCACGAAAAAACTGTGCGCCTTCCCAAACATCTACCCCCGACAAGGAGACTTGAAAATAGAATGGTAAAAGAACTTGACTGCAGGAAAATGGATTGTCCGGCACCTGTAATAGAAACAAAAAAATGTCTTGAAAGCGAAGCATTGTCGCATATCCGGGTGCTGGTGGACAATGATGCCGCCATTGAAAATGTCAGCCGGTTTTTAACCTATGCCGGTTTTGAAGTCGGTGTGGAATCCGACGGCACCATGTCTGTTGTGGAAGGCACCCGGGACCAGGCCGCGACCGTTAAACCGGCGCCCGGACCGACAGGGCAATCGGCTTGCGGCCCAGCGCCATCCCAAAAAAACGCCCCGGTAAAAATCATGGTGATGGCCGCATCCAACACATTGGGCGTTGGAGATGATGAATTAGGCGCAAAGTTAATGATCAATTTCATCAAAACCCTCAAGGAGATGGGCAAGGATCTGTGGCGCCTGGTTTTTGTCAACCATGGCGTCACCCTTGCCACGGTAGATTCCGCAGTGCTTGGTGAACTGCACGAACTTGAAGAATCAGGCGTCACCATTCTTGTATGCGGGACTTGCCTGAGCCACCTGAATCTGATGGAGAAAAAAGCCATTGGCCAGACCACCAATATGCTGGATATTGTCACGGCCATGCAGCTGGCCGACAAGGTGATCAATCTGTAACAGCTTGTGTGTTAATTTGGCATCAAAACCCTCAAAGCCGTTGACAAAAAGGATCTTTTTGCCTATTCTCTGCCATAGTATAATCTATGCAAGTGCCGCGGCCGCGAAATTCATACGGCTGAAAAAATGTTCCCCTCAATCCAAGGAGATTCCCTCATGTGTATGCAATATGGTTTTCCGCAGTCCTCTATGTCCGGAATGCCTGGTCCTCAACCCTTTAACCCGATCATGCCCTGCTGCTGTACTCAAATGCAGCCCATGGCCATGACCGGACCATCTATGCCACTTCCCATGCCCAACGAAATTCAACTCCAGCAGTTGCATTTTCAACTCCAACAATTGAAATTCATGAAACAGAACCTGGAACAATCGCTCGAATTCGTAAACAAATCAACCTCTGAAACCGAAAAGATTATTAAAAACCTCGAAAGCACAAAATCAAACAAGTCAAATGAATCTCAAGCAGACTTCCTCCGGAAGTCCTAATCTAATAACACTATAGTAAAAGGAGACCGCCATGCAATTTTTCCCCCAAAATATGATGATGGCACCTATGATGCCAACGAGCCCTATGGCTGCTGCCCCCGCACCGGAACAGATCCAGCAACAGCTCCAGCAACAGCAGCAACAACAACGACTCCAGCAACAACAGCAACAACAACTCCAACAGCAGCAACAACAACTCCAGCAGCAGCAACTCCAGCAGCAACAGCAACTTTTTTACGGTCCGGGTGATATTGGCCGGCCCATCGTTTAATTAATGCCGCCTCAATCAAAGTATAGAGTCCCATTGCCAAGAACTCTCTCCGACAGGCGGTTTTCCTACTTTGGCCGCTTGCCGGGGAGCCAAAAAGGCCAACTCCATGTTTACCAATCTTGCCCGACCGTACAAAGAGCAGCCAGCAACAGTTACCATTGAGGGTATCCGGAATATCCTCAATCAGGCAGATCTAGTTCCTGACGAGATCTACCATGCTAATCCGTATCCGAAAATTTTCTCGTCCAGTATCGCCCTACCCCCGGACCGGGGCGGATTTCGCACCAACGGCAAAGGTCGCACCCATGAATTCAGCCTGGCCAGTGCCTATGCCGAGTATATGGAACGAATGCAAAACCTGCTGTTTGCAACATTCTCCCGTTCCATAGCAAACAGGCTGAAGGATGAATTCGGCTATTACTATTTTCCGGATGAATCCTACTTGGACCGCCAAGCTGTGGAAAACCTGCCGGCCGATGTGCTGGCTGATTTTTTCCGCTATCTGAAGCAGGACCGCAAGGAATTTGTGACAGCCTATTTTGACCGAATCGCTGCCAATGGTATGCCTGGGGTTGTAGCCACGCCCTTTTACGATACCCTTAACCAATGCAGCCAGCTGCTGCCTTTAAACCTCTTGCTGATAACAGTAGGTTCTAATGGTATGGCTGCAGGCAACACACAGCCCGAGGCCATTTTTCAGGCGCTGTGTGAACTCACGGAACGTTGGGCTGCCGCCCTGATATTTTATGGACAAATGACACCACCTACCGTGCCCAGGCAATTTCTGGCACAATTTCCGGGTGAAAGCGCGATTATTGAAGATATTGAACGCGACGGCCGCTATAAGGTCATTGTCAAAGATTTTTCTGCGGGACGAAACATCCCGGCCCTTGGTGTAATCATTAAAAACTTGCAGACCGGCCGCTATCGGCTTAACGTCGGTTCTGAAACCTCCTTTCAAGTGGCGTTGAGTCGTTGCCTGACCGAAATTTTCCAGGGCATACAGGATAGCGATCAGTTCGATGCTGCCATGTTAAAAATTCCCGCGTCCGTGCCTGAGTATTTTCTCCGCCAGGACAGTGAAGCTCGTAATACTCGGTTTCATGTTTTTACCCATTTTACGACAGACAACAGCGGAGTGTTTCCGCCGGCCCTTTTCGGCGACTCTCCCAGCTACTCCTTTGATCCGAGTACTTTCACACCATTGAAATCATACGAGGAAGAGGTACGCCGTCTGGTTCGGTTCTTCCACGATAATGGAAAAAACGTCTACATTCGAGATGTCTCTTTCCTGGGTTTCCCATCGGTGTTCGTCTATGTTCCGGAATTCTCGGCCCAGGGACGGAAATCTGCCCCTCCCGTAGACGGATCAGGCAAATTTCAACTCGTTGACCTGGATAGTATTGAACATCTTTTTTTTGATCTGGCTCACTGCTCTTCCCAACAATTGACAGACATCGCCCATAGGCTCGCTTCTTTTGCCCCATCCGTCCCCATTACCCAGCTTTTTAATATTGAGCTGACAGCAGACTCACCCTGGCAGCAGATGAATCTTGCCTTTGTTTTGACCCAGATCCATTATAGCTTGGGAAATTATGACCAAGCCCTGGCGCATTTCAAACAATTTTGTGCAACCCGCATAGAGATCGGTCCGTATTACACGATGGTAAAACATTATCTGGAAGCCAGAGCTGAAGGGCAGAAACACACTCAGGTTCAAACGAAGTTGAATACTATTGCTGAAGATCAGAAAATAGAGTCTACCCTGGTCAAACAGGTTATGACCGACATGGCCGAACCCTATTCGATCCAGGCCAACACACCGCTTCCTCGGTGTCCCCATTGTACGGCCTGCCCCCTGTCAGACCCCTGTCAAACGCGACATAAGCTGAACCTTGCTAGGACCGTCTATTCAAACATGAAATCGATGCCTTCAACGGAAGCCTTAGCGTGGATCATGGCCTGATCTCTTTATGGGTATTTTGGCACAACGCCCGAAAAGGTATATTTTTATGCAACGTTGGGGATTACTCCATTGATCGATAGTTTAATTTTTCAAAGTTCCCTAACAGCCTGTCGAACTTCAGTTCGATAATCATTAAAACAGACAGGCTCTATTTTTTGGTTACAAAAAACTCGTTAATGACATGGTCGGCTTTTAGCTGGTTGCCGTAGACTTGGGCACTTTTCTGATCCGTGAATTCAGACACCTGGACCAGATACCAGGTTTTGCCCCCGCCGTCCGCAACCTTCATGGCGCTCTCCACCCCCTTTTGGGTAAGGGTTGCCATATATTTGTCGGCATGGGCCTTTTTATGGTACGCAGCCACCTGGATGGTAAACGGCTTTGGAATCACAACCTTTATCTGCTGAGCCGGCTGCTCCGCTGTTTTAAACATGTGGGAAAACGTGCCCCAGACAAAAAAAATCAGCCAGACGCCCAAGCAGGCAATCATGGTCCCCCACACCCGTCCCCACCATTTTTCCCGGGCCTGTATCAAATTTAAAACAGCGTGCTTGGCTTTTCCGGTTCTGTCTGCAATAAAAGAGCTGCTATCTGAGGTTTTTCTGCTAATTCCGGACATCAGGGCTGACATCCACCCCGAACTCTCCTGCCCGAAATAGATCTCGTCTGCCGGCCGCCACCCTGCCGGACCATCTTCAAATGCCTGATCACCCGGACTGGCCGACTCTCCGTCGCCCCCTTGATCCCCGCTCATAAATGTCGCCAGGTCAACCCGTTCATCCCCAAGAGTACCCAATCCCGGTTCCGTCATTTCCGGTTCCGGCTCCGGTTCAGGTGTATCCAGGCGCCCGGACATCATGTCCCGGATTGTTTCAACCCGGGCCTTATCCTCTTGTGATAAAGCTTTGTTCCCGCCTGTCATGTCAATCATATTTAGGAATGATTGATACAGACGCCTTGCCGAAAAATCCATCCGGCCCTGGTTCAAAAACACACCCACCAGTATCCGGCAAAGGTCTGGATCTGCATACCAGTTATCTGCCAACACCGTCAGTATGGACTGGGTGGATGTTCCTGAGATATCCTGATCCTGGATGCGTTCAAGCCAAAACCGGGCAAGACTCTCGTCTTTGGGATTCTGCGCCAGCCAGACGCTGGCAGCCCCTTGAATTTCCCGGCGCCGGCTGCCCGATGCCAGGTAAAACCGCGCCAGGGCAGAGGTAAGCATGGGGCCTACCCGCCGCGCAGCCAGAGGAGATATCCAGGCACTGTCATAAATCCGAACAGCCCGGATAAACTTTTTTTCAGCCCGGGTGGCAATACCGGATCGCTCCCACAACTGCGCATCCCTAACCAGTCTCCTTATCCACCAGAGTCCTGCAATATCCATGGACAAACCAAGTCCCAAGCCAAAGACCACATACATCAGGAGGATAAATACCGAAGCAGGCATATCCGAAAGCCATCCGGAAAGCCGGGGAAACAAGATGAACCCTGAAGGCAGAACCATCAGGGTTGTCAGCCAGAACCGGACACTGATATGTCGGACAATGCGAATCATCTTAATAGCCTCTGCAGGGGTCCTGGTCCTTTTTCAACGCCACACGAACAACACCGGAAGCGTCAGGCTCCGACTGTGGCAAAATTACTTCATCAACCGTATCCTGCCGGGGTGCTGCCGGACACCCCGTGGTCTTTTCCACAATTTCATACCGGATATCCGATGGAATCAAAAAGTCGCGTTCGGGCTCGCCTTCCATGGCCCGGGTCATGAAATCCGTCCATATGGGCACAGCTCCTCGGCCACCGGTAATACCTCTCCTGTTTTTATCCTTAAGTTCTTTCTTCTTGTCATACCCTGTCCACACAGATACGCAAAGGGACGGGGTAAACCCGGTGAACCAGGCATCATTATAATTATCCGTCGTGCCGGTTTTCCCGGCTGCGGGGCGCTTGAATCCAAGACTTCTCACCCCCCTGCCCGATCCGAAATCCACAACGCCTTCCATCATGTCCACCACCTGGAAAGCCGTTGCCGGATCCAATACCCTGCGGTCCTTGACAATATGTTCAAAAAGCACCCGCCCCCTTGCATCCTCAACCCGCCAGAATAAAAACGGTTCATGGCAAATGCCCAGCGAAGCGAATGTGGAAAATCCGGCAGCCATGTCCATGACGCTGACGTCAGACGTACCAAGGGCCACAGAATATACGGATTTTAACGGACTTTTCACCCCACAGACTTTGGCCACATCCACCACTGCAGCAGCACCCACATCTACCACCAACTGGGCGGCAATGGTGTTCACAGAATTGATCAGGGCCTGCTTAAGAATCATGGGTCCCCTGAATTCTTTCTCAAAATTCTGGGGGTACCAGTCTGGTGCCCCGTTAATTGGAATGGCCACAGGCCTGTCCTGGAACACGCTGGCCGGATGAAATTTTCCATCCCTCAACGCCGCATAATATAAAAAGGGTTTAAATCCACTGCCGGCCTGGCGTTTACTGTTCACGGCCCGGTTGAATTCACTGGCATAATAATCTCTGCCACCCACCATGGCTTTAACCGCTCCACTGGCAGTATCAATGGCCACCAGCGCGGCCTGGGGTTTGTCGCCCACCCCCTTATCCAACCCCATAAGCTCATCAAGCCGGGCCATTCCTTCCATTATCGCGGTACGGGCATCGGCCTGGCGCATTGGATCCATGGTGGAGTAAACCTTAATGCCCCCATGATAGACCACATCCTCGCCATACATGTTGACAAGCTCTTGAATCAGGGCATCCAGAAAATAACTGCCGGTACGGGCATCTTTGCGGCCATCATGCAGTTCCGGACGGATGGCATCAGTCCCAACCCCTTCATCTTCCGTAATAAACCCGGCCGCCACCATCCGGTTTAATACCACCCGTCTCCGGGCAAGGGCCTCATCATAATGCCGGAAAGGGTTATACTGGCTGGGAGATTGGGGAAGACCCGCAAGCAGTGACGCTTCGGCCAGAGTCAGATCCTGGGCGGATTTATCAAAATAGATGCGGGCCGCCTTCTCAATGCCCTGGGCCCCGGCCCCGAAATGAATTTGATTAACGTAAGCTTCAAGGATCTGCTCCTTGGTATTGGCCTGTTCAATCTGAAACGCCACCAGCATCTCCTTGAATTTGCGCTGCCAGGTTTTTTCAAAGCTGAAAAACAGATTCTTGGCCAGCTGCTGGGTAATGGTTGATGCGCCCTGGATCCGGTCGGATTCAAACAGATTGGTATATAATGCTTTAAAGGTTCTCAGCTTATTTACACCATGGTGTTCAAAAAACATGTGATCCTCGGTGGCCACAATGGCATTGAGAAAATCAGGAGAGACCATATCCAGGGAAACGGAGGTCTTTTCGCCAAGGGCAATGAGAACCTGGCCGTCTGCGGCATAGATCAAACTTTGTGGGGTTTCGATAATACGGCCTAAAGGCGATGGCAACTTGGGCAGGTCTTGGGCAATATGGAAAACCATCAGGCAGCCTGCCGCTGCCATGATACCCATGGCAAGAAGCCCGATATGGAACAGCAGACGACAAAGGGAGATCAGCCAAAAAAGAGATCGCATCAGCTTTCTCCCTTCAGCACCAGGGTCAATTGCCAGACTGCCCATTCCCGGGCCTTGACCCTCACCACCCGGGATTCGCCCAGGTGGCGAAATTCAAATCCCAGGTTGATAAAACCGTCCTGGGCGGAATTGCTCACCCCCACCCGGTCGAGGGCACCTTTCTCAGATAAAAGATCTTCCGTATCCAGGATCAGATCGACTCTCATATCCCCAGGCAGCCTTGAAACAGCCGTAAAAAAAAGCGAGGCGGGGTAGATTCTGCCAAAAAATTCATGTTCATTGTCCAGGGTTCCAGGAATAACTGCTTGACTGCCGTTGTTTCCCAGGGTCTGAACATCCAGGTCCAGCTGCTCGATAACCCGGTTCTGGGTATCAATGAAAAAAATTTTCATGCCGCCCATGCGTCCTTCACAGAAAATACGGTCGGTGGCACCGCCGTTGAGCAGCCACACCAGGCGAACCGGATCCATCACATTCCTGCGAAGATAAAGGGGTAAAGACAGATACAGCACCCTGAACCGATCCTTGTCCAGGTTGGCCCATTCCCCGGGCCCAAGTTGAGCGGCCAAGTCTGAAAAAGACTTCGCCGTACGTACTATCCGCCCGGCGTTCTCCCGGGCAAGGGCCATCTGATCCAGGGATTTTAACGCACTGACCATGTGCCGCCCTGCGTCCCAGACAGCACCATTTTCAGGACGGGCGTCATTGGTGAAAGAAAGATAATGACCCACCAGACGCTCGCACCAGTCAAAACGAAATTCAGAGACAACAATAATACAGGTAACCGAAAGAATGGCCAGATTTAAAACCGAACATATCCGTTTGAGCCACTCTGTCAGAGTTACCGGCTCATGCCAGTTTTGCGTGCGCAGATGCATAGGATAAATAAAGAGTAATCTTAGGCTTTGCCCACAGCCTTCATTGAATCGTTAAACACAGCATACATCTGGTCATGTTCAGACAGGGCCACGGCCAAAACATTATTTACCAGGGAGGCGTCTTCCTGCTCAAGGTCCTGGAATTTTATCACATAATTTGCGCTCAGTTCCAGGGCGGTCATGGCATTGCCGGTCTCAAGACCCGGACCGAGCCGGACAAGACAGATCTTGCGGCGAAGGAACATATCCATACTGTTCATGTAGGCCACCATGACTTTGTCAGTATCAAAGGCTTCATCTATCACCACCAGCGGGTAAACATAATATTCAAGATTTTTCAATGCCTGGGCCGGCGTTTCCGGCACATGGACCTTCAATCCGGCATTTTCCAGCCCAGCTATAATCCGCTTACGGCCAAGGCAGGAAGGAATACAGACCAGCGCCGGTTTCGCTCCGCCGGCCTGAAACTTAGGAATAGCCGGGCTCGTGGCAGCTGTATTTTGCCCAAAACCGGCGTTACCGGGATTCCCGATCGAAGCCTTGACGGGAACCGAGGCGCTGCATTTGGGACATTTGAATGAAAAATCCTTGTCTTTTGGTATCTTATCATCGGGCAGATTTGCATTACTCCCGCATGTCGGGCAAGCGATTTTCATTATATGTTGTTCTCCTCTCCCCCATAACTGCGGTCAATCTCAAGGGACTGAATGCCACTGGTGGATTCCCCCCTGGCACTCTTGATCCGGTCAAGCCCCCTGCCCACAATATCTTTGCGTGACGCATAGGCCATGGCCGTATTTTCGTCTATCTTGCCCTCTTCATACAAATTTACAATGAACTCGTCAAAGGAAATCATGCCCTGGGGTTTGCCCGCCACAATAATGTCATTAAAGGTCTTGCCTTCGGACTCCCCATTTAAAATACTATCCTTTACCCGCAGGTTGGTGGCCATGATTTCAAAAGCGGCCACGCGCCCGCCCCCCACCTTCGGCAAAAGCCGCTGGGCCACCACCCACCGGACAGTGTCTGCCAACCGAATGCGAACTTGGGTTTCCTCTTCTGTGGAAAACATACCCAGCAGACGGTTGATGGTTTGTCCGGCATCCACGGTGTGCAGGGTGGAAACCACCAGATGGCCGGTCTCGGCAGCGGACAGGCCGATCTCAACCGTTTCCCGGTCACGCATTTCGCCCACCAGAATAACCTTGGGGGCCTGGCGCAAGGCAGCCCGCAACCCCGAGGCAAAGGTGTCGAAATCCATTCCCAGCTCCCGCTGGTTAAAGGTGGAGCGTTTCTGGGGATGCTGGTACTCTATGGGATCTTCCAGGGTAATCACATGCACGGATTTGGTCGCGTTGATTTTGTCTAAAAGCGCGGCAAGTGACGTGGATTTACCGGAACCTGTGGCCCCGGTAACAAAGATAATGCCGTTCTTCTCTTCGGCCATTTTATGAAAACTTGCCGGCAAATTGAGCTGCTCAATGGTGGGAATGGTGGTTTCAAGTTTTCTTAATACAATGGCGTACTTGCCGGACCTGGAAAAAATATTCACCCTGAATCTTGCCTTGGTGCTCAGCTGGTAGGACAAATCACAACTGCCTTCCCGCAGCAGGGTTTCAAGCTGTTTTCTGTCATTATTAATAAGATTGAGTGCCAGAACCTCGGTTTGAAAGGGCGTCAGGATACTGAACCCCGGGCCCAGATCAACGGCCGCAAGCTGGCCTGAACTTTCCACCTGAAGGGGTTTTCCCGGCGTAATATTCAAGTCCGACACATTATCGTGTGAATCCAGCATATTGGTAAGAATATAATCAAGCTGCTGTTTTTTCATGCCTTGCTCCTATTAATGAACAAAATCGGGGATCAGGCTTCCGTAAAATCCGCAGGCGGATGTTTAAGAAACGGCCGGAACAACGATTTGTTATTTGCCTTTGAATAGGCATCATCGGAACTGATCTTCCCGGCTTTATACAGTGACATGATGGCATCGTCCAAAAGCTGCATCCCGTACTGCTTGCCGGTTTGAATCATGGAAGGGATCTGGTGGGTTTTGGATTCGCGGATGAGATTTCTGACCGCAGGGGTTGCCACAAGGATTTCCAATGCGGCACACCGGCCCTTTTTATCAATCCGTTTAAACAGCACCTGGGCCACTATGGCACGAAGGCCGTCTGACAGTGTCGATCGGATCTGGGCCTGCTCAGTGCTGGGAAAAACTTCAACAAGCCTGTCCACGGTTTTATGGGCACTTGATGTATGCAGGGTGCCAAATACCAGATGGCCGGTGGAAGCGGCCTCAACAGCCAGAGAAATGGTTTCAAGATCCCGAAGCTCACCGACCAGGATAATATCCGGATCCTCGCGCAGGGCACCGCGAAGCGCGGCGGAAAAGGTTTTGGTATGGGTCCCCACTTCCCTGTGGTTGACAATACACCGCTGGCTTTTATGAACAAACTCGATAGGGTCTTCCACCGTAATAATATGGTCTTTTCTGTTTCTATTGGCCTGATCAATGATGGCAGCAAGGGTGGTTGATTTACCGGACCCGGTGGGTCCGGTCACCAGTACAAGCCCCCTGGGCAGGTCTGCCAGTTTTGAAATGACAGGCGGCAACCCAAGGGCTTCGGCAGTCAGAATATCCGAGGGGATTTCGCGGAATACCGCGGCTATGCCGTTTTTCTGCATAAAATAATTGGCCCTGTAACGGGCAAGGCCGGGAATTTCATACCCAAAATCAACATCCCCGGTCTCTTCAAATTCCTTAATCTTTTCCTGGGAGGTAATTTCATACAGCATGCCGCGCAGCTTATCACTGGTCAGCTTATCGTATTTAATTCGCTCGATGTCGCCGTGAAGTCTTAACGCAGGCTGCTGCCCGGCAGTCAGATGCAGATCGGATGCCCCCTGGTCATGCATAAGCTTGAAAAATGCATCAATTTCAGCCATTTTTTCCCCTTATTATTTTGTTATTTGCCCCCTGAACGGGGAAAGGACTCAGGCCCGACGGATAAATCTCACGGCCGCATCTGATTCGTCGGCAGCTTTATTTTCTTCCTTGGTCATTTCGAGCAGTTTTGAGTGCGACTCAAGCACCGAACCGATCTGCATTTCAAGCTGGATGCGCTGGCGTTTAAGTTCCGTAATATCGCTGTGCAACTGGGAAAGACGTTTATGGGTCCGGTTCAGAATCTTTTCAGCCTCAACCTCTGCATTTGCGATTATTACCTGGGCGGATTTTTCAGCGTTTTCCTTCATCTGATCCAGTACTCTCTGGGACTGAATCATGGCATTTCTCATTGATTCTTCGCGTTTTCTATAACCCTGGTTTTCCAGATTCAATCGATGATTTTCCTGCCTGAGTTGTTCTATGGCAGTTTCCTGGGATTCAAATTCCCTTGCCACTTCTTCAAGGAAGGTATCCACTTCCTGTACGTCAAAACCTCTGAAACGGGTGGAGAATTCTTTTTGTTTGATCACCAAAGGTGTAACGCCCATGAACAAACTCCCTTTATGATTATCACATCGAACGGGCCATGCCGATCAGGCTCTTTACAACAAAATTCTGAAGAAAAACAATAACTAAAAATACAACTATCGGGGACATATCCAAACCGCCGAAGGTCACGGGAAGATGTTTGCGGATCTGGTAAAACACCGGTTCCGTTGTCTTGCGAAGAAACCGGACAATTGGGTTGTACGGATCCGGATTCACCCACGACAGCACGGCCGAGGCAATAATTATCCACATATAAATATTTAAAGCATAGTCAAGAACAATGGCAATAGCCATAAAGAAATTAGCCAATATCAGCATTCTACATCACCCTGGTTCAGGTTGTTTTTATGGAACGTTGTTACCGTGAGACAATTGAAAAGTCAAGTTTTTTTGACTTTTTCTCTACATTGTTATAAAAGTACAGATCGTTTAAATATTTACCCTTTAAAAAATTATGTTTAAATTATTTTGAAAAAATTAATCAACTTCATAAAAAAACTTTTTGCAGGAAAACAAAAAAAACAAAATGCCGGAACCACTATTTCGGAACCCAGGAAACCTGAACCGACTACAGCCCCACATAACAGGGACGCCGGGACGGTTGAAAAGCCCCGTCAAAAAATCAGAAAACCGAGCTGGACCCTGGAGAATTTCCAGGTCGAGCCCCAGGAGGGAAAGACCCGTTTCCATGACCTCCAGCTGACCACGGGGATGATGCACGCCATCTGTGACCTTAATTTTAAATACTGCACAGAGATCCAGGCCCAGCTTCTTCCTCACACCCTTGACGGTCGGGACGCGACCGCAAAGGCCCAGACCGGAACAGGCAAAAGTGCCACCTTTATCATTACCTTGATTGATCGGTTTGTCCGCACATCCGTCAAGCGGGAAAAAAAGTATCCCCGGGCACTGATCCTTGCCCCCACAAGGGAACTGGTTCACCAGATTGAAAAGGATTTCAAGGGACTTGCCAAATATTCCCATCTTCGCATTGTCCCGATTTTTGGCGGCACGGATTATCGCAAACAGCAGACGCTTCTGACAGACAAACCCGTGGACGTCATAGCTGCAACCCCGGGACGCCTTCTGGACTTTATCTCAAAAAAACTGATTGATCTGTCCAGGGTGGAAATTGTTGTCATTGACGAGGCGGACCGAATGTTGGACATGGGATTTATCCCGGATGTCCGCCGCCTGATTTATATGACACCTCACAAGGACAAGCGCCAGACACTGTTTTTTTCCGCCACGCTCACAGACGATGTGCTCCGCCTGGCCCAATCCTGGACCCGGGATGCCGTGGGCATTGAAATTGATCCGGAACATGCCGCTGCGGAGAGCATCAACCAGATTGTCTATCTGACCACGGAAGAGGATAAGTTTAAAAATGTCTGCAATCTTCTAATTAGTGAAAATCTTGAGCGGGTCATCATCTTTGTCAACCGCAAGGATACGGCCCGGCATCTGTCGGAAAAATTATCCAGGTACGGCCTTAATGCGGGGATACTGTCCGGAGATGTGGCCCAGGACAAACGATTCGAGGTACTCAACAGGTTTAAGACCGGGGATCTGAATGTTCTGGTGGCAACAGACGTAGCCGCCCGGGGACTTCATATTGAAAACATCAGCCACGTAATCAACTATGATCTACCCCTGGAACCCGAGCATTACATCCATAGAATCGGACGCACCGGCAGGGCCGGCGCCACGGGTACCTCAATAAGTTTTGCCGATGAAATGAGTTCGTTTCAAATCCCTAAAATTGAAGAGGTACTTGGCCACAAAATCAGCTGCGAATATCCGACAGGAGCTCTGGAAGCGAAGCTGCCGGCACCGGTGCCGCGTCCTTCAAAGCAAAGGTCTAAACAGAATCACACAAAAGCTGAGAATAAAGAGAAAACGCCTTACAGGAAACGAAAAAAGCCCGCAACAACAATGGCAGGCAAAAACCCATGACCCGGTTGACACCCACGCATATTCAATGTAAAAATAGCCCGTTAACTAACCAATTTTGACATCACAAGGAGTAACACCACCATATGTTTGGTCTAGGAATGCCGGAAATTTTGCTGATTCTGGCCATAGCCCTTATCGTCATAGGTCCGCAGAAACTGCCGGAAGTTGCAAAAATGCTCGGCAAAGCCATGGGGGAATTCAAGCGATCTGCCCAGGAACTGAAAAATTCCATTGATATAGAAACCACGGTAAATGAAGCCAAGCCGAAACCTGTTAAAAAAAAACTCAACGATGTTATTAAGGATATAGGCACGGAAGACCCCAAACCGCAGCAGGTTTCCGCCAAACCGGAGACCACGGACAAGGCGGATGAGCAGAAAGCCAAAGCATCCCCGGAACCGGCAGAGGACAACCCGAATGCAGCCCCGCCGCCCCCGGCTTCGTCCAAAACAGAAACAGTCACCTCTAAAGAATAAATCCATCAGGTATCCGACATGAACGACCAGGAAGAAAAAAGTCCTTTTACCGAGCATCTGGGCGAATTGCGTGACCGTCTGATTCACTCCTTTATTGCCGTGGGTTTAGGCTTTGTTGTTGCCTATTTTTTCAAGGAACAACTGTTTGAGATTCTGACGGCCCCCCTGGTAACCGCTATGGCAAAAAGCGGCAATGCAAAACTAATATTTACAGGCTTACCCGAAGCCTTTTTCACCTATATGAAAGTGGCCTTGCTGGCAGGCATTGCCCTTGCCACCCCGGTACTGTTTTATGAATTCTGGATGTTTGTTTCTCCGGGGCTGTACCGGGAAGAAAAAAAATATCTCCTGCCCATAATCATTCTATCGCTTATTTTCTTTATTGCCGGTGCCTCATTCGGGTATTTTATTGTTTTTCCATACGGGTTCGAGTTTTTTCTGGGCTTTACCACGGAAACCATCCAGGCAATGCCTTCCATGAAGGAGTATTTATCCTTCGCATCCCAAATGCTTCTGGCCTTTGGATTTGTTTTTGAGTTGCCCCTTGTCATGACCTTTTTGTCCCGCATGGGTCTGGTTCCCCCCGCCTTTTTAAAAAAAAACAGGAAATATGCCCTGCTTCTGTTTTTTGTGGTAGCAGCAATCCTTACCCCCCCGGATGTGGTTAGCCAGATTATGATGGCCATGCCGCTTATTGTTTTATATGAGGTTGGGATTATTGGCGCCAGTATTTTTTCACGAAAATCCACGGCTCAGGAAGAGGATGGGGATGAGGACGAGGAAGACGAGGAAGACGAGGCGTGGGTTTCCCAGGACCCCGAAGACGGGGAGGATACTGAAAGCGATACAGAAGATGAAGATGAAAAATAGCACCCTGAAAAATTTTACAAAGACGGTTAGGATTGACTTTACCCGGGGCTTAGGTGTAAAAAAGGCAGGTAATGAAAGACATAATCGGCGCTATAGCCGAAAAAAAGCAGTATAGTTTTAACTTTTAAAGGAGAAAAGAGGTTATGAACAAGAAAATTTTTACCCTCCTGATGGCAGCAGGGATTGCTGTGGTTTTCACTGCCTCCGGCATACAGGCAGGGAACACTGTAGATGATGTGATCACCATGAAAAGCAAAATTTTAGATGCAACGCGTAAAAAATCGCCGGATGCAGAAAAACCATGCAAGCTGGTTGAATTCACCCATAAAAAACATCATGAAGAGTACAAAATTTCCTGCGGCGACTGCCATCATGACAAAGAGGGCAAACCCCTTGCCGATCTTAAAGCAGGCGATAATGTCCAAAAATGCGAAGAGTGCCATACCAATGTAAAACCCGGCGACAAAACCTTCCAGGGCAAATACAAGGCCAAACCTGTTGACATCATGCACCTTGAATCAGCCATCCATGAAAACTGCATTGGCTGCCACAAGGGACAAGGCCTGACGGTCGGCACCAAATGCGGCGACTGCCACACAAAAATGTAATTATCACGGTAGACGATTAACTTATTAACCGTTTACCCGTTATATATTTAAAAGGGGAAAACCGTATGTTTTTCCCCTTTTTGCGTTTCACGCCGCCAGGTATATCAATGGGTAAAACATCACCCCACACACCCCAGACTTGGGTCCTGGACCACAATGGTCCGCATTCTGCGTTTCTTTTTCACCTGGCACATCAAAGTTTTATACACGGGAAACCCGGAGATGGGATCAAACTGCTCAAGGTCGGTAAGCACATTGACATTGGCTTTTCGCCAGGATTCCGACCCTAAAGGACCGCCGCCGCCCACTGATGCGTAAACAAACCCTTTCATCACATTTTCCGTGACATCGGCCCGCATCTCCACAAACCCCCGGGGCGTTTTCACCACCACCGTATCACCGGTCTCAATCTGTCGATCTGAGGCATCCTGCGGATTCATCTGAACCATGGGATCCGGATATTTTTCAATAAAATCAGGAATTGCCCGCAAACAGGATTTCATGTCCGGTTTAAAGGGGCCCGTTCCAAGAATCAAAGGAAACCGGTTGGCCAGTAAAGGTTGACTGACGGGGGTTTCAAAAGATTCTTCATATTTTGGCAATCCTTCATACCCCATCTGCTCCAGCAGCTGCGATTTAATTTCAAACTTGCCGGACGGGGTTTCAAAGCCTGGCTTTCCGTCCGTTCGCAAATGCCCTGTCTCCCATTTCCGGTAGGTCATGGGTTCGGCTGGTTTGCGCACGGTCAGTCGCTCATCCTGTTCCATATCGGCCCGGGTAATGCCGGTATCTTTTAAAACCAGGTCCAGCAACGCTGTTTCATTGGCAGGAAACTTTTCGCCATACCCAAGTTTTTGGGCCAGTTCCGTTAATATGGTAAAGCAGGGTTTGCTCTGCCCCACCGGTTCAATCATTT
This sequence comes from Desulfobacter postgatei 2ac9, assembly GCF_000233695.2. NCBI lineage: Bacteria > Pseudomonadati > Thermodesulfobacteriota > Desulfobacteria > Desulfobacterales > Desulfobacteraceae > Desulfobacter > Desulfobacter postgatei. The sequence continues at coordinate 2,764,147 of NZ_CM001488.1, read as the reverse complement.
TTTCCCGTAACCGGACAGCATTGCCGTAAAAGCAATAGGATGACTGCTCAAAGGCGGTGGTGGCCGGCAGTACAATATCGGCCCAGGCGGCATCCCGGGTGAGTTGCAGATCAATGGAGACCAGAAAATCCAGGGCATCAAAGGCCTTTTGCCACAAAATGGGGTTGGGCCAGGCGGTGAGGATGGATGCGCCAAGGATAAACAGGCCGTGGATTTTATAAGGATCCCCCTCTAAAATAGATTTCGGCAGACGGTTGGCATGGGGCTCTCCTCCGCAGAAATGGGCGTAAACCGGGAAATGTCCTGCACCGATGGAGCGATCAAACCCAGGGCTTGCAATCTGGTGATCTTTACTCAGATGGATCTGATTCTCATGGGGAACAAAACAGCGGCCCCCTTCAACATCCAGCTGCCCGGCCAGGGCCCAGAGCACCATGACCGCGCGGATGTTCTGAACACCGGATTTGGTATATTCCAGCCCTGTATACATCACATAGCTTGCACCTTCGGCATCGGCAATCTCTTGGGCCAGCTCCATAATCAGATCCCGGGGCACACCGGTTATCCCGGCAACGATTTCAGGGGTGAATGCCTTGACATATTCGGCAAACGCTTCATATCCAAACGTCCACTCTTTTACAAAGGCCTGATCAATTAAATTTTCCCGGATCAGGATATGGCACAGGCCCAGGGCAAGGGCCCCGTCTGAACCGGGCCGGATGGGCACCCACAGGCTGCCCGGCAGCTTTGCAGATGCGGTTTGCCTGGGATCAATGACGATAATCCTTGCCCCTTCATGGGCGGCACGGACCAGGCGGCCGAACATGGCCGGGGGCGTTGATGTGGAAGGGTCTGTCCCCCAGACAAAAATAAGATCTGAATTATCCAGATCGGAAAACATCTCCGTATGCAGACAACCACATGTCAACTGGGGTGCCAGCACCCCAAGGGAGGTGTAACAGGGGGAACCCACCCCAAAGGTATTGGGCGATCCGTAGGGAAACAGGATGCTTGAGGCAAGATAGATGTGAGAGCCGCCAAGCTGGAAAGCATCTTTAAAGGCCCGTTCGTAGGAACCTGTACCCGCGTAGAATCCCAGGGCCTGGGGCCCGTATTTCGCTCTAACCGAATCCATCTTTTGAGCAATGATATCAAAAGCCGCATCCCAGGAGATGGGTTCAAAATCCAGTTTTCCCTTGGGCCCTTTTCGTTTCAAAGGCTGTTTGATGCGGGCATCGGAATAGATAATCTGCTTTGCACTGGCTGCCATGGGGCAAAGCACTTCGCCCATGGGCGCTCCAGGGTCCGGGGTGAGCCGGTCGATTTTCCCGTCATCGTCAAAATGAACAATTACACCGCATCCGGGGCTGTGGAAACATAAGCCGCAAATTCCTGGTTTCTGTTCTGCCAAAACACACACCTCCTTTATATTTTGTTTCGTTCCGCAACAACAAACTGGGAGGTAATATGCTCCCACAGATTTCGCGTTTTCCTGATTTTCCACAACACCTGCCCCATATCCTGGATCGTGAAGCCCGGAGAGAATAGAGATTCCGGATCCTGGAGCAGCCTGCAGATATTATCCATGCCAAACCCCTTGAATGGGCCCTCTTTGGTGCCCCCAAGCCAGAGCGCGGGATCGTTGACATTTTCATCCCAGGAAAAGGGATCGGAAAAAAGGAATTTTGCATCTTTTTCATCCATGACCCGGTTGGCTTCGGCCAGATGCCGCAACGGATCCGGCACCTTTTCAAGAATGTTTACGGAACTTACCGTGGTAAAGCGCCGGGACCGGAAGGGCAATGCCATGGCATCGGCAACAATAAATTCAGCCTGGTCAAAACCAAAGGCCGGATCCAAATCACAGGCCCGCTTTTCGGTGATCTGCCCCTCCATGATCAGATCAAATGCCAGTCGCTTTTGGGCCGCAAGCCTGCGGGCAGCCCGGACAAAGGAGATCGAGGTATCAAGCCCCACAGCCCGGTCATGGGTTCTGGTCATCTCAAAGGTCAGACGCCCCACGGAACACCCGATATCAAGGGCCCAGCCGGAGCGTTGGGAATCAAAAGCCCGGGCCCATTTCCCATAGGCGTCCGTGGCATCCGGGCCGTTAAAAAACTCGGAATAGTGGCTCCACAAATAGGCGGAACGCATGGAAAAAGAGTTGTATCCCGTTTCATCCCGGACAATAGGCAGGGTCTGTTCCGGCACGACCACGGCAATGCCCTCGTGGATCTCATACCCCTGTCTGCATTGGGGGCAGACGAGTCGCCCCTCAATAATATCATCATCGGTTTCCGTGTGGATATCAGGATTAAGCACAACCTCACTGTCCAGACATTGCGGACAGATAAGCTCTTCAATCAGCCATTTTTTCATAACAGCTCCTATTTCATACGGATGTAATTATAACAGGCTTGACAAGCACATAGTATATATGAAAAAAACTGTAAACGATCACGATTTAATAAATTTCCCGGCTGGATTCAAAAAACTTTCGTTTAGCCGTCATGGAAATTTTAGAACTCTTTTTTTCAAAAAATTATTCCAGACATTTTTTTTGAAAAACCGCCCACCAGCTCCGCAGATAGAGTAAACGGCAAAAAAATTAAATCCAAGGGATTATACACACCCATGAAATTCGGAAAATACCTGTTCCACATCAAACTGACCCGGGACGCTGTTTTACCCGCGTACAAAGGATCCACATTCAGAGGGCTTTTGGGCCATGCCTTGAAACGAACCGTATGTGCGCTTAAAAACCAGACCTGCGCCACCTGTATTTTAAGGCAGAACTGCACCTATGCCCTGGTATTTGAAACCGCCCATGCCCTGCCGGCTCCGGAAAACGCCAAGATATCGGCCCCACCGCACCCCATGGTCCTGGAACCGCCTTTAACGGAAAAAAGAGAGTTCGCTGCCGGCGACACCCTGGCATGCGGCATGGTCCTTTTCGGGGACCTGAACCGGAACCTGCCCTATTTCATCTATGCCTTTGACCAGATGGGCCGTATCGGCCTGGGCAAAAGCCTGAACGGCACCCGGGCCGGGTTTACGCTGGAATCCGTCACCTTTGGGGATGAAAGGGTTTATTCAAAAGAGGACGGCCGGGTGACATTGCCGGATATTCTGCCTGCGCTTGACCTGACACCGGATCAGGACGAAAATCCGGAACATGTCACACTCAAACTGCAAACCCCGTTCAGGATCAGCACGGACACGGGCCAGGCCCCAAATCTGCCCTTTGACCTTTTAATGCGTTCCCTGATCCGCCGGTGTACCGCCCTGTTCAACACATATGGGGATGGTGAGCCACCCCTGAATTACCCGGAGTTGGTGCAAAAAGCCTGCCGGGTGAACCTGACAGACAACAGCCTGGCCTGGTTTGACTGGCAGCGATACTCCTCCCGACAGGAGGCAAAAATGTATATGGGCGGACTTTTGGGACAAGTAACCTACCAGGGAGACCTTGGACCTTTTCTGCCGTTTCTTCGCATGGCGCAAACCGTTCATGCCGGGAAAAACACGGCGTTTGGCCTGGGCAAGGTTGAGCTGGAGACGGTATAGTGGTTGAAAAGCAAAAGAAAGAAAAAAAGATGTTCCTGGTGTTTAGCCACAGGCTGACTCCGGAACAGGAAAACGATGCCCAAGATGTCTGGGGCGTTACATCCTTCATTGCGCTTCCACCGGGACTAAAAAAAATATGGGAACAGATTCCGGCTGATCTGGAAAATATTTCAAACGTAATTCTTCCGATTCAGCAGTGGGTTAAAAGGGAAGCAGATAAAAATGACGTCGTCCTGATCCAGGGCGATTTCGGTGCCACCTGGCTTCTGGTTGACTTTGCATTGAGGGCGCAATTAATCCCGGTTTATTCCGTGACCCAAAGAGATGCCCGGGAGGTTCTACAACCGGACGGCGCTATAAAAACAACACATGTTTTCAAGCACAGGAGGTTTCGATTGTACGGGCGGCCATAAAAGGAAAAACATAAATGATATGATTTTTAGGAACAGGAGGGATAAAAATGGATCTGAGTCACGGGGTTCACCAGACGACTATGGTTTATTTGCCGAAAACAACAAAGAAATTAAAAAAAATTATAAAGGTGAATTATGGCAAGGATATTAACAACTGACGAGTCGGTAATTGACCCGGATTTCAAAATATCCGGGGCTAAGTTCATACAACACGAATATGAACTTGAACTGCTGACACCTATGGCCGGAGGCGGAACAAAAAGCTGGGTTCCAGATCTTGAAAATCCAGTCCGTACTCAGTCCATAAAAGGGCAGCTTAGGTTCTGGTGGCGAACCATGCAAAACGAAGTTAACCCAACTGATTTTAAGACAAAGGAGGATAGGCTTTGGGGAAGCACCAAAGAGGCTTCTACAGTGCGTTTGAGTGTTAATTTGACCAAAAAGCCAACCATCAAACGAATACCTTGGGGAGGGAAAGATGGCAAATACCTTCAATTTGATAATGTCCAGGTGCCGGGGTTTGTACTTTTCCCGTTTCAAAACAAACCGTTTCAACCCGGAGACGACTGTGATTTGATTGGTGATCTCAGTTTCATACTTAAAGTGACATGCCTTCCGGAACATAAAAACGAAGTTTGCAATTCAATAAAACTGTGGACTCTTTTTGGCGGCCTTGGGGCTCGTTCCCGCAGGGGATGCGGTTCCTTATACTGCAAAGAAATTGCCGAACAATTTCAGACCACAGGTGACATTGACCAATTTGTAAATAATTTGGCAGAAAATCAGAATGGGAATTTAAGTACTAGTCCATATCCCAGGCTTTCCGGTTCTCAATTTAGATCTATTACCACCACCACCAATAATGCTGCTGCCATGGAATGGTGCGCATACCTGGACAGATATGGGGCGTTTCGCCAGGGACAAGGCGTCGGACGCCGGGCCGGGGCCGGGAATCAGCCTGGAAGGAGCTATTGGCCGGAGCCGGATGCCATGCGACTGATAACCGGAAAAAGCAGTCCGAATCACCAGCCTAACCACCCAGCAGGTAAATGGTTTCCACGGGGGGCATATGGTTTGCCGATTATTACCGAATTTCGTAATGCTGGTGGAGATCCTCCAGGGAAATACACCCTGTTACCGGCAGGAGCAAAACAGGAGCGCTGGCCGTCGCCGGTTATTTTGAAAGTAACAAGACTTGGGGGCGGTAACATCGCCCGTCTTTGCCTCATTTTAAATGATAAGGGCCCTCAAATTCTAAAGCTTGAAAGTTCTATCATTTCCTACACCCTGGCACCGGCAGAACATCCTCTTGACCATACAGACAAGGAGATGGTGGAGCCTACAAACATCCTTCAGAGCAGAGAAAATCCCTATGACGGACTTTTGCGCTATCTGGAAATGACAGAGGTGGCATAATGAGCAAATATCTTATCAATATCGCAGTCGGTCCCGTTCAGGAGTTCATTGCCTCTGCAAGAAAGTTAAAGGATCTGTGGTACGGGTCCCATTTACTTTCAGAACTGTCAAAATCCGTGGCTGCGGTCCTTTACGACCAGGGCTGTGAGCTTATTTTTCCGGCAGTTGATGAGAAAGTCCTGCTTCAACCTAATTCACAGTTGAATGTGGCGAACAAGATCCTGGCGGTAAGTCCTGACGGCAGTGACCCTGCTTCCCTGACTGCCCAGGCACGGAACGCCTTTACTAACCATTGGGAAAAAATATGCAGGGAGGCAGCATTAAAAGCACCCCGTTTGAATCAGGATTTGTTTGATAAACAGATTAATGACTTTGGTGAATTTTTTGCCGCCTGGATTTTCTATGAGGAGAAGGAATACAAAAAATGCCGTTCCCTTGTGGAGGCAAAACTTGGCGGCCGAAAATCCCTTCGGGAGTTTAAGGCGCCGGCCTGGGATGGAACAGGCCTTGCCAAATCCAGCTTGGACGGCATCAGAGAGGCCGTGCTTACAGGCATACAAGAGAAGGATAAACGCAGTTTTCAGCTGAAAAAAGGGGAACACCTTGATGTGCTGGGTGTGGTCAAACGGTTCGGCCCTTGGAATAGTGCCGGTCGCCCCCATTTTGACAATATGGCACAGGTCGCTGCCCGGCCCTATCTGGCAGGGCTTCAAAAAGAAGTTATAAAAAGCAAAAGGGTTGCAGAACTGATTCCAGATATGGAAATTGTGAAAAACCTTTATCCCGGCTTGCCGGAAGGCAGCCCCCTTGCAGATCCTCCGTTGTGGGAGGGCTGGCCCAAAGGACTGTCCAGCGATCTCCTTCACCCGGCTGTATTGGAAGAGGAGAAAAAACTTATTGAACCAGGCCGGGAAAAAGCCTGGGCTGCACTTGAAAAAATATTGAAAAAACTGTGGGCTGCAACCAGTCAGCCCTCGCCATACGCCTGTCTGCTTCTTGGCGACGGGGACAACATGGGCAAAACCTTAGATGCCATTGTAACCGTTGACGGACACAGGGCGTTTTCCGCGTCTCTTGAAAGCTTCGCCTCAGGTATTCATGAAATAGCCGAAAGCTATAACGGGCGAATTGTTTATTCCGGGGGCGATGATGTTCTGGCCTATGTACCGCTTGACAGCGCCCTGTCCTGTGCTGAAGCGTTTAACAATCTGTTTTTTGAGACTATGGAAAAGGTTGGTAAAAAATTAAAGCTTGCCCCGCCCACGTTTTCTTTAGGTATGGTCATTGTTCATCAGCGAACGCCCCTGGCCGATGCCCTGACCCTGGCCCGCCAGGCAGAACATATAGCCAAAGATGTCGGGGGGAAAAACTGTCTTGCCGTCATTCAGGATAAACGCAGCGGTTCGCCTATAAGCATTCATGGGCCCTGGCAGGGGGACTCAGGTTTGCCTGCAAGACTTAACCGCTATCAGGAAGCCATCATTGCAGAAAGGCTGCCCAGCACCCTGGGATATCAGCTGCGCCTGATTGCGGATCAATGCGGTCCCAGCCTGGCATGGCAAAACAGCAGTGAACCTGCAAATCCCGCATGTGCAGAAGCGTTGCGAATAATCGGACGTAAACGGGACAGATCCACAAAACAGCTTTGCTCGGATGATGCAGCCTTCATTATTCAAGGAGAAACGGATTTGCGGCATATTTCAGATGAGCTTGTCATTGCCCTTCAATTGGCCAAAGCAAAAAAACTGGCCAACGCTAACTGGTCAAAATAAGGAGATGAACTGATGAATTTCACCATAACAAGCAGTGATCCTCTCATTTTTCGTGACGGTCGCCCCTTTGGTGAGCAGGGCCATGTCCACGGCGGAGCTCTGCGCTGGCCCTGGCCTTCTACGATCAGCGGATTGATCCGAACAAAAATCGGCGAGCAGCGGGCCAAAGATTATTTTACTGGGCCTGACCGGCTAAAGAATATTGAAATGATTCGAAAGGTTCGCAACTGTTGCCTGCCGTTATGGCGGAATGCGCTTGGCCAGGACTGGCAGCCCCTTTTCCCCGCTCCGGTTGATGCCTTTTGTTTTCAGGAAAAAAATCAGAATTCAAATGAGTTGAATATAATTCCTTTTTCTTATCAAGCCGCTGACGAGACAGGCGGAACAGATTTTAATGTGTCAAACTGGATGATTCCGATCCGGGAGGTAAATTCAAAACCAGCCAAAAGCAAACCGGATCTTTGGTTTAAGGATGTATTTTTGTATTGGCTGAAACATGGCAAACTTGAGAAACGCCTCTGGCAGGCTGAAAATTTAGGACTTAGCTGGCCACAACTGGAGTTGCGTATTCATACCGCCATTTCCGCCCATACCGGCACTGCAGATCACGGCCGTCTGTTTTCTTCCCAGGGAATACGGCTGGAAAGTGGCGGCCAGGCAGAAAGGCCGGGATACTTTGCCATCGGCATACAGGTGAACGGCATAGAGAGTAATGATCACCTGAAAGGCTCCTGTCATTTAGGCGGAGAAAGACGGGTTGCACAGATCGAACCGATCCGGACGTTTTTACCGCCTTGTCCGGACTGGCTGAACAATAAAAAATATTTGCGCCTGATCCTGGCAAGTCCGGGTAAATTCGGCGGATGGGCACCGGATTGGATGCTCCCCGATGAAAAGAACGAATTTAAAACGCACCCTGGAAGCGGCATCAAGGTCCGTCTGCGCAGTGCTCATGTGGAACGGTGGCAAGCCGTGAGCGGCTGGGAGTTTGAAAAACATGGGCCTAAGGCATTTTCCAAGCTGGTACCCGCCGGCAGTGTTTACATTCTTGAACTCAAAGAGAGCAGCAATTCCCAAACACTTGCCGAAGAATTATGGGGACACTCCCTGAATGATGATCCAGACGGATTCGGTTTAACT